>JAUCCH010000071.1:0-26968 GCA_034676385.1 Leucobacter sp.
AGCGATGTAAAACCGAAGTCGTTCTTCGCAACGGCATGGAACGAGCTAAAGATCCAGATCTTTGGAAAATCACTGACCGGCTCTGCGATCTCACCGTTCCAGGCCGAACCTGAGCCAAACGTGTACAGGCGAGTGCTGAAGTTCGAGAGCAAAAGTCCGAGTGCGGTCAGGCCGAAGACCATACGTGTAACGGCAAGGCCGTAGAGCGCTTTCTTCCCGTTGAACAGCCAGCCCTCAAACCAGGCGATAGCGTTACCGATGCCGTTCACCAGTGCCATCCAGGTGGCCGAGATGAGGCTACCCACGAATACGCCGAAACGTGCAACAGGCGTGTTCGCTTGCTCGCTCATCGCGCGATCCTTTCAAACTGGCTTCGAAAAACATCTGCAAAGTTGCCGTCGTTCTGACCTTCTTCAATAACCAGGCCCCGCCAACCCGGCAGCACCACCATCGGATCCGGTCGCACTGCATCAGGGTTGTGGCGCTGCGCAAAGGGAATAATGTTCTGTCGACTCACGCGGTACTGCACCTGGGCAACGTCCTCACCCCAGATCGCACGAGCAACCTGCGTCGCATAGGCGGTACTGCGGTGCTCTTCAGCGATCAGTTCGTCGATCTTCCCGGTGCGAGCGTCAGTATTCTCTGCTTCCTGGTTTTCAAGTGCGGCGCGCAAGCCAACTTCCCAGTCGTCGACAGCAAAATCTCCACCGATCACGGCTTTGTCGACTTCATCCATCCGATCGAAGATGCCCTTGTAACTTGAGGCGACCTCACTTGACTGGATACCAGCGCGAGGCGGAACTAGGTTGTACTGGATCATCGAGAGCTCGACGTCAGTTGCACTCACCCATCCGGTTTCCTCTTCTGTGCCGTCACCATTCAGAATCACCGCGCGAACATTGAAGTGGTAATCACCGTTAATCGGCTCAGGTGCAAACACACTCCAGGACTGCCCGAAGAAGGGAATCATGTAATTGGTGAGCATGTTACCCGGCACGACTTCTCGGGCGTTTTCTGAGTATGGCGCGATCCAGAGGAACGAGGCAAATACGTGCCAGGCCGTAAAGAGCACCGCGACAAACGCCACGAGGCGCACCCAGCCACGTGGCCGGGAAGGGTGAGCGGCATTATCCGTCGGAGTCTCGTCGACATCGGCGGTCGATGGTTTCGTAGTCAAGCTGCCCCCCAGTAGCTCAATTGTGATTCAGCCCCAGATGAGAATCTCGCATCGTGCCAATTTCGATACGCCAACACTAGCGCCAAAAGGGATGAACGAAGAAGCGTCTGCTCCGATCGAGCACCGCATAAGCGAGGCCGGATCGGAGCAGACATGTGTGTCTTCCCCCAGGATTTACTGAACTATTGAATTACGGCGCTGACTGCTGATGAACACAATCGAACCAATGAGCAGCAGCACTAACGCAGCACCGGTGAAGCCGCCGATAGTTGCACCCGTGTTGACCAGCTTCTGCCCACCACTCGCGTTCGCAGAACCCTGCGAAGCCGCTTGCGAAATCGCGGATGCCTGCGGGGTCGCATTGGCCTGTGCTGTTGCTGAGGCCGAGGCCGCCGCTGAGGCGTCTGCAGTGGAATCTGCGTTGGCCGCTACACGTGCCGCTGCGTCGGAAGCCGACGAAGCATTTGCAGTGACCGATGCGCTTGCCGCAGCAGTAGCATCTGCCTGCGTTGTCGCGGCATGGTCGGCGCTTGCCTGCGCAGCAATGTTTGCCGCTGCGTTGGCCTGGACTGAGGTGTCCTGCGAAGCAGTCGTCGAAGCGTCCGTTCTCACGTCTGCTCGTGCTGCAATCTCTGCAGCTGCCTGTGCCGCCGCTTCAGCATTCGCCGTTGCCTTAGCGCTGGCCTTTGCAGTAGCAGTCGTAGACGCGTTCGCCATTGCAGAGGTTTCTGCTGCAGCTTCTGCTGCGGCATTCGCGTTGCTATCAGCCTGAGCTGGTGCCGCCGCCGAAGCTGATGCGTTCACATCTGCCGCAGCATTCTGTGAGGCATTTGTCGAAGCGTTGGACTGAGCTGCAGCTGCCGAAGAGGCTTCTGCGTTCACATCTGCCGCTGTCGTTGTGCTTGCGTCCTGCGCAGCAGTGGTGTCTGCTGTAGAGGTTGCCGCTGTTCTGGCCGAGGATCCCGCGTTCTGTGAAGCATCTGCCGAAGCAGTCGCCTGCACGTTCACACGCGCTGCAGCCTGAGCCGCCGCCACCGAGTCAGCTGTCGCCGCGGCGCTGGTGTCGTTGTCTGCTGCCGAGAAGGCCGCTGCCTGAGCTGCTGCCTGAGCCGAAGGGTTGCTGTGGTTGTCAGCATTTGCCGAAGCATTTGCCGATGCCGAAGCATTTGCGTTCGCACGCACCGTGGCAGCCGCATCTTGAGATGCCACACCTGATGCTCCCGCAGTACCACTCGAGTCGCTTGTCGCGGAGTTCATCGCAGCAGCTTCTGCAGCCGAAGCCGAATCGAAGTCGTTGCTGTTGTCTGCGTTTGCATCCGAATCGGCGTTCTGCGAGCCAACAGCGGTCGCAGCTGCGCTTGCAGTTGCAGCCGTGTTCGCGGTAGACATTGCCGCGGCCTGAGCCGAGGAGTTCGCGTTCGGACGAGCAGTTGCCGAGGCGGTAGTAGACGCATCTGCGTCAACATCTACGTAAGCTGCCGCCTTTGCTGCTGCCACGGCGTCAGCTGTCGCTGCAGCCGAAGCGGTGCTATTCGCCTGAGCGATCGAGCTTGCATCCGAGTAGGCGGCTGCTCGGGCTGCAGCGACTGCTGCTGCTTCCTGGTTACCGTTGGCCTGAGCCGAAGCGGATGCCGAAGCCGAAGCCGTGGCGTTTGCCCTGGTGTTCACGGTTGCATTCGTCGAGGCATCTGCCGAGGCATTTGTCACACCGTTCGCAGCTGCAGAGGCTGAAGCTTGTGAAGCTGCGCGAGCGTCGACAGTACCGCTGGCAGATGCCGCAGCGTCCGTGTCAGCATTCGCGTCAGACGCAACCGTGCTATTCGAGTTGGACTTAGCCGAGACGTTTGCTGAGGCATTCGCTGCCGAGGTCGGTACCCTGCTTGATGCTCTCGATGAGCGCGGTAACCCCGTGACGACGCGCCGATCAGAGATGCCCGCACATGCCCTCCGCGATCCGCGAGGGCGCGAGATCTTGCGCGCCTTCTTCGCCGGTGAGATCACTCGCGACGAGGTCCAGGAGCAGCTCGGCTCGCATCCGGACATTGAGAACGCCGGCCTTGTCCGCTGGTTCGCGTGGTCGTACCGTCAGTCCCAGTGGCTGCCGGCCTAATCAACCCGGGCGACCGGAGGGGGAAGCACGAGCGTGGGCGCAGCGACGACTCGTCGCACTGGATGCGCCGCCTTCGCTTCCCATCCACGTCTATGACGTGGCGCTCGCCGATGTGGCAGACCGCACAATGACGTGAGCTCACGAAGGGGCAACCTGCTCTTGATCGTCGTCGGGCTCCGCCGGGTGCACCCGTTCCCAAAGGGCCAAGAGTTCTCGATCTTCAGCCTCGTGCCCCGGCTTGCCAACTGTCGTGAAGGGGTTCTCCGGCAGCTTGAACGCGTACGCCGCATTGTTGAGCGTCATGCCCTTCTTCCCCTCGCGCATGGAATCAACGATCCGCTCCGCCATCGCGGGATCTGTGTTGCGCAGGATTTGACGCATATCTTGGATCTCCGCCTCAGTCGCCGGCGGGACGTCCTGTGTGGTCTCCAGTTGGCGCTTGCCCTCGATGTGCTCGCCGAGTCGCAACTGCCACCCGATCTGGTGGACGTGACCGATCACCTCGCGTACGGCGTCAACGTCGGCTACACCCTCCGGTGCGACCGGATCGCCTTGGGGCGAGACATCGACGTAGAACCCGCGCTGCTTCAGCGAGTTGTAATCCCGCCGCCATTCCTCAATCGCCCCGAGGACGCGAGCGTTCTCCTCCGGGTCGGATGGCTCCACACCGAACCAGTACTGCTCATCTACGAGGAATCTGTGCACGACCTCGAGCTTGAGTCCATGGTCACCCCAGACCTTCTTGAGCCGATCGTCGATGAACGACTCGCCCTCTGGTGCGTATGCCATGAGGACACGGCGCTCATGGAGCGCGATCGCCTTGCCCGACTCCTCCATGCCGAGGATCGCCAGCGACCTCGCCAGTGGCGCGCTATCACCCTCAAGCATTGCCACGGCCGCCTGGAGAAGGCGGTCGGCGTTGGAAAGCAGTGCATCCTGCAGGGCGATCACCTGGTCGGGCTCAAGGTTGTCCGGGAGGTGCTGTCGACGGGCCATAATCCCAGTCTCGTCCCTACCGCCGACAACCACCCGCAGGCCAGGTCTACCACTGGTCGCATAGCCAGTTCAAGTTGCCGCGTGCATCGCTCGCCTCAATCGTCGACTCTCCGCTCTGATACTGAGGGGCAGAATGGTCTACAAAGGCAGACGCAGTCGACGTAAGGGTGTCGACAGTACAAACGAGGAGCAAGGTGGGGAAAGGTCGACGACTCAAGTCCGAGCGGAAGTCATTGCGAGATTCCGAGACGCAATTGCGCGGGGCAGGTCCTCAGATGCCCGAGTGGGAAGAAGAGTACCCGTACCTCGAGGAGCACGAACTCACAGAGTCCACTGGGGTGCTGTTGAAAAAGTCGCGCCGCTCATTCATCGGATCCTCTCCGGCTTCGACGAACTTGGATGAGAGGCTCGCGGTCATCATCGGGGCGGAAGGAGATTACGAGCGCTCCTCGACGAAGACCGTCGATCAATGGATGTCAGGTTGGTCGATGCCTAGCAGTGCGACCGGGCATCGTGGACGTCGAACTTCCCAGAGCGTATTCGTTGGCATAAAACCCTCGATTGACATGCCGTCCTCGACCGGTCCGGGTCGGAAGAACCCGAACGTAACGATCACGACAGGATTCATTGATCGAGCCCGTCGTATCGCGAATGTGTTCCCGATGTTCTCGTCTCTCTACTGGGGCGGCCAGACGGCCACGGAGGGGCAAAAGCTGAGGCAAATCGCGCTCGCTTACGTCGAGGGCGCAGACGCCGAACTAGACGCAGAGATAGAAACAAACACTGACCGGTTGTTCGCGACGCGCATAACCGCAGCAGCGGTCCGATGGGCGATCGGACACGAGATGTCACACGTTACCGCTACGAAGGAGGAGCTCGCGGCGACGTACGAGCGGGCGATCAGGCTTCACCCCAATATGGTTCAAGAGAGATGGGACCCAATCAAGGATCAGCTGAAGGATTATCACAAGGCGGTGATGAACTATCGAAAGGAGATTGCATGCGATGCGCTCGCAACTGAACACGTCTATAGTTCGACCTTCAGCGCGAGCGACATAGCGATGCAGGCGTGTGGAGCATTCCTGGCCATGCAAACCATCATCCTAGATGAGCATCTCGTGGGAGCACCCGCGGTCTCGGATACACATCCTTCGTCGCAACTACGTTTCGACCTCGTTTGTGGCGATTGGTTGGATCGGGTTCTGGAGGCGAAGTCCAAGGGATTGGTCGAGACGCCGGGCCGGTACGCTTTGTCGGACATCGCGATGTGGCCAGCATTTCGTCGTTGGTTGAATGGTGCCTATCGTCCTGAGCGCGAGGGGAGCCGCTGGCGAAAAGATATTGATGATTTGTTCGCCTTGTTGGGCGTAGATGCAGCACCACTAGACGACATCTACCAGCTGCGTGGGAGCGATATCTCGAGGTTGCGACGCCCCTGACTGCGACCAGCAAGTGGTTCACTGATCGATCGATCAGGACTTCGCTGCAGGCGGCAACTTACAGCAACGGCCCGAGTAAGGGCGAGGGTGCGCAGTCGTTCTGCGCAACCAGGGTGCTTAGTGCCCACAGAGAGGAGGCATGCTCGCATAAGTATGCTCCAAAGCGTCCACGGCGGCAGAGGTTGCATTTGCTGATGCTGTGGCTGAAGCAGTTGCACTTACATTCGTGCGCGCTGCTGCTTCAGCAGCAGCATTGGCGTTTGCGGTAGCCACTGCAGTTGCAGTCGACGTCTGGTCGGCCATCGCAGCTGCTTGGGCCGCAGCCTGGGCCGCGATCTCATTGTTGCCGTTCGCCTGAGCAGAGGCTGCCGCAGAAGCCGAAGCATTTGCGTTCACACCAGCGTCAGGAGTGGAATCAACCTCTGTAGCAGCGGTTGCACTACGGCCACTGCCGTTCCCCGTGGCTGAAAAATTCAAGGAAGTACCGTCAGCCACACCTGCGTTGACAGCGCAAGTGACGGTGAATGCACCAGCCGAATCTGCTACGACAGGAGTGCCTCCAGTGATGGCACAGACTACCGGGAGCGTTAGCGTAACTGTCTCGTTGGGCGCAAAGTTTCCGCCCGTCAACGTGACCGTATCTCCAGGTGCAACGGGGTTCGGTGATGCCACGAGGCTCGCTGCTGGTCGCGAGATAGTTGCGTCAGCGCTCGCGGTACGACCACTCTCACCCAATGCAGTAAATGTTACGTTTCCGATGGCCTGTGTTTCGGGTACGGGCCAGGCGTAGCTGATGGTGCCATCATCCGACGCGTTAACGACCTCAGTTCCACCTCCCGGCAAGGTGATTGTGACGACCTCGCCCGGGACAAAGCCCGAGCCGGTGACGTTCACTGTGCCGCCCTGCGGTGCGTCGGTTGCACTCAGAGCTGGCGCGACAATTGTTACGGTCGCGGTGCTCAAACTGCCTGAAACGTCAGTCGCGGTGAAGCTCACGGTGTCGCCAGCACTGTAGCCAGCAGGCACGGTCCAAGCAACGCCGCTGAACGCACCGTTCGCATCCGTGGTAACTGCAGTTGCGGGCGTCCAAGCATCCCCATCAACAGTGAACGTCACTGCCTCATTGGGAGCGAAGAAGGTACCCGCTAGGGTTACCGTCTCACCCTCGGCAACTGCTGCCGGGGTCGCCGTGAGCGTGGCCACAGGTTCTTCGGCAAGCACGGTCGCCGATGCGAACTCCAGTTTCAGCAGGCTACTCGGAATCAAAGGCAGCAGGGTAACGCTCAGTGCCCGCGCAGTAAAGCTACCTGCGCCCAAGTCACCAACGCCAGCTATCGGTGTGAGCTCTGTCGGCTGCTCATTGATCGTTATCTGGGCGATCTTGGATAGCAGCGGCTGCAGCGCATCGAGCAACGGAGTCAGAAGAGGCGCGAGCAGTTCATCTTGCAAAATTGTTTGCACGTTGCCAAGCACGTCATCCGTCACAAGATCGAGCACAGGGCCAACCACGTTATCGAGAATCGGCGCCAGCAGGCTAACTGCGATCGTGTCAAGCAAAACACCCAGATCCACAAGACCTAGAAGATCCAGTGTCGACGAAATATTGGTGCGGTCGAGCACTGCTCCCCCGTGGCCGGAAAATTCTGCCAGGGTTCCCTCAATGGTGATCCCAGCAGCCGCAAGGGTTTGACACCCTACAAGCGGCGCGCAGATCTGGCCTGCAGCATCAAGACCAATCTTGATGCCAACCTGGCTCCAGATGTTGTCATTAATTGCGGTGTGCAGCTTTTTCATTAAGGAATTCGGGCTATCGCCGGTCAGCCCAGTGCGGCACAGCGATCAAGACGCTCTCGCACAGATCGAGGGCGCACCTGCAGCTGGGGTGCTCCTTTTTGACGGTCTTGAGCTTGCTACCGGTGAGCTCCTTCGCGCACTCGATCAAAAGGCGTCCGAGGGCGTCCGCTGTGTCAGTACCCTCAGCACAGATCACGCGGCACAGAGCTACCATGACATGCTCATACAGCTCGCTACCGACGCTCAGCCAACCTCGAACTCACTCGTCCGCACACGGAGCTTCAAGATCGCACCACTTGCATTCGAGGACGCCCGAACAATTGCACTGCATGAACGCAAGACCCCTGTTGATTCGGTCATGGTTGCAGCGATTACTAGACTCTCGTGGGGCCGCCCCGGCTGGCTCATCGATCTGCTCAATCTTGCCGAATCCGACAAAATTCGCATAGACCCTCACCCGAGAATCAGCGGCGTCAATATTGGCGACATGCACCTCCCGATGTTCCACCACCCATCCCAATCCGCAGAGAATCTCCTCACACCCGTCAGTATCGCTGCAGCGATAGTACTTTCTGAGCTTGACGTACGGACGCTGAACGGCGCCTCAGATCTTGTCGGAATGCACGCAGTCTCCCAACTTCAAGAAGCAGGGCTGCTCTTAGAAAGCCCTCACGACACCCGCATGGTTGGTGTACCCGAAATCTACGCAGCCGCACTCAAATTACATGCCGATTCGACTCTTGTGCGACAAGCACAGCATGTTGCGGCCGAGCGTTTGCTGGCGCAGGAATCACTTGGTATCGCGTTGCCCGAACGGGAAGCCGCGTATTGCGCCTGGACATTCAAACGCGGAGGTTCCGGAGGAAGCTCACGCGAAGCGCAAGACTTTGCCATCATAGATGCGCATGCGAATCTAGCCGGAAAAGTCGCATCAGAGCTCATCTCTTTTGGATACCCAGAAGCCAGGGACCTCCTCCTCCACGTGAACAGCTCAGCGGCTTTTGGCGAGTTCTCTCGTGTCCAAGCCGCCGCGCTACTTAACGGACCTGTTGAGGGTCTCCGAGGCTTGCAGGCGCTTCCAACCAGAGTGTGCCCTGTACCCAGCGAGACGGCAGCTACCTCCGGTAACCCTCTTCCCAACCGTGAGTATCTGGTCGAGTATCTGCGGCACGTGCTGCATTCTCGAGCCGATGCCCTGCACTCGGTCTCCGCGAGCTCACAGATGCGCGCTGCGCTCAACCGAAGCTCACCTGCCGCGGCCTTCCATGATCTTGACCGAGCTGCCTTACTTTTTGCCCGCTGGAACGATATCGTTCCACTCGATCGAGACGCGAGCGAAATCCTCAGTGTCGCGCATAGCCACCCCCAAGCAGAGGTCAGTCTGCTTGCCGAACAGCTACTGATTCTCGAGGGGATCCGGCTCGGCATCAAACTTGCAAAGCCGAACGTCGCCACGACATCGAATTCAGAAGTAGGCACAACAGCCAAGTACGGCACTGCGAGATTCGAGCGAATCTCAGATCTGGCCCTCGACCATCGCAATGACCTCCAAGATCTCCATTCGGCTTCCGCGGTTGCAGAGGGAATAATAGCGCTCTTTTCGGCCACAAGCCTCTTCGATACTGACGCATTGGAGCGAACCGTGCAGCATTTTCAAGGTGCCGCATTTCACCAGCTCTGGGCACAACACCTCGTTGCTGCGTCAACCGCGCTCGTTGCGGGAAATATTTCAAAGGCGGCCCAGGAGTGGGCCGGGTTTGAGACTCGACTTCCCCACTTTCTCCCGTTGAGACTCCAACGCATCATCTCAGCGATTGGGGTGGAACTGCGTGACCCCACTGCTACCCCCGTCAAACACCGCCAACCAGTGCACCAGCTATTCGATTACTTCCGCGGCGCACTCAACGCTGTCAAAGTCCCGACGAGTTCCCCCGCAAACGAAATCGCGCGACTCTGTGGGGCAACACCATTGCCCATCTTTCGTATGGCTGAGGCCCATCTCGACGCGCTTGAATCACAGAATCCGGCAGCATTGATGCGTGCCGCCGCGGGCCTCCAAGAGTTGAAACTTTGGGCTCCTGCCGCGTATGCCCTGCAGGGTGCCCGCACCATCTTCCTACGGAGGCGAGCAATTGGCAGCGTTTCGCGCTGCGATGAACATCTGCAGGCACTGGAGATTTCAGCCAGGAAGTATGCTCCTTGGTTCTCAGTCTCCTCACTATCTTCCTCCCCTCGCGTCAGACTCACTAAACGTGAGATTGCGGTTGCGCAACTTGGATCAACGGGACTCAGCAACCGAGAGATTGCTGAGCACCTCAAGTGCAGTATTCGCACTGTCGAATCGCACCTGTCAGCCGCACGCGGCAAAATCGGGGCTGCAGATCGCTCGGAGCTCTCCGACCGAATGCAAGAACTTGGCTATCTCTAGCGTTTCGCTCAGGCCCGATCACGTTCGACTGCCCGGTCGGATGCGAGAATAGTCGACATGACATCTTCACCCGCGCTGCAAGTCGGCGACCTCATTGAACTCGACGTGACCGGCATTGCCCACGGAGGCGTGTGCGTCGCGCGTCACGAAGGCCGCGTGGTGTTCGTCTCTGACACGATTCCCGGTGAACGTGTACGAGCGCGAGTTACCGAGGCACGTAAGAAGTCGTTCGCTCGCGCTGCGACGGTAGAAGTTCTTACTGCATCCGAGGATCGGCGCCCACACTTCTGGGCCGAGGCAACTCTTGAGCGCGATCCCGAGGAGCGCGCCGGTGGTGCCGAGTTCGGGCACATCACACTTGAACGGCAGCGGTCGCTTAAGGCCGACGTGCTCGAGGATGCCCTGCGTCGCTTCGGTGGCCTCGACAACGCTGATATCGCACGCGTAACTGGCGGCGAACTCTGCGTGGAAGCGGCTCCGGGCGATGATGAGGCAAATGGTCTCGGCTGGCGCACGCGAGTACGCCTGCACATCGACCCCGAGACTGGTGTCGCGGGCCCTTACGCCGCGCGCAGCCGCAACGTGATCCCTGTCAAATCGCTGCCCCTTGCGAATGAGGAAATCGGTTTCATTGCCCCGCTCGACGACCTCATGCCTGATCTCGAGACTGTTGACCTGGTTGCGCCGAGCGCCGATGATCCCCGTATGTTGCTGGGTCTGCAGGGTGCGCGCACCCGCGCGGGAGAAAACGATGCCGTGCGGGAAAGCGTCGGCGGGAGAGAGTTTCTTGTGCGGGCCGGCGGGTTCTGGCAGGTGCACCGCGAGGCCCCGAACACGCTATTCGAGGCTGTACGCGATGCGATCCTCGAACTTATTGAAGACGGGCGCTTCGACGCATCTGCAACCAACCTCGACCTTTATGGTGGCGCGGGCCTGCTCGCGGCCGCAATGGCCGAGGCTGCAGGGCCTTCTCTGAAGGTGACCACGGTCGAGTCTGACCCTGGCGCAACTGACGATGCCGCCGAGAACCTCTCTGAGCTTGTTGGCGCCCTTGCGCTCACCTCACGGGTCGACCGCTACCTGGCCGACCTGCTCAAGGCTTCCGCCCCCGTACGCGATCGTCTGAGACGTGCAACCATCGTGCTCGATCCGCCTCGCTCGGGTGCGGGCGGCGAAGTCTGCGCTCAGATTGGTGAGCTGCAACCCGCAAACCTCGTGTACATGGCTTGCGACCCGGTCGCGCTCGCTCGCGATACCAAGACCCTGCGCGACCTCGGTTATGAGATCGATTCGCTGCGAGCATTCGACCTTTTCCACACACCCATCACCTTGAGGCGTTGGCGGTGTTTACTAGGAACAAGGCCGCTATAAGCGAGAGCCATTTCTGGCTCTCGCGCGGCCTGTCCCGAACCCGTCTCGGGTTCGGCCCACCGGACGCATAGCTTCGCCCCGAATCCGTCTCAGGTTCGGGGCGAAGCTATGCTCACGACTTGAGCGTACGTTCGAAGTTAGCGGCTTCTCTTTTCCCAGGAGTGCAGCGGGTGCTCGACCATGATCATTTCGGCATCGCCGAGCAGTTCGTCTTCGCTGGGACGGGGATCTCGCCCGGCCGCGATAGCGAAAATCATTGCCGCGATAATGCCCGCGAAAGCAATAATGCCGAGTGGGTTGCAGAGCGCGATCGACATGCCGAGTGATTCTTCGCCCATGAAATGGCTCACGATCGAGACTAGTTCGCCGTTCACGCTGTCAGGAACAGTCAGCCCAAAGCCAAACGCGCAGACCCAGGCAACGGCGGTCGACAAGTACACGGCCCGGCCGATTGTGCGGCCGCGTTTTTCGGCAATGCTCATGCGACGCACTGTCTCAAGCTGCAGAAGAATGAATGGAATTGTGATCGCTGGTACGTACCACCAGGTGAGTTCACCACCGATTCCAAAGGCCCACCGGCCCGCGCCCATCCACGCGGCTAGAACGATTCCCACGACACTGAAGACCCAATTTCGTACTGTCACATAGTTAATGATAGTCTTCTACGGTTGCCATCGCAGGATGACAGCACGCCCCGATAGCTCAGTGGTAGAGCACTTCCATGGTAAGGAAGGGGTCCCCAGTTCAATCCTGGGTCGGGGCTCTACTCTGGTTCTTTGAACCGCAGTGTGGCTGAGTAGCTCAGCTGGTTAGAGCGCACGACTCATAATCGTGAGGTCGCGGGATCGAGCCCCGCCTCAGCTACTGAGAGTCACGACAAAAGCCCCCGGTCTCCGGGGGTTTTCTCGTTCACGCCTTACCGGAGATGCCCTCAACCGACGAGTGGCTCCTTTCGTTCAGCACCGGCTTGCGGGTTATCGGCAAAAACGTGTGGATAGCGCCGGGCGTGTTCACCCTCTGCCGCCCCAGCCTCTGCGTAGCCAGAGCCCTTCAGTAGCGTCGAGGCCGGTGTCGTAGACCACCGGCCCTGGGTCTGGTTCCGTGAACCGTGGCCGCCGCTTCTGCGGTGTGATCTCCTTGGCGACGGGCATGGTGCCTGCGGTGTCGATGAGGCCGGCGCGTTCAATCAGTACCCATTCCGCGGCCCGCTTCTGATGCTCAACGGTCATGCCTCGGTGCAGGCGCAGCGCCTGCTTGATCATTGCGTTGATGCCACCCTCGAGTCTGGATGTGGTCTTGGGGCCGCCCGCGCGTAAGTAGGTGAAGAGGTGTTCGCGACGTTGGAGTTCGGCAAGGAGGTTGTAGGCCTTGCGGAGCCGGTCGTGGGTGTACCACCATTTCTTGCCGGTGGGTGAGTCCCAAAGCCCGTTCCGGAGCCTACGTTTCGCATAGGATCGTTCAGTGGTGAGATGCCCATACACGGTGTGCCAGTCGTTGAGCTGCTGCAACCAGACCAGTGCTTGGTCTGCATCCTTGATGCGTCGCAATCGTTTCCCAAGTTCAAGTAGCGCCTGACCTGCCGGGGTGCGAGGCCGCAACGTGAGGTGGGTGTGCATGTTCATCCAGACATGGAAGATGCAGCGTTGTACGAGGGTGTCTGGCCACTGTTCACGGAGCGCGGCACGTACTCCGGTGCCGCTGTCACAGATCACCACGAGCGGGGCAGGAATCTGACGCAGGAGTGCTTCCCATGCGGCTTGTGACTCCGTCGAGCACCATTGCCAGGCCAGTGGGGTGTGGTGCTCATCAGTGGCGATGAGCAAGCACCAGTCGCCGATGTAGGTGCCGTCGATCATCACATATTTTGGTGGAATTGTGACGGCGGGCAGGCGTGGGGTGACGCGCCAACACCAGGCAGTTTGGTGACGGAATGAACGGCCGGTGAGGCAATCGGTTTCTGTTCGGGAAGAGTTTCCCGAGCAGCCAAGTCAGGAACTGTTGGAGCTGGTGTTTGCGGGTGACATCGTCGCGTCTGCGGACCGAGGAAGCTTTGCAGGTTGGGCAGAGCCAACGTTGGGTTCCGGCAGCTGTTCTTCCGTTCTTCACGAGCGTGGAATCGCATAGCAGACAGCGGGTCGTGTTTGATGATTTCGGCACAGTTAAGGTTGGCCGAGCATGACGGTCCCTGTTTTACCGCATGATCACGCGGCTAGATCAAGATTCCATCCACACGTTCTTGCCGATAACCCCGGCTTGCTATTGCCGTGACAGGATTAACCCATGACTGCAACGCTCGTAGCCCAAGGCCTTGCCGGCGGGTATGGCCACCGCACCATGTTTGATTCCCTCGATCTCACGGTCTCACCGGGTGATGTCGTAGGTGTGGTCGGCGTCAACGGGGCCGGTAAGTCAACGCTTTTGCGGATCCTCGCCGGAGAATTGCAACCGCAAGAAGGCACCGTTCACCTCGCTCCGAGCGATGCGTTTGTGGGCTGGCTGCCGCAGGAGCATGAACGAGTCGAAGGCGAGACCGTCGCTGCCTACATAGCAAGGCGAACCGGTTGCGCTCAGGCCAGCGAAGAGATGGATGCCGCGGCGATGGCTCTGGGTGATACCGCACCACCCACGCCCGGCGCCCCTGACCCAGCTGATGTCTACTCTGCCTCCCTCGATCGCTGGCTTGCGAGCGGCGCTGCTGATCTCGACGACCGTCTTCCCGCTGTCTTGGCCGACCTTGGGCTCACGGTTGGCTCATCGACCGATGGCAGCCAAGTTGGAGTGACCGAAGCTTCGCTCATGACCTCCCTCTCTGGTGGACAGGCCGCTCGAGTAGGCCTAGCAGCACTGTTGCTCTCCCGATTCGACATTGTGCTGCTCGATGAGCCCACTAACGACCTCGATCTCGACGGCCTGGAGCGACTCGAGAACTTCGTACAGGGTCTGCGCGGAGGCGTCGTGCTGGTCAGTCACGACCGAGAGTTCTTGGCGCGGTGCGTCACTCGGGTGCTCGAACTCGACCTCGCACAGAACAGCAACCGCATTTTCGGTGGCGGCTACGACGCCTACCTCGAAGAGCGTGCCATCGTTCGCCAGCACAAGCGCGACGACTATGAAGAGTTCGCGGGCAAGAAAGCCGACTTGGTTGCGCGCGCTCGCACCCAACGCGAGTGGTCGAGCCAGGGCGTGCGTAACGCGATGAAGAAGGCACCCGACAACGACAAGATCAAGCGAAAAGCTTCGACCGAGTCGAGCGAAAAGCAGGCGCAGAAGGTGCGCCAGATGGAAAGCAGGATCGCCCGACTCGATGAGGTCGACGAACCGCGCAAGGAGTGGCAGCTCGAATTCACGATTGGTTCGGCTCCCCGATCCAGCGCTGTGGTCGCAACCCTCAGTGCAGCAACCGTAAATCAGGGTTCGTTTACCCTCGGCCCCGTCTCGCTGCAGGTGAATGCTGGTGACAAGATCGGCATCACCGGCCCGAACGGTGCGGGGAAATCAACGCTCTTGCGAACGCTGCTCGGCAGGCAACAGCCTGACACCGGATCCGCGAGCCTCGGCACAAGCGTGCAGATCGGTGAGATCGATCAGGCACGCGCCCTACTCGCGGGCACGCAACCACTCGCGGAGGCGTTTGAGGCGCTTGTGCCCGAGATGGCCTCGGCCGAGGTGCGCACCCTACTCGCGAAGTTTGGACTGAAGGCTGACCACGTGCTTCGCCCCGTCGACGAGCTTTCCCCAGGTGAGCGCACCCGCGCAGGTCTCGCCCTGCTCCAGGCGCGAGGTGTGAACGTGCTCGTGCTTGACGAGCCAACAAACCACCTCGACCTAGCAGCTATCGAACAGCTCGAGCAGGCGCTCGAATCCTATGACGGCACACTGCTGCTCGTCACCCACGACCGGCGAATGCTCGCCACGGTCAAGACCGACCGCCACTGGAAGGTGGAGGCCGGCCGGGTGACCGAACTGTAACTCGGTGAGCCGCGATCCAACGCTCTCAAAGCTGAGTAACTCAGCGACGAGGGTACGGGTACTCAGCTTCACGATTCTGAAAAGCGAGCACGGCCTCGTTCAAGACGATGCCGTCCTGAATCTCAATAGCCCGACGGATCGTCTCATTCTTTTGCCAGGCCGCGGGCCCATCGATAACGGTCTCAAGGTAGCTGAGTAGCGCTTCGCTGATCTCCCACGTAGCCGAATTCCACAGCAGAGACGGCGTGTGATCGACCGCGTAATAGTGCACCTGATCGCCAACAATGAACATTGGGTCATCGAACGTAGTGGGCTTTGCCCAGCTGAACCCCATCCCCTCATCACAAGACACATCAACGATGAGTGATCCGGGACGAAACGCCTCCAGGTCGTCAAGACTCAGGTACGTGTTCGGGTTTTCGGGATCTTGCAGCGTGCAGTTCACGACGATGTCGGACTCTGCGAGGTAGGGTGCGAGATCCACCCTGCCTTCGTCTTCAATAGTGACAAAACTGCCGCCGTTCTCATTCTCATCGTCGTGATCGATCTGGACCATTTGAGCCGAGTGGATCGGCGAGGCCACCGCGGCCACGTCGCGCATCGTGAGCACTCGCACATCGTGCACACCATGTGCGTTGAGCGCTGTAACCGCACCTCTCGCAGTTGCCCCGAAACCGATCACTGCGGCGCTGAGCCTGCGGCCATAGTCACCGGTGATCCCCATGAGTTCCATGCTGTGGATGACCGAGGCGTACCCCGCAAGCTCGTTGTTCTTGTGGAACACGTGCAACCCAAAACCGCCGTCACTGTTCCAGTGGTTCATAGCTTCGAACGCGATCAACGTGAGCTTCTTATCGATTGCTAGCTGTGCCACTTCAACGTCTTGGACACAGTGCGGCCAACCCCACACAGTTTGCCCGTCCCGCAGCATCTCGAGATCCACCGTTTGCATCTTGAGCAGCAAGATCACATCGCAGCTCTCAATCAACTCGGCCCGACTGAGCACGCCACCGACGTACTGTGCGAGCTCTTCGTCAGCCACACCGAACTTTTCACCGTAACCAGTCTCTATGAAGAGGGAGGTCGCGATGCCGGGATCAATACGGGAGAAGTGGTTCGGGTGGATCGGGAGCCGATACTCGTTCTCCAATGACGATTGAGCGAAGATTCCAATTTTCAGAGCCACTTGCAAACCTGTGCTTTCAGAGTGAGGGTTCGCGAGCTCGCGAACCGCTCAGGAACCAGACCCAAAAAGGCCCGGTAAGTCGAACACTACGGCACTGTGAGCAATCGTGCTGAAGCAAGTTGGCAACAATCCCCGCGTTCCCACGTATTTCTCTAGCGCCATAACTCGGCACCGAGTAGATTCAATACAGTTAATTCGCAAAACGATGGAGACCGAATGCTTCCCGCAGCAAACGCATGGGCATTCGCTCTTGCCGCACTTGCTCTCATCATCGTCCCTGGTCCGAGTGTGCTCTTCATAGTTGGGCGCACACTCTCGACGGGGCGGCGGGGCGGGTTGCTGAGTTTGATTGGCAGCGCACTTGGAACGCTCCCGGCGATAGCTCTCGTGGCTCTCGGTGTCGGAACCATCGTCGCGCAATCGGCAGTCGTGTTTGCCATTATCAAGTTCGCCGGTGCCGCATACCTGATCTACCTTGGAGCACAGGCGATCCGCCATCGGAATTCGCACATCGAGGTACCTGTTGATCAAGCAGGTCGGGCTGGCCTGGTCACCCAAACAGCTCAGCAACAATCTGCCTTTCGGCTGCTCAGCGAAGGCTTCATCGTTGGGGTCACAAACCCCAAATCACTCGTGTTCTTCGTTGCCGTATTGCCACAGTTCGTAAGCTACTCATCCCCTGCGATTCCACTTCAACTCGCGCTCCTCGGGCTCATCTTCTTTGTAATCGCGCTTATCAGCGACAGTGTTTGGGTGCTTATGGCGGGTAGCGCACGTCAATGGTTCGCCCGCAACCCAAAGCGCATTTCTCAGATGGGTGCCGGCGGCGGTGTGGTCATGATTGGCCTCGGCGGGGCGCTGGCTCTGTCGGGGAACAAGAGCTGAGCGCAGTCTCGCTCACAATTACACCCATTGTCGGCCCGACAACTTGTCGTGTCAGCTTGCAGCTCACAAACTACGCGGCCTCCTACCCAGGAGAAACGAAGGAACCCCCTGCGTGGCAGGGGGTTCCGAGCGCGGAGGATAGGGGATTTGAACCCCTGAGGGCTTTAACACCCAACACGCGTTCCAGGCGTGCGCACTAGGCCGCTATGCGAATCCTCCAGGATCAGCGCGAAGCTGACCCACCTATCCTACCCATACCCGGCGGATCATTCGCATCGCGGGTGCCGCTCACCCCCCGGCACGACTTTGGACCGACCCAATTATCAATGCTGACGCCCCATATGTTCAGCTCAGCTATCTACTTTGAGCCACAAGACAAGCAATCTGCAATTTACAAGTTCGAACACCGCGTGTTGCTACTTGTAAATTACAGATCGCTTATTTATTGCACGCAACGTACCGGCAAGTACCGCATACCAAAGCCTGGGCTGCGCGTGAAACTAGCTGCCAAGCAGCGCCCGCGATAGCAGGCGGTGGGGAGTGGGCCTTGCATGCATCGCAAGTATCACTCACACGTGGTTGCGATCCCACACCGACATCACGATGAGTGTCTTCGTGCCCGCAACGATCGGGGTCTTTCGAATGGCATTCACCACTTGCTGCAGGTGGTCAAGGTTACGGGCACGGAAGCGCACGAGGCCGTCGGGATCCCCCGCAATCGTGTAGTACTGCTGCACCTCAGGCACGGACTCTGCGATCTCTTCAAACTCGTTCGCCCCGACCCCACTTCTCAGGCGAATCTCGGTGAAGGCGACAAGCTCGCCCGAGGCAGCGTCATCGACGACCGTCACGTATCCCTTGATGGTGCCGTCTGATTCCATCCGCTCAATTCGTCGGGTCACCGACGCACCCGACAACCCAACTGAACGAGCAATCTCGCTGGCGGGCATTCTTGCGTTGTTTCTGAGTAGGCCGAGGATCTGCCTATCGACGTCGTCCATCTCAAATTCCCCAAACTTCTCTAGGTTGATTTATTGCACAGGACAAAAGATTCTTAGCCTATTCTCGCCCATACTTGCCAAATATTTGCATGTATTGCAAGTACTGCGCACTGATCTTGAATCAAAGCCACCTTCCTGTCATGGTGTGTTCATTCACTGTCAAAGGAGCGAGATGATCGAGATCGCTACGGCTTCCACCCCGTGGTCCGTGCTGAACCCAGCGGGCGAACTGCGCCAGGACCCGCTCGTCCCAAGCGGCACCGAAGCGCTCGGTCTCCGGGCTGCACTGCGCGACATGGTGCTTGCGCGCCGCATCGACGCCGAAGCAATCGCTCTGCAGCGCCAGGGCGAACTCGGTTTGTGGCCGTCACTGCTTGGACAGGAGGGCGCCCAAGTCGGCGCGGGCCTCGCGCTTCGCCCGCAAGACGTCGTGTTTCCGACCTACCGTGAGCACGCCGTTGCGTGGTGTTTCGGCGTGGACCCGGTGCAGTTGCTCGGCCTGTTTCGGGGCACGACGATGGGCGGCTGGGATCCTCGGGAACGAAATTTTAATCTCTACACGATCGTGATCGCAGCCCAAGCACTGCACGCCGTAGGTTACGCGATGGGAATCGTGCGCGATGGTGACGTCGGCACCGGCATCCCTGAACGCGACCGCGCAGTGATCGCGTTTCTCGGTGACGGCGCGATGAGCCAGGGTGAGGCGAACGAGGCATTCGTCTGGGCCGCGGCTCAGCAGTTGCCCGTCGTGTTCTTCTGCCAGAACAATCAGTGGGCGATCTCGACCCCGGTGCAAACGCAGAGTCGCATTCCCATGTATCAGCGCGCGAGAGGCTTCGGGTTTGAGGGCGTTCAGGTTGACGGTAATGACGTTGTCGCCACGCACGCCGTCGTCGAACAAGCGCTCATGAAGGCCCGGTCTGGAGGCGGCCCTACTCTGATCGAAGCGGTCACGTACCGGCGCAACCCGCACACCACCTCGGACGACGACCTCAGGTATCGCGACCGGGCAGAGAACGAGCACTGGGAGGCGCTCGATCCGATTGACAGGCTCCGCACCTTCCTGCTGAGCGAAGCAGCGGGCGACGAGCGCATCGACAACGCGTTCCTGGCTGAACTTGCTCGCGAAGAAGAGGAGCTGGCCGAACGCCTACGTTCCGGCTGCCGAGCCCTACCCGAGCCGCGCCCCGAAGACCCCTTCGTCCACACGCTCGCAAAGATCAGCCCCGAACTTGCCGTGCAGCGTGACGCCCACCTTGCCTTCATCGCTTCTGGCGAGACCGAGGGCGGCAACGAAGGTGAGACTTCCACCAAGACTGCAAACGGAGGCGCACAATGAGCACCGCACTCGCCCACGCACTAAACGCAAGCCTCCGTGACTCAATGAACGCAGACGACAAGATCGTGCTCATCGGCGAAGACATCGGTCAGCTCGGCGGAGTCTTCCGGGTCACAGCAGGCTTGCAACAAGAATTCGGCGACCTGCGTGTGGTCTCGTCGCCACTAGGCGAAGCCGGCATTGTCGGTGCCGCGATCGGCCTCGCGATGGCTGGATACCGCCCGGTGTGCGAGCTGCAGTTCGACGGTTTTACCTTCCCTGCAATGAACCAGATCGTGACCCAACTCGCGAAGTACCGTCACCGCTCCGAGGGTAAAGTCTCGATGCCTGTTGTGATTCGCATCCCATTCGGTGGCGGCATCGGCGCGATCGAGCACCACAGCGAGTCGCCCGAGGCGTACTTCGCGCACACCGCGGGCCTTCGAGTGGTCTGCCCGTCGAATTCGCAGGAGGGCTACGACCTGCTCGGCGAGGCGATTCGCAGCGACGACCCGGTAATTTTCCTCGAACCGAAACGTTCGTACTGGGCAAAGAGTGAGCTACTCACGGATGCGGTTCCCGTTGATTTTGAGCGGGCGAGGATCACCCGGACCGGCAGCGATCTCACCCTCGTAACTTATGGCGCGCTCATGCCCGCCGCGGCGAAGGTTGCGGCGACGCTCGAAGGCGAGGGAAAGCAGATAGAGGTCATCGATCTGCGCTCGCTCTCTCCGCTCGATGACGCGACGGTCGTTGAGTCCGTTCGACGCACGGGCAGGCTCGTCATCGCGCACGAGGCGTCACAGAGCGGTGGCATCGCCGGCGAGCTCGCAACCCGTGTGCAGGAGCGGGCTTTCTACGAGCTCGAAGCTCCAATTCTGCGCGTCACCGGCTACGACACCCCGTACCCCGCCAGCCGCCTTGAAACTGACTGGCTGCCGAACGTCGACCGGATCCTCGAAGCCTGCGACCGCAGCTTCACCCACTAGACATCTCTTCCCACCCGCTCCGCACAAACAAGGAACATCATGACCAGCACCGTTCAGCAGGCACAGACCTTTCGGCTGCCCGATGTGGGCGAAGGCCTCACCGAGGCCGAGATCGTCGCCTGGCACGTGTCGGTGGGCGACACTGTTGCGGTGAACCAGGTGCTCGTCGAAATCGAGACTGCCAAGTCAATCGTTGAGCTGCCATCACCATTCGCGGGAACAGTGATTGCACTGTATGCGAGTACCGGCGAAACCGTACCGGTGGGAGACGTAATCATTGAGATCGGTGACCCGGATGCGGCGAGCGCCGCAGACACGACCGGAGCTACGGATGATTCCTCGGCTGCGGCAGGGTCAGAGGAATCAGCGACAACGACTGAAGAGACAGTTGAAGCCGAAGCCCCGAAGTTGCTCGTGGGTTACGGAGCGAGCGACCCAGGCCAGTCGCGCCGAAGAAGGGGTGCGGGCCGCACCGCTGGCGGCGGCACCCCAACAGTTTCCGCAGTTGCGGCGAGCGCGGGCAACACGACTGCGGCTGTGGAGACGAGCACGGCAGACAGTCAAGGGCCCACCAGTTCAGCTCAAGCAGCTGCGGCAGTTCAAGGCGAAACAGCCCTCGGCGCCCAAGCGGGCGAGAAGCCGCGCGCCAAGCCACCCGTGCGCGGGCTGGCGAAGCAGTTGGGCGTTGACCTCACACTCGTCGAAGCTACGGGGCCGAACGGCACAGTTTCCCGCGAAGACGTTCGCCGGGCATCTTCGGGGAACACCAGTGCCACCGGCCCCGAAACTCCGGCAATCGCGGCACTCCAAGACGCCAACACTGAGCCGATCTCGGCCGCACCCATCGCCCGCACTCCTGGGTCAGCCACAGACGTCAAGGCAACCCGCATCCCGATCAAGGGCGTACGCAAGGCGACCGCCGCGGCCATGGTTGCCTCGGCCTTCACTGCCCCTCACGTCACAGAGTTCGTCACGATCGACGTGACCGCTTCTCTCGAACTGCTTGCAGAGGTGCAGCGCCGCCGAGAGTTCGCCGAAATCAAGGTGACCCCGCTGGCCCTCGTCGCCCGCGCTTACCTCCGTGCGATCTCACGCACACCTATGGCCACAGCACACTGGGATGAGGCCGCCCAAGAGATCGTCTTGCCAAGCTCGGTCAACCTCGGCATCGCAGCCGCGACCCCGCGCGGCCTGCTCGTGCCCAACATCAAGGGCGCGGGATCCCTCGACCTGGCCGAGCTTGCAACCGCAATCAGGGAACTCGCCGCGACGGCACGCGCAGGCAAGACTCCCCCGGCCGACCTTGCCGGTGGCTCGACCACCATCACCAACATCGGCGTCTTTGGCATCGACACTGGCACGCCAATCTTGAACCCGGGCGAAACCGCGATCCTCGCCGTTGGTGCGATCCAGCGCCGACCTTGGGTTGTCGGCACCGGAGACAACGAACGCATCGAACCACGCTCGGTCATGCAGCTTGCGCTCTCGTTCGACCATCGCGTGCTCGATGGCGCCGAGGGTTCAAGGCTGCTCGCAGATACGGCCGAGATCCTCGCAAACCCGGGCCTCGCAATGCTCTAGTGGCCCGTGACTCACACGCGCCACAAACAACCAAATCACGCAAGCCACGCACCCAAACTCACCGACCACCTCACAACGCAACAGGAAAAGAACATGCCAGCCAGACGGATCCTCGAATCCCCCGAACACGCCGACCTGATCGAACTTGTACGTGACGTGCTCGCGAAGCAGCTTGCACCGCAGGTCGCAGAGATGGAAGCCGCTGAGCGTTTTCCACGTGAGGCGTTCCGACTGCTCGGTGAGCTCGGCGTGCTCGGCCTCGCCTACCCCGAGGATCTCGGTGGCCTGGGCCTGCCCTCGGAGGTCTACCTGCAGGTGCTCGAGGAAATTGCTGCGGTGTGGGCTTCGGTCGCGGTCGGCGTATCAGTGCATGCCCTGAGCTGCTTCCCACTCGCCACTCGCGGCACCCCGGAGCAGCAGGAGCGCTGGCTGCCCCAGATGCTCAGCGGCACAATGCTCGGCGCCTACAGCCTCTCCGAGCCCCAGGCGGGTTCTGATCCAGCTGCGATGGCAACGACAGCCCGCCGCGAAGGCGACGAATACGTGCTCAATGGCACTAAAGCATGGGTCACCCACGGTGGCTACGCCGACTTCTACACCGTTATGGCACGCACGAGCGGCATACCCGGTGACCGCAACGGCATCAGTTGCTTCCTCGTCCCTGCGGGCACTCCCGGGCTCATTGCCGACGAACCAGAGCGAAAGATGGGCCTCACGGGTTCACCGACGGCGCAGATTCGCTTCGTAGATCTACGCATCCCCGCCGACCACCGCATCGGCGAGGAGGGCGAGGGGCTCAAGATCGCGCTCTCCGCACTCGACGCCGGTCGCCTCGGCATCGCTGCCTGCGCGACCGGACTCTCACAGGGCGCCCTCGATGTGGCACTTGCATACGCGCAAAACCGGGAGGCCTTTGAACGCCCGATCATTCAGCACCAGGGCATCAGCTTCATGCTCGCCGACATGGAGGCCACGATCGTCTCGTCACGAGCCACCCTGCTCTCTGCCGCGCGCCTGAAGGACCAGGGCCTGAGCTACGCGAAAGAAGCCTCCGTGGCGAAGCTCATCGCAACCGACGGCGCTATGCGCGTGACGACCGACGCGGTGCAGGTGCTTGGTGGCGCCGGATACACCCGCGATTTCCCCGTCGAGCGCTACATGCGCGAGGCGAAGATCATGCAGATCTTCGAGGGCACGAATCAGATTCAGCGGGTGGTCATCGCGCGGCATCTCGAGCGCGCCGACTCCCACGTAATAGTCTCGAAGCATTTGACGCTGGCGTAGTCAAGCCGCATAGATCAGCACAAGATGAGTCTCGCATAGCGACGTAGGAGTACACATGAAGATCTCTGGAACCACCGCAATCATCACCGGCGCAGCCTCGGGATTGGGGGCGGCAACCGCCGCGCACCTCGTCTCTCTCGGCGCTCGGGTCGTGGGCTTCGACCTTGAGCAGTCAATTGCCGCGGCTCCTGAGGTCGATGGTGTCAGCTATGTACCGGTTGACGTGACCGACGCTGCCGCGGTGTCTCGCGGCCTCGATGTGGCCGCTTCGATTGCGTCGGCCGAGGATCGCCCGCTACGCGTCGTGATCAACTGCGCGGGCATCGCACCCTCAGCACGCATTCTCTCGCGCAAGGGTGTGCACGATCCCGCTCTCTTCGCGAAAGTTGTCGACATCAATCTCAACGGCACATTCAACGTCCTCGCGTTCGCCGCCGAGCGCATCGCCGCGAACGAGGTCGACGAGGCAGGCCAGCGGGGTGTGATCATCAACACCGCGAGCGTCGCCGGGTACGAAGGCCAGATTGGACAGGTTGCGTACGCCGCATCGAAGGGCGGTGTGATCAGCATGACGATCGCCGCAGCGCGCGATCTGGCACAGCACGGTATCCGAGTGAATACGATCGCACCGGGCGTGGTCGAGACGCCGATGCTTGCGACCGTGTCCGATGAGTTTCGCGAGGCGTTGGAAGCGTCAGTCCCGTTCCCGAGTAGGCTCGCGCGGCCTGACGAGTATGCGGCACTCGCGGCCTTCCTCATCTCGCACGACTACATGAACGGCGAGGTCGTGCGTATGGATGGTGCGCTACGGATGGCGCCGCGCTAGGCCGTAATGAGGTTGCTTCCCTTGCAGATGGAGCAACTCGCGGGAGCGACTAACTGGTGACGAGGGCCGCTTCGACTGCGGCGCGCAGCTCCGGGTCTTCGGGCGTGACTGCGCTGCGGAAGCGCACGAGGCTCTGCGATCCTCGCCCCTCATACCCATCTGCACCCGCACTCAGGATGAACTTCTCGAAGTTCCAGAGCACCGGACCGGCAAGGCCCTTGTCGTCCTTCGCCCGCTTGAGTTCTTTGAACAGAGGATCAACCCCGCGCCCATTCACCTTGCCCTTCGCAAAGAACGGAAACGTGACCCCATAGTTCACACTGCAGAACTCGCCGATTTCTTCGGCGGTGCCGGGCTCTTGGTGCAGGAACTGGTTGCAGGGCATCCCAATGACAGCAAGACCTCGAGAGGAGAACTCACGGTGGAGCGCTTCGAGCCCCTCATACTGCGGGGTGAACCCGCACTTCGATGCGACGTTTACCACCAGCGCGGCACCCGGTGCGAGATCGCCAAACCTCGTTACCGTGCCGTCGAGCAGTGTTACTTCAAGGTCCCTGATGCTCATGGCTTCATTCTTGCGGATGAAGCTGCAAGATGTGAGAGAAGATAGACGAATGACCACCGAATTCATTGCCCCAGCCGATCGCATTGAGATTGGCAACCGTATTGAGGCACTGATGCCTCGCGCTATTGACGAACTCACCCAACTCGTTGCAATCCCCTCGATCGCCGACGAGCGCATCGTTGACCCTGCCGAGTGCGTGCGCGCTGCGGAGTGGACTCGCGAGGCCTTCCGCGCAGAAGGAATCCCGGCAGAGCTCGAGCTCACGCCAGACGGCACCTACGCAGTCATCGGGCACCGTCCTGCGCCCGAGGGTGCACCCACAGTGCTCTTGTACTGCCACTATGACGTGCAGCCGATTCTCGACGAGCACGAGTGGCTCAGCCCTCCCTTCGAGCTGACCGAGCGCGACGGCCGCTTCTACGGTCGTGGATCGGCCGACTGCAAGGGCAACCTGATTGCGCATCTCGCAGCGCTTCGGGCAGTTCGAGGCGAGACGCCCGCAGACAGCCCAGACGCATATCCGGTCGGGCTGATCCTCGTCGCCGAAGGATCTGAAGAGCAGGGCCGCGCAAGCCTTGATTGCTACGCGCTCGCAAATCCTGAGGTCTTCAAGAAGGCTGACGTGATTCTGATCCAGGATGCGGGCAACGCGGCGTTCGGGCTACCGACGCTCTCGGTGAGCCTGCGCGGCGCGGTTGATGTGATCGTGCGGGTTGAGTCCCTCAAGGCCTCCGTGCACTCGGGCATGTTCGGCGGCCCCGCGCCTGACCCGCTCGCCGCGCTCGTGCGCATGCTCGCGACACTACGCGACGAACACGGCAACACCACGGTCCCGGGCATCCGCGCTGACCAGGTCTGGGAAGGCCTGCAGTACGACGAAGAGGCCTACCGTGCCGACGCCGGCCTACTTGAGGGTACGCAGCGGCTCGGCTCCGGCACTGTGAGCGATCAGATCTGTGCCCGACCGGTGGTCACGATCCTCGGAATCGACGCTCCCCCAGTTGTCGGAGCAGTGGCGGCAGTGCAGGCTAAGGCCGCGGCGAAGCTCAACCTGCGCGTTCCACCGGGTGAGGATCCAGCGCAGATGCGTGACGCGCTCATGGCACACCTGCACGCCGTAGCGCCGTGGGGCGTGAAGGTAGAGACCGAAGCGGGCGAGCTCGGCTACCCATTCATGAGCGACACCACGAGCCCCTCGTTCAAGCTACTCGAGCGTGCACTGACCGATGCCTATGACGGCGTCGCCACGGTCTCAGCGGGCGAGGGCGGCTCGATCCCCCTCACCACCACCCTCGCAGGCATCAATCCCACGGCCGACATTGTGCTGCTCGGCGTGCCTGACCCCGAGAGTCGCATCCACTCAACGAACGAGAGTGTGCACCCCGAGGAGATCCGCCGGATCGCCCTTGGTGAGGCTCTCTTCCTGCACCGCCTCGCCGCAAACAAGTAGGGCTGCGGAGGGATAACCTCCAAGTTCCCTGAACAAATTTCACAACAAACTTGCTTTGTAACGGAACGGTAACGCATACTGGGGAGGTTGTGGATTTTCTGAGCAGCATCACCACTGAGGAGGACACCGAGTGCGAGCACCCGCGAAGGCTTTCATAGTCACGCTTGTCTCCCTGGTAACCCTGGCGTTTGGTATCGCCCCTGCAACCGCTCTCCCCGAAGCTACGCTGGCGCAGTTCGAGACGGTCGCGGCTGCACAGGTGCCCGCTCCCGCGAAGCAAAACTTCAGTGCGAGCAACAACTCCCTCGAGACGAAGTCGCTCGACGTGCTGCTGAAGCAGAGCGAATACGGAAATGCTCCGCACAGTTTTGATGTGCAGGCCGCAATTGCTCAGGCCCGCAGCGAGATCTGTACAAAAGCCGCGCGACTGGGTGGAGCGCTCCTGGTGAGTGCATCATGTCTGTCATTCGCTGGGTTGAAGGTGCCGGCGGCGCTAACTGGGCTGGTGGTGGTGACCCCGTCAGCAACTACACCGGCGCGTCTCGCCTCACCATTGAGTTAGCAATACGCAACTCAGAAATGAAGTGCTCACAACCAAA
>JAUCCH010000072.1:0-11033 GCA_034676385.1 Leucobacter sp.
GTAATCTAGCGAACTAGAAGCGCCGTACTGCGGCGCAAAACCGGAGCGGAGTCGGCAGTGAGTAAAGGCGGTTTCAAGGCGTTTCGCGGTTCGGCCGCGACCGCTGAGAGCTACCTGCTCGAGCGCGATGCTGACCGGCTCGATGAGTACTACCGGGAGGGCACCGAGCGCACTGTCGAGCACGGCGTGATCGGTGCCAGCGGCGTCGAAATGGGGGAGCTGTCGGCCGAGCAGTTCCGGGCTTGGATGGAGCACCGCGACCCCGAAACCGACGAAGTGCGCGGCACGTTCCGGCAGCGCCGATTCATCAACAGTGAGGGTGTTGAGGAAGTTGGTGGCACGCCGCTCTACCAAGAAACCATCATCAGCGTCGACAAGACGCTGAGCCTCGCGGCGGCCGCGAACCTGAGGGTTGCGGCCGCGCTCGAACAGGCCATGAGCCGGGCCTGCCAAGCTGCGGCCGAGGCGGTGAGCGAGCACGCTGTGACCCGCGTGGGCGACATTGGGAAGCAGCGGCAAGTGAAGTTTGATCGTATGGAGTTCACGAGCGTGCAGCACACCACGAGCCGCACGGGCGACCCGCACTACCACCGGCACATGCAGATTCTTCCCGTGGGATTCGCGGAAGGTCGCTGGCGGGCGGTCGACGGGCGCACGCTGTACCGCCTCGCGGAGCGCGTGAACGCGGCCGCCGACCTCTCGCTCTCGACCGATATGGAGCTGCGCCGGGTGCTCGCGGCCGAGGGGTTGTCGTGGGAGCCGGCGCAAGGTGGGGGTCGCATCACCGAGTACGCGGCCCTTGTTGACGAGCACTCGGCCCGCCGTGACCAGGTCGCGCAGAATCGTGAAGCGCTCGAATTGGAATGGCGGATCGCGCACCCAGGCCAGGAGCCGGGGCCGCGCCAGTGGCAGGCGTGGGATACGCACGCCTGGGCGCAGGAGCGGCCGACGAAGAAACCCGACGCCGAGCTGACCCCCGAGGGGCTGGCGCGTGCGGTAGGCGAGGTTCCCCCGCAGAACGTCGACCGGACGCTATACGGGCAGGAAGCCTCCCAGATCGACCCGGCCGTGATCGGTGCCGGGGCGCTCGACGACCTTGGCCGGCAGCGTTCCGCGTGGTCGCTGGCCGACGTGCAGGCCGCCGTCGACCGACGCCTCGCACAGACGTACCTCATCAGCTCCGAGGGCGTGGCTGAGCTACGGCAAGCGGCGATCGACACCGCCATGCAGCGCAGCGTCTCGTTCCTCGACCACGGCGTGAACGTCGAGGGCGTCAGGCACTACACGAGCGACCAGGTGCGCGCGGTCGACCAGCAGCTCACCGACGCACTCACCGCTCGAGCGGTGGTGCCCGGCGAGGCCGGCACCGTGACCGTGCAGCGGGAGGGGTTCACGCTCTCGGCCGAGCAGCACGCGGCAGCCTCCGCGATAGCCGGCACACACGAGCTGGTCGTGATCCAGGGCGCGGCCGGGGCCGGGAAAACCACGATGCTCGAAGCGGCCGCCGACTCCCTCAGTGCGCAGGGCCGCAGGCTTGTGGTTGTCTCCCCAACCAAGCGCGGCGCGCTCGAAGCCGGCGACGTGCTCGGCGTCGACGGCGAGAGCGTCCACGCCCTCCTGTACCGTGCCGGCGCCGAGGTCGACGACACCGGCCGTTGGCAGATCCCCGAACAGTGGCGCACCCAGCCCGCCGGCTGGCGGCTCGACGAGCGCACAGTGCTCGTCGTCGACGAGGCCGGGATGCTCGACCAAGACACCGCCGCAGCCCTGCACCAGTACATCGACGATATGCGCCTCGGCTCGCTCGTCTTGTCTGGGGATGCGGCGCAGCTCGCAGCCGTCGGCCGCGGCGGATACCTCGCCCGCGCCGCCCAGCTCGCCACCGTATCGCTTGACCTCACCGACGTGCGCCGGTTCCGCACCCCAGACGGCCAGATCGACGAGGGGTACGCCGACCTCTCGCTCAGGATGCGCGACCGCGAGGACGCCGGCCAAATATTCGACGAACTCGCAGCGCGTGGCCTGATCCAGACCGGCACCCCCGACGAGCTACGAGTACGGCTCTCGGAAACCCTCGCGCTCGAACAACAGGCCGGCCGCTCCACTATCGCGGTCACGTCGACGAACGCGGCCGCGCAGCAGATCAACCACGCCGTCTACGAGCGTCTGGTCGACGCCGGCACCATCGACCCCAGTACGGTTGCCCACGGGCGAGACGGCGACCCCATCGCCGCAGGCGCGCAGGTTGCGACCCGTGAGAACGACCGCGAGCTCGGCGTCGCCAACCGGCAGACCTGGACAGTGCAGAGCGTGAACGCTGACGGCCGGATCACCGTTGCCGACCCTCAGACCGGGCATCACCGCACCCTCGACGCCGACTACGTAGCCTCGCATGTGCAGCTCGCCTACGCTGTCACCGGGCACGGCGCGCAGGGCATGACCGTCGATACCGCGCACGCGGTGCTCTCCGACGAGATGGACGCCGCCGGCGTCTACGTCGGCATGACCCGCGGCCGCACCGCGAACGTGCTGCACGTCGTCGCTGTCGACCACGACGACGCCCGCGAGCAGTTCGTCGACGCATTCGCACGCGACAGCGCCGACCGCGGCCTCGACGAAGCCCGCAAACAGGTCGAGTGCGACATGCGCGGCATCGTCACCGGCCACGATGCGACCGTGGCCGCCGAGGTCGACCAGCTCACCCGCAACGCGGAGAAAGCCGACCGGCAAGCCACTATCTGGGATGATGCAGCCGGGAAGTTCGCCCGGCTGCGCGAGCAGCAGGCCGCCGAACTGCAACGGCTCGAACAGGCGGCAGAGCACGCACAAGCCGCCGCGTATGAGGCCCATACCGAAGCCCTCGCACCGCTCACCGAGCAAGCCCAGCGTGACGGGGCCGAAGTCGCCGCGCTGCGGGAGGACGCCACGCGCGCCCAGGACGAGGCTCGGCACGCCGGTAGGTTCGGCCGACGCCGTGCCGAGCGCGACAGCGCCGCAGCGGTCGAGCAGTGGGAGAATGCCCGTGGCCGCGTCGAGCAGGAATGGGGCAGCGCGCCGTGGGGCGGCCATAAGGTCGAGAGCTGGGTCGAGCGCGTCAGCCAGCAGCGCGCCGGCCAAGACCCCCAGGTGCGCGAGACGAGCAAAGCCGCGGCCGCCGCGAAGATCGAGCTACGCCTCGCCCGCGAACGGCAGCCGCTCGAAGCGCGAGGCCTTGCCCGCCAGGTATTCCGCGACGACTCCGGCGCGCAGTTCGTCACCGCCGAGAGCGGGGAGCGCCGTGCAGTAAGGTACGCGGAACAATGGCGCGACCGTGCGGCCGACGCACGGGCCGAGGCAGTCGAGCTGGGCCAGCTCCCCACCGACCAGGCCGTGAACCGGGTACAGACGAAGCACCAGGCCGCGGCCGAGCAAGCCGCACGTGACAAACAACTCGCACGTGAACGCGCCGAACGACTTCAGCAAAACGACCTTTACCATCCACCACCTCAGCACCGGCCGGACCCATCGCGCGGCCCAAGTTGGGGGCTGCAACTATAAACTCCACAACAGGTAGGTTGGCTTTCCCCGAGGTCTGGGCACGGTACAAGCCCGAAGCCTAACTAGTCGAGTCCTGGAACGATCCCGATGAGACAAACCGAGCGTAACGTCGCGGTATCGAAAAACGGATCTCTGACACGGCTGCCGGACACTGCTCTTCTTCTAGGGCGTGTCTCCCATATGGCGGTTGGGGGGCGCGGCAGTGTGGGGTCGTGAGCAGGCAGAGATCGCGGTTCGAGGCATTCAGTGATGAGGAGTGGGCACGGATCGAGCCGCTGCTCCCGTCGAACGAGGGTCGTAAGGGTCATCCCTTCGGCCACAACCGCAAGGTGGTGGAGGGTATCGCCTACCGGTACCGGACCGGGATCCCGTGGCGTGATCTGCCCCGCGAGGTGTACGGCCCTTGGCAGACCGTGTGGAAGCGCCACCGCCGTTATGCCGAGGACGGCACCTGGGATCGGGTGCTGGCGCAGATCCTGACCGAGGCCGACGCTGCGGGAAAGATCGAGTGGACGGTGTCGGTCGACGCCACGATCGCGCGCGCCCACCAGCACGCTACGAACACCAAGCGTCCCGAGCAGGACACAGGGGGCGTCGTCGAACTACAAGAAATCTGCCGTCGAGGAGGTTGAACCCGCAGGTCACGGCGTTGGACGCTCGCGCGGTGGGTTGACCACGAAGATCCATCATGCCGTGGACGGCAAGGGTCGCCCACTGGCGATCGTGGTCACCGGAGGACAACGCAACGACGGCGCGATGCTGCTCGAGGTCCTCGCCGACATCAGCGTTCCCCGGCTGGGCCGCGGCCGGGCACGCACCCGGCCCGACGCCGTGATCGCCGACCGCGCCTACTCCACCGGCGTCATCCGGGCCGAGTTACGCCGTCGCCGCATCACCGCGGTCATCCCGGCCAAGAGCGACCAGATCGCCGCACGAAAGCGGCGGGGCAGCGCTGGAGGCCGACCACACGCCTTCGACGCCGAGGCCTACAAGGACCGCAACGTCGTCGAGAGGTCCTTCAACAAGGCCAAACAGTGGCGTGGACTCGCCACCCGCTACGACAAGCTCGCCATCACCTACCGCGCCGCTGACGTGATCTTCACGATCATCACCTGGCTGCGCACATAAGGGAGACACGCCCTAGCCGACCAACAGCTCTGGTTGGCCGAACGTCGTGCCCAGGTAACAGCACGCAAGACCACCGCGGCAACGCTGAACCTCACCGAGGTAATCGGTGCCGCAGTCGACACCACCTTCCCGGATAGAAGTTCCCGTGAGGCTCTTCGTGGACTGTGGCGAGAGATGAGTGCGGATGCCCATGTGCTCGGCTGGTCACTCTTCCAGAGAGCGGCCTTCGGCCCCGCGGATCGACGAACGGGCATCGGCGAAGGGAAGGCCGGCGGCGCGCCAGAGCTCGTTGCAGAACCATTCCTCGGCTCATATCGCCTCTTGAAGCGTGGCTGGTCCCTCTTCGACCAACGCTGCGAGGCCGGGTAACGCCTCCGCCCGCCCCCTGCGATGGTTCGATCAGAAGAACAGGCTCGCAAGAAAATTCGGACATTGAGAAAAGCGACAAGTACGACATTTACTGTCGCGCTTCACATGCACCTGGTCGTCGACGTCGACGAGGCCGCCGAAAACGATCGTTTACGGCTGAGCCCGCAGCTAAGTTGACTTACCATACGTATGGTAGGTATATTTGAAATGTGCCAACCAAAATCGAACTTCTCGATCACGCAGTTGAAGTCCTTCGCCGCGGCGATGCCCTCACCCTCGATGCAGTCGCTCGCGAGGCGGGGTTGACGAAGCCCGGGGTGGTCCACCATTTCGACACGAAAGAAGTTCTCACTGTCGCAGTCGTGAACCGCATCATCGACCGCTGGGAAGCGGATCTGCATACTCGGGCCTCGACGGATGCCGAGCCGATCGACAAGCTGCGCGCGTACGTCGACTACGCACTCAATGGCGACTTCGACTCCAGCGATCTCGCCCTGCTCGCGGACGTGAACCTGCGGGAGCGGTTGTCTGCTCTGTGGGCGGAACGCCTCACCCCGTGGCTCGGCAGCGACATCGACACTGACCCGGCGAGCCGCGCATCACTTCGAGCCGCCCGCCTGCTGGCCGACGGCGCATGGTTCAACGCTGCTCTCGGCATCCCCACCGTCCGCGACGACGAACGATCCGTCCTGCGCGCGATCGCCCTGCAACTCGTGAATGAAGGAGACCCCCAGTGACCAACAAAGCCAAAGGCTGGCTGTTCCTCATCGGCGCGATCGCCGCAGAGGTCACCGGCTCACTATCCCTCAAGGGGGCGCTCGACGCACCCGCCCTCTATGCACTCGTCGCAGCCGGCTACATCGGCGCCTTCGTGTTCCTCAGCCTCGTGCTGCGCACCGGCATGGCCCTCGGCGTCGCATACGGCATCTGGGGAGCCTCCGGGGTCGCACTCACGGCGCTCCTCTCCCTCATCATCTTCGGCGAACCGCTCACGCTCTTGATGGGCATCGGCATCGTCGTCGTCATCGCCGGAGTGCTCTGCGTCGAACTCGGCGCACAGGCCGGTCACAAGAAGAAGGCAGAGGTCGCGTGATGGTCTGGCTGTTCCTCATCGGCGCAATCATCTTCGAGGTCGTCGGCACGCTCTCCCTGCGTATGGCCGTCGACAAGAAGCGCTGGTACGTCGGCGTGGCCGTGGGCTACGTCCTCGCATTCACCATCCTCAGCCTCGCCCTCGCCGGCGGCATGGCGCTCGGCGTCGCCTACGGCATCTGGGCCGCATCCGGCGTCGCACTCACCGCCATCCTCAGCAAGTTCCTCTTCAAAGAGCCCTTCACCTGGCTGATGGGCCTCGGCATCGTCCTCATCGTCGGTGGCGTTCTCTGCATTGAACTCGGAGCCGTCCACTAACCCGGCGATCGTTTACAGCGGGGCTACCAAACGTCGGTCGGGTCAGAGATTCGCTGACATGATCCCTGCCATACCCAGCACCGCAGCTTGTCGCCGTCGATCGTCACCTGGACGCCCACGGCGTCGGCCGTCCAACGTTTCACCTGGACGACGCACCGGACGTTCGTATCCCCGAACTGGAGCCAGGCGTGACCCCATATCGTCATCTGCTCGGGAACGATGGTGAGCGGCTGCGCATGCAATCGAAGCTGGAGGGAATCGAGGGTGCGCAGCGGCCCGCGCTTGCGCGCCTCGCGCAGCTCTCGCTCTTCGCCCCTCTGCGCCGGCAGATGCGGGTAGCGCTTGTTCGTTCCCACTGAGACATCGTTACGGGAACATCAGACGTCGAGCGTGGCTACTTCGCCTCGGGCGTCCCGCAGTTGGGGCATAGGAGGTAGCCGCCGTCCTTGTCGACGAACTCGAACACGTCGCGGCACCGCGCGCAGTTGATCTTGCCCTGGTGCATTCGCCATGCGTCGACGTAAAACCATGTTCCGTCAATGCCCGGGTAATGGCTCAGCTCACTGTTGGTGGGACGCCGTGCGGGGAGTCCCGTGTTGTGACCGACAACGGTCGCGCCGGACCTGCGGTAGAAGTCCGCGCTATTATTCCGGTCGTCCACGAACCCATCGAGGTAGCGGCCACCATGAGGAAGAGCCCAGTACGCGGCCTCTGAAAGCAGCTCTCGGCCGATACCGGACCCGCGGGTGGGTCGCGGCCGGCCCAGGACCCGACCCGACGCCGTGATCGCCGACCGCGCCTACGCCACCGGCGTCATCCGCACCGAGTTACGCAGGCGCCGCATCACCGCCGTCATCCCGGCCAAGAGCGACCAGATCGCCGCACGAAAGCGGCGCGGCAGCCACACAGCAAAGGTGCTGGAAAGGAATACTATGCGACCCAGAACTATCACCACAGCCGTATGCGCAGCTTTGGCGCTTGTGCTCACGCCTGCAGTAGCTAATGCTGCTGTTCCCGACGAGCTATTCGAGCAAACCGCCACGGTGGATGCTGTCGGGGTAAACGTAGAATCGCTCCCTGAATACCCTGCGATCAATGCGATTGCAACGCCTGATTCTGGCCCGCAGGAGGTCGAATTCAGTATCGACGCGGGCGCATATCGAGGGCCCGAGGGTGAACGAATCGAGGTCGCGAAGGCAGCGACCTACACGTGCATCTTGTCTGTGGATAATCCACACTGGTCATCGGGCGCGGGGAGCGTGATTGCGAAGCCCCGTGTCGCATGCAAGGGGCCGACCAGCACTGTCGCGATCCGAGTGCTCGGGTATCTAGGAAAGACTTCTCAGAACTCGATTTCAAGCCTGACGATCGTTGCGCAGTCTGATTACACGCAGAATGTGACGGTTACCTCCACCACCAGTTACGGGCCGAAACAGACCTGGTACGTTCCGAAGCAAGGCAGCTCGACCAAGATCAGCCGTGGTGCCTACTTCAGGGGCTCAGCATCAGCGTCTCCAGCCCCGCCGCTGCTCCCGTTCAATATCCCCGGTTCAGCCTCTGCTTTTCTCTGGGTGTCCTGAGTAACCAGTGAGGGGGCGTTCGGTGCCGCGCATTCGGGTACCGAACACCCCTCACTGGCCTCTACGCTCAAGCAGCCGCACTAGGCCGACTCCAGTGCTCAGCGGCCACTCCGCGTACAAACGATACGAGCGTTGGCCGACTTCAGCGTCAGCCCACTCGACCACCTCAAGCACGCTCCGGCTCCCTGTGAGCTGCCATTCCTCGGTAGCCCCGTGCGAGTCGGAAAAGTACACACGGTATGCAGGGAAATCAACCTCGGTTACTCCGTCTCGGGGGTCAATCATTCGAGATTTCAAAGCTATTCCATTCGTTTAAAGTTGTGAGATAGAACGTCTCAACGCGTTAAGAAGTTCATGTGTAGCGTTATCGTCTTGCAGTGAGACTACATACCTCTGCTTCTACACCGTGGCGCTCGGTTCCAGAGATAGCGCGCAACTCGCCACGCTCCGCTTGCTCGGACATCTCCGCTTACTTCGCCTCTGAGCGCGCTGTTTCTAGGGCTGTAACAGTAGCGTTGTGCTCCGTAGGGTCTTCGAAGAAGCCAATGGCGTTCGCGTTGGTAATCGCCTTGTCGAATGCCTCGGGAGTGAAGTTCGGGTGAGCGATCAACTGCTCAGCGGCCCATGCGCGCTCAACGGGGTTCAACCATCCCAGCCCCTCCGCGATCTTCCGCAGCTCGTCCGTAGGGGTTTCTGGGTGTACAAGCTGCGCTCGTTTCCGGTGACTGAGTTTGCCAGTCATTGCAGCCTGTTCAGCAGCTCGACGTGCACGCTGCTCGTACTCACCTAAGTCGATGCTCCCCTGCGCGAATTCGACAAGATCGTGCACATCGGCATAGTTGATCTTCCAGCCCTCATGCCAGCCAGCAGCAAGAGAGCGCACTACGGCACGCCGAGTACGAGTATCCAGGCTTTTGAATAGCTCCGGCCAACGTGCCTCAATATCAAACTGTTCGCTCATCGTCTGCTCGTTTCGGTTCGGGATACCAGCGCACGACGCCGTTGTGGGAGTGCGCGCGGTGAACGTGGCTCGATGCGACTTTGAGGGCGTTGGCGGCGGTCGCCAGCTCGTCGGCGGCCGCTCGGGGGCTGCCGGTGCTGTCGCCGTCCTCTCCCTCGTAGTGCGTGCCGTCCTCGGCGTGGCCGTGCCACCTACCCACCTGCTCGCAGACCTGCGCAACGTGGTCGATGATCGCGCCCAGCTCCCCGAGTATCCGGTACGAGTCTTGCGGGTTCGGCACATCACGGGTCGAGTGCGCGAGCGTGCGCGTCAGTTCCTCAACCTCGGCAGCAACTTCGAGCTGCCGGTATTCCTCATTGATAGCCATAACCGTTGTTCCTCTCGTCACTGTCGACGGTACTAACGCCCACCGACAACGCCACTTTACCATAGGCCTTTGGCCTAAAGCCATAGGCCAACGCCCAAAGGCCTATGGTGTATGCTTCTCGCATGATCGTTACGTTTGCCGCACTCAAAGGCGGAGTAGGGAAGACCACCGGCACCGTCTATCTCGGTGCCGCGCTCAGCGAGCACGGCACCGTGCAGCTCATCGACACCCACCCGCAGCGCTCACTCACGATGTGGGCGCAGGAGGCCGGCGAGGGGTTCCCCACGGTCAAGACGATCTTGGATCGAGCTGTCACACGAGCAGATGCGGCAGGGTTCGACTTCACCGTGATCGACACTCCGCCTGGAAACCCCGACGCGATCAATGCCGCTGTTGCCGTGGCCGATCTGGTGTTCGTTCCGACTCGGCCGAGTCACCTTGACGCGAGGCATACGGCGAAGTTCGTTGAATCACTCGCCCAGGCCCAGATACCCGCCTCTGTGTTCGTCGTCGGAGCCGAACCACGCCGACGTGCTCTCCGTGACGTGCGCGAGTTCCTAACCGACCTCCCCGGCGGCAGCAGCCTGTACGAGCACGTTGTACCGCACCGCGCCCACGCGATTACGGCAGCCGGCACCCTCCCGCCCCGAGCAAACCTGCATCCCTACGACCTAATCGCTGAAGAACTGAAAGGCAGCATCTAATGGCTCTCCCGATGAAACCGACCGCAACGGCCCCGGCGAATACAGAAGCGCCGGCCGTGGACATTGCCCCCGCGTTGCCCGGCGCACCGCGCAGGCGCGGCACTGGCGGCTTGTACCCGCGTCTCTTGGGAGCGCAAGTATCTGAGGCCATGTACGCGGCGGTGAAAGCCGAAGTAGCGCCACGAGCTGCCGCAGGCGAACCCTCCGACGTGGCATCCATCGGCGCTATCGTGCGCGAAGCCGTCTCCAAACACCTCAACATCCCGGCCTAGCAAAGATACCAATGAGCACCGGGAACCAAGACCCCCTGAGCCTGCCCGACTGGATGCGTCGGCAGCTCGACCACGCCGCCGCCGTCGAGCACGGCGAGGCGAACGAGCGCCGCGGCATCGTGCTCGGCAACGGCTACTTCTCCCTGACCCCGATGGACGAACAGCCTGGCCGCAAATGGGATGCCTCGAACTCGTACACATCGTGGAAGATCACGGCGGGCGAAGTGCTGACCAAGCACGGCGAATGGGTCGAGGCCCCGGTTCCCTCGGGCAAGCCGGCTCTACTGATCGGTGCAGCAATCGCAACGAAGATCCGCTCGACCGTCAAAGCCGGCGGTAACCCGCTCGACGGGATCGGCCTTGAAGAGACGCAGCGCGCTCTTGCGGCCGACCTCGGCTACACGTCGAGCGGCGGCCGTCAGCACCAGGAACTCACCCGTCAGGTTACTGGGTTCGCAGTTTCAACGTTCCACATGGCCGAATGGGGGCCGGAGGACGACGAGGGCGGCCGACGCTACCGCCAGCAGTCAACGACACTTGCGAGCGGTGTGCAGCTCTACGTGCCCGGCTGGGGCGACGTGCTCGACGGCCTCGACTCGTACATCGTGCCCTCGCAGCTCCTTGTCGACCTGGCTCTCGATCCCAAGACACCACCGGCCCGCCTCGACGCGCTCAGCAATACGAACCGTACCAGTAGAGGACATA
>JAUCCH010000073.1:0-10121 GCA_034676385.1 Leucobacter sp.
TTCCGTGTCCAGCTGTGGCGAGCACGAGAGGGTACCCGGAATCTCGGCAACCACGCGCGCGCTCACAGCATCCCAAACATTAACGAGCCGTAAGATCTTTGGCGACTCATAGAGTCCAGATAGCGTGCGGGCGTGCTCGGCGACGCGGGTGATGGAACGGGAATGTTCAGTGGTGCTCATGGCCCCACGTTAGCCCTCGATGACTCCGGTATATTAGGGGGTAGATTCCTCGCCAGCTGGATGATACCGGTGAGCGTCAAAAGCCCATGAACCGCAACCACAGAAGAGGGCCCAGCACGGCAATCGTCAGCATGGAAGAAGCGGGCTACATGGGTGGGGATCCTTCGCATTAATTTGTCTCCCACGAAGGTGCCAAGTACAAGTGCGGCCAAGAGAGCAAACCAGAACCAGAGCGGAGGATCTGGCCAGCTCGAAGGGTCAAGCGCAAGCTTGGCCACTACACTTGTTACCCCGAGCGTGAAAAACACTGGCTGCACGGTTGCAGCGAAAGCCAGTTGCGGCCAACGGGTAAGTACCGCGTACATGCTGATCGGTGGGCCGCTGGTTCCTGCCGCCGCACTAAACATGCCTGCAAAAAAACCTGCTAAGACTGGAGGGGCTACGCCGCTCGAAGTCACTGAGACATGTTGGACTGCGATTGAAACAATCAGTGCGACTACCAACAGTGAGCCAATACACAGCTCAAGCCAAGCTGAGTTTAGATGAACCGATAGCAATGCGCCGGGGATTATGCCAACGAGCGCAGGAACCACTAACCAAACGTATTTCTTCCACTCGACTTGCCTAAATACTCGCCCCAGCACGAGTGCGGCAGTGACCGCGCTCGCGAGGTTGGCAAGAATCACACCTTGGTGAGGACCGAGTAGCAGAACAAGGAATGGGGCCGCGATAAGCGCGAACCCCATTCCCGTAATACGCTGCGCAAAAGAGCCGAATGCGACGATTGCGCAAACCGAAATGAGAAGGAAAAGGCTCACTGAGTTGCTAGTGGCCCATCCCTAAGCCCCCGTCAACCGGAATCACAGCCCCTGAGATGTAGCCCGCTTCATCGCTGGCAAGCCAAGCCGCAGCACTCGCGATTTCTGAAACCTTGCCGAAGCGAGCGGCAGGGATCGAATCAAGGTACTTCTGCTGCTGGGCTTCGGCAGCTCTGCGGTCATATCTGTCTCGATAAAGCCCGGTGCGATAACGTTCGCTGTGATGCCACGGCTACCGAGCTCACGGGTGAGCGACCGTGCAAACCCGACGAGCGCTGCCTTCGACGACGAGTAGTTGATCTGACCCGGCGAGCCGTACAGACCGACGACGCTTGAGATGAGGATAACGCGACCAAAACGACCCTTGAGCAAGCCTTTCGCCGCACGCTTGACGACACGGAAGGTTCCGGTGAGGTTCGTGTCGATGACCTCGGTGAAATCCTCTTCGCTCATACGCAGCAAAAGGGTATCGCGAGTAATTCCAGCGTTCGCGACGACAACTTCGACCGGGCCAAGCTGGGCTTCGACCTCCGTAAATGCCGCATCGATGGATGCCGAGTCGCTCATCTCTGCACGCACAGTGAGCGCTCCTGCCGGGCCCTCACCTGAACGAGCAGTGACTGCCACGCGGTGGCCCTCAGAAATCATTCGTTCGGCGATCGCAAAGCCGATTCCTCGGTTACCTCCGGTGACAAGAACGGTGCGGGCGGTGCTCATGTGGATCCTTTCATCCGATGACGCCCAGCCTAGTAGGAGACAACACGAGTACGCTTGTTCGACGTGGCGAAGCAGTACAAGGTAACCTCCGTGGGTGTGAACCCCATGAAGGATCGCGCGTACCGCATTCGTATGTATTTCCTTACGATGACGGTGCGCATGGCGTGCGTGATCTCGCTGTTTTGGGTACGGGGTCCGTGGATAATTTTGGTGGCAGCTGGTGCAATTGTATTGCCATACGTTGCCGTGCTCATTGCAAACGCCGTTTCTTATGTTGGCGGGCAGACTCACGAAGCTCCAGCCCCGCTGGAGCTCACCGCTGCAGCTGATGACACCCCTGCGGGAGAAAAAATGAGGCACCTCCCAGTCAGATAACAATTGTGGTCGACGCTCCCGCTGATAGGCGTGCTCACGGCGACGAGAGTGCCCCATGATCGGCCTGCTGGGTGGCACTCCAAACCTCCAACACGCGTGTTCGAGAGCGGGCTGCTCCGATGAGGCCAGCTGGGTGCTTCGCTGGCGTAATCCAAAGATTCACGGTGAGGATCGACGCAAGACCTGGCTCGCCTGCGGCGAGCACCTAGAATATCTGAAGGACTTTCTCGAGGCCCGGTCGTTTCCGCTGGAAGTACTCACGCTGAGCGAATTTATCTCCGCAACGGCACCCCATGAGAGGGACGAATGAGCACTGAGCACCAAGCTGGTTGGAGCTTTCTACGAAGCCGCCGCTGGTTCGGCTATTTTGCACTCTTGCTGATCTTCACAATCGTGTGTGTGTGGCTAGGAAACTGGCAGTTTGAGCGACGAGCGCAGGCGCGGGCAGAGATTTCGAGGATCGATGCCAACTATGACGCCGCTCCCCTAGCGCTCTCTAGAACGATGACAGACCCAACCAAGTTTGATGTCGACGATCATAAGTGGCAGACGGTAGAACTCCACGGAGAATACGTAGGAGACACGTATCTTGCGAGAAACCGCCCCGGCCCAAATGGAGTCGGCTCGAGTTTGATTCAAGCTTTTCAAAACGACGACGGCTCCGTGCTCTTTATCGACCGCGGTTGGGTACCGGTTTCTGGCACAGACGAACTTCCAGCTGGATTACCCAGCGCACCAAGCGGTGAAGTGACCGTGCATGCACGGCTTCGTGCGAGTGAACCAATGATTTTGGGAGAACTTCTGCGGGCCATTCGGTAGCAAATATTAACTCTTCCGAACTTGCCCGTCTGAGCGCGGTCGGTGGCACAGTGTACACGGGTGCGTTTGGCCAGCTTGTTTCGGAGGACCCCTCTGGGTGAGACTGGTGTTCTTGCGGCACGCCCAGCACGGGACGAAGGTCCGCACCTCTCTTATGCCCTGCAATGGTACGTCTTTATTATCATCGCCGCGATTGGTGTTGCTTATGGGGCACGCCAAGAGTACAGAAGCCTCAATGCTGGGGGCGACTCGGTGAAGCGTGAAGATGAACGTCGTGCAGAAAGAAGGCGTCGGCGCGGTCCAAACGATGCCGACATTGAGGATGCGCTGCTCGAAGGGTAAGTCCACATCGCCGTAATTCGTGGCTCACACAAGCAACTATCATGGGTGGAATGCAGAGTTTCCAGCGAAAGCACAGATTTCGGCGAGCTGTGCTCTCCAGCGCGGGAGCGATCCTCGCTTTCTCTCTCGGCGCGTGTTCTCAGGTTCCTAAACCTGAAGAGAATATCGATTCCCTCACCGCCGTGACCGAAGCCCCTGCGCCTCCGGCCGCCGCGGAAGAGTACGACATTGAGCTGCATCCTGATCCCATTGCGGAACCATTGGAGTGCACCCCTTATCTCTTAATTACCGCGCGAGGTACCGGGGAACCGAATAAGGGTCAATTGCTTTCACCCGTGGGGCGTGCGGTGAAGAAAGCGCTTCCCGGTGAGGTCACGGTGCTTAACCTCGACTACCCGGCGGACACCGATGTCAACGAGGGTGGCACCTATGGTGTCAGGCTACTTCTCGACACGCTCAGAGTACAGAATGAAACTTGCCCTGAACAGCTATTCGCGCTGCTTGGTTATTCTCAGGGTGCGCTCGTAATTGGCGACGCACTTTCTCTGCCAGAAGGCAGAATCGTCGGGGGCACGGTTGGCGAGCTGAGCGACGAAGTAGCTAACCAAATCGTGGCAATCGTGCTGTACGGCAACCCGCGTTTCACCGGGACTGAAAGCTACGACGTCGGTACATTCTACGAGAAGCTGGGCGGTGTATTGCCGCGAACGGTGGGGGCTCTTTAGTCGTTCGCAGACCGCCTCCGAGACTTTTGCGTATCTGGCGATTTCATCTGCCAGAGCACCCTTAACCTTGATGAGAAGGGTCACGTAGCTTACTTCAAGAACGGAATGCAGCAAGACGGAGCAGACTTTGTTCTGGCTCAGTTTGCGGAAGCGCGATCCAGAGTAATTGCTCCGGAGTCACCGGAAAACTTGGTGGTACCTGAGACTCCCGATGCCACCGAATCTCCGGTAGCCGAATAATAGGGCTTACGCCAGCTCAATCAGGTCAAGGTATTCCTTAAGACCAGTGATCCTCCGTGCCTTCTGGCATGATCAACACTCGCTCGGGGTTGAGTGATTCAACAGCACCGGGGTCGTGCGACACCAGTACCACAGCACCGCTGAAGTTTGCAAGCGCATCGAGGATCTCGGCCCGGCTCGCTGGGTCAAGGTTGTTCGTAGGCTCGTCAAGCAGCAGCACGTTGGCGCTGAGAAACTACGAGCATGGCCAGCGCCAGACGCGTCTTCTCGCCACCGGAAAGCACTCCTGCGGGCTTATGTACATCGTCACCGCTGAAGAGGAACGATCCGAGCACTTTGCGTGCCTCGGTCTCGGTGAGATGCTGTGACACGGAGACCATATTCTGTAGCACGCTCGCCTTGACGTCGAGAGTCTCGTGTTCCTGTGCGTAGTAGCCAATCTTCAGGCCGTGACCCGGTTCTAACTGGCCGGCGTCAGGCTCATCGACTCCGGCAAGCAGGCGCAGCAACGTTGTCTTGCCTGCGCCGTTGAGGCCCAAAATAACGACTTTCGAACCACGATCGATCGCGAGGTCGACACCCGCAAAAATCTCCAACGAACCGTAAGACTTTGAAAGTCCAGACGCCATCAGAGGGGTTTTGCCACAGGGCGAAGGCTCCGGGAACCGCAGCTTTGCAACGCGATCGACTTGGCGTTCGTCGTCAAGACTTGCGAGCATTCTGTCTGCGCGAGCAACCATCTGGTGCGCAGAAGCAGCCTTGGACGCTTTCGCTCCGAATCGGGCCGCCTGGTCTTTAAGCGCTGATGCCTTCTTCTCGACGTTGGTGCGCTCTTTGCGGCGCCGCTCTTCATCGGCGGCACGCTGACGGAGGTATAGTTTCCAACCCATGTTGTAAACATCAATAACCTGACGGTTCGCGTCGAGGTAGAAAACACGGTTCACCGTCTCCCCACCAGCTCAACATCGTGACTGATGATGATGACGCCACCGCGGTACGTCTTCAGGAACTCGCGCAGCCACACGACGCTATCGGCGTCCAGGTGGTTTGTTGGCTCGATCAAGGATCATTGTGTCAGCATCGCTGAACAAGATACGCGCAAGCTCAATGCGCCTTCGCTGGCCACCTGAAAGAGTGCCAAGCGGTTGATCGAGCACTCGGTCAGGGAGCCCGAGGTTATTCGAAATCGAAGCTGCTTCGGCCTCGGCCGCATACCCTCCGAGTGCCTGAAAGCGGTCAGTCAGGTTGCCAAAGCGCTTCATCGCCTTTTCAGCGATACGAGGATCATTACTGGCCATGTCGTGAGTAGCTTTGGCGAGCTGTTCAGTCAGCGTCCCAAGCCCCCTCGCGTCAAGAATCCGGTGCCGTGCGAGTTGATCGGGATCACCGGTGCGAGGATCCTGCGGCAGAAAGCCGAGTTCACCTGAGACAGTGATTTTCCCTTCAGCAGGCTGCAGTTCGCCCGAGAGGGTACGAGTCAGCGTGGTCTTGCCAGCGCCATTACGCCCAACAAGACCAATCTTGTCTCCGGGGTTCACTCGAAAGCTGACCTCGCTCATGAGGCGTCTCGCCCCTACGTCGATTGCGAGGTTCTCGACGGTGATCACTGTATTCTCCTGTAAACGGGCCAGGGCCTGGGAGTCAAAACGACCCCCAGGCCACTCAAAAAAATTATTACAACGCGAATCAGGTCGAAAGCTTCAACCGTTCCGCGGGCTTTGTATATCGATTCCCACTGGGAACCAAATTGAAAAAACCAACCGCTCCGCGGGGCATTCTGCGTTTAGCCCCACCGGGGCTAAATCGAAAAGCCCAACCGCTTCGCGGGGCTCTGGGCATTTAGTCCCCACTGGGGACTAAATCGAAAAGCCCAGCGCCCTCATCATATCCCGACCGTCCTCGGTGATGCGCTCTGGCGTCCAAGGCGGCATCCACACCCAGTTGATGCGGAATGCTCGAACAAGACCGTCAAGCGACTCCGCGATATCGTTCTCGATGACATCAGTCAGCGGGCATCCCGCACTCGTAAGTGTCATCGAAATGACAAGCGCATCGTGCTCCTCATCGAAGTGGAGATCGTAAATCAGCCCGAGATCAACGATATTCACGCCAAGCTCGGGATCACTCACATTCTTCAGCGCTTCGATCGCCTGCTCTTTGAACCCAGGGTCAATCGTAGCGACGTTTGCTGTCTCTTCCATAGCTAACAGCTTACGCGTTCGAACCAGCGGGAGGAAGCGGTCGTATCCTTCAGCTTCAAGACGGTCAGCCAGTTCAGGGCCGCCTTCTTCTGCAATGCGGCCGTTCACAAACACGTGCACGAAGTCTGGCTTGATGTACTGCAGAATTCGGGTGTAGTGCGTGATAAGCATGATGCCAAGCCCAGTGTTCTCCTTAGCGCGGTTCACACCTTCAGCAACGACCTTGAGTGCATCGACGTCGAGACCTGAGTCAGTCTCATCGAGCACTGCAAAACGGGGCTTCAGCAGTTCCAGCTGGAGGATCTCGTTCCGCTTTTTCTCGCCACCCGAGAAACCCTCGTTCACGTTTCGCGATGCGAAGGACTTATCCATACGAAGGTTCTCCATTGCACCCTGGACATCCTTCATCCAGGTGCGGATTGCCGGTGCTTCACCGTCAATAGCCGTCTTCGCAGTGCGCAGGAAGTTTGCGTTGGTCACGCCCGGGATCTCTACCGGGTACTGCATTGCAAGGAACAAGCCTGCCTGTGCACGCTCATCAACCGACATCTCGGTGACTTCTTCGCCGTCAAGCAAAATCGAACCACTGGTGACTTCGTAGCGAGGGTGACCTGCGATTGCGTATGCAAGCGTGGACTTACCCGAGCCGTTTGGTCCCATGATCGCGTGGGTCTCACCCTGGCGAATCGTAAGATCGACACCATTCAGGATTGCCTTCGCGCCCTGGTCGGTCTCGACACTGACGTGTAGATCCTTGATTTCAAGAACGGAACTCATGCTGGAATCTCTTTCGTAACAGTGGGGTCAATGTACACGTCGTCACCCTCAATTTCGACGACGAAAACTGGTACCGGCTCAAATGCCGGTAGGTTGCCTGGCTTGCCAGTGCGAAGCGAGAACGCAGATCCGTGCGCCCAGCACTCGATCTCACCGTTCTCGACGAAGCCTTCTGAAAGGCTCACCTGTCCGTGGGTACAGGTGTCACCAATTGCGTGGACTTCACCCTCAGCGTCTAGGACGATCGCGATGGGCACATCGTCAATAACGACGCGCACCGCTTGATCCTGAAGTAACTCGCTGACAGCGATCGCCTTTGTGCGGGTCACGCACTCACCATCTCAGGCTGGCTCGAATCCGAAAGCTCAGATTCGATTGCGGCTCGTAAACGCTCTTCGGTCTCAGCCTCACCAATTTGCTGTACGACCTCGAGCAGGAAGCCGTGCACAACAAGCTTGCGCGCTTCCTCTTCCGAGATGCCTCGGCTCTGGAGGTAGAAGATATGCTCATCGTCGAATCGACCAGTGGTACTTGCGTGACCGGCACCAGCGATATCGCCCGTTTCGATCTCAAGGTTCGGGATCGAATCGGCCCGAGTGCCCTCGCTCAGCACAAGGTTACGGTTCTGCTCATAGCTGTCAGTGCCGGTGGCGCTATTCCGAATCAGTACATCGCCGATCCAGACAGTGTGTGCTCCTTCACCCTGCAGCGCCCCCTTGTAGGTAACGCGACTACGGGTGTGTGGCGCATCGTGGTCGATATAAACCTGATGTTCTAGGTGCTGCCCTGCATCAGCGAAATATGCACCGAATGCCTCACCGTTTGCACCTTCGTGATCAAGATGAATCGTGGGATTCAACCGTACGACCTCGCCACCGAGTGAAACCACAATGTGCTTGAGCGTTGCATCGCGACCGACAGAGGCGAAGTGGCTTGCAAGGTGATGCGCGTCGCCAGCCCACTGCTGCACGCTCACCACAGTCAGTTCCGCCCCATCGCCAACAACAATCTCGAGGTTCTCAGTGAGCTGAGCGTCGCCAGAGTTCTCGAGAATGATGAGACCCCGTGAGTTTGGCTTCGCCTCAATTACGGTGTGGGCGGCACGAGAAGTTGAACCGAGTTCGGAGCGATCCACGATTGCGGTGATCTTTTCCTCGGATGACACGGTGATCAGGTGAGCCTCACCAAAAGCCGTCCATGCGGCAGCCGAACCACGCTCTTCTGGCACGCCCGCGCGACCGATGCGTGCGTCATCCTTCGGAATCCACTCACTTGATACGCCAGCAGCGTCAGTGATAGTCATCGGTGTGCGAGAACCATCGAGATCACCGTTCAGCAGTGCGTTGATCTTTGCGACAGGACTGAACTTCCAGTTTGCCTCGCGACCGGTCACTACCTCGAAGTCGTTCACATCAGTTGATTTGAAGCGAGCGCTGCGGGTCTGAACGGGAACGTGCTTCGAAGCACCTTCTGCGTCCCAGCCTCCGTCTGAGTGTGCCTTGAACCCGTGCTGAGCTGTCTCAGTACTTTCAGCCAATGACATTATCCGACGGATCCTTCCATGCCCATTTCGATGAGCTTGTTCAGTTCCAGTGCATATTCCATAGGCAATTCGCGAGCGATTGGTTCGATGAATCCACGAACAATCATTGCCATTGCTTCTTCTTCAGCGAGGCCGCGGCTCATCAGGTAGAAGAGCTGTTCTTCGCTTACCCGCGAAACTGTCGCTTCGTGGCCGAGCACGGCATCATCGGTTCGAATATCAATCGCTGGGTAAGTATCGCTACGTGAAATTGTGTCAACAAGCAGCGCGTCACACACCACGGAATTTGCAGCGTGATGCGCGTTCTCGCTGACCATGATCTCACCGCGGTAACCAGTACGGCCACCACCGCGAGCGATCGACTTCGAGAGGATCGAAGACTTCGTGTACGGTGCGAGGTGAATCATCTTTGCGCCGGCATCCTGGTGTTGGCCGGGGCCAGCGAATGCGACAGAAAGGGTCTCGCCCTTGGCGTGCTCACCCGTCAGGTAGATCGACGGGTACTTCATGGTGACCTTCGAGCCGATGTTTCCATCAACCCACTCCATCGTGGCGCCTTCTTCGGCCACGGCACGCTTGGTGACAAGGTTGTAGACATTATTTGACCAGTTCTGAATCGTCGTGTAGCGAACGCGAGCGTTCTTCTTCACGATGATCTCGACCACGGCGGAGTGCAGCGAGTCGCTCTTGTAAATCGGAGCGGTGCAACCCTCGATGTAATGAATGTAGCTGTCTTCGTCAGCAATGATGAGAGTGCGTTCGAACTGGCCCATGTTTTCCGTGTTGATACGGAAGTAAGCCTGCAACGGAATCTCAACGTGCACACCCTTCGGCACGTATACGAAGGACCCACCAGACCACACGGCGGTGTTCAGGGCAGCGAACTTGTTATCCCCAGAGGGGATCACAGTGCCGAAGTACTGCTCGAAGATTTCCGGGTGCTCTTTGAGCGCCGTATCCGTATCGAGGAAGAGTACGCCCTGCTGCTCAAGATCCTCACGAATCTGGTGATACACCACCTCGGACTTGATACTGCGCAGCAACGCCAGCCACGAGGCGCTGGCGTTCGGCCTCGGGGATGCCGAGACGCTCGTAAGTATTCTTGATCTCTTCGGGGAGTTCTTCCCAGCTCGTGGCCTGCTTCTCAGTCGAGCGTACGAAGTACTTGATGTTATCGAAATCGATATCGCTCAAGTCGGCGCCGAACGTTGGCATCGGCTTGCGTCCGAAGATCTGCAGAGCCTTGAGGCGTCGTTCTAGCATCCACTCAGGCTCGTTCTTCAACGCAGAGATGTTGCGAACCACATCCTCGCTGAGCCCACGTTTCGCAGTTTCGCCGGCTGAATCCTTATCGTGCCAGCCGAACTCGTACACCCCCAGGCTG
>JAUCCH010000074.1:0-12293 GCA_034676385.1 Leucobacter sp.
TAAGTAGACGTGAGTGGTGGATGGATGAGCAGCTCTGCCCATTCGCGCAGATAGCTCTCAAGCGTGGACGCACCATCGATGGGCGCACCCGCACGCCAACGCACTCGAATCTCGTCGTCGGCCCAACCGATTGGCTCCTCGGTAGCGAGTGCCCGGACAGCGGCCTCGTCTAGCGGCAGTTGCCTGGCATCGAAGTTGACTGGGGTGCCCTCCGGGTAGCCGCCGTGCAGCGCCGCTGCCGCAACATCGCGGCGCTCTTCCCGTGACTCTGACTGATAGCCGGGCCTGCCGCGCTCGGCTGCCCTGGTGGCGCGGCCCGCCGCCCACAGCGTGCCCGATGTGTCGAGCAGCAACGAACCCAGTCGCCAGACCTGGCCGAGTGGTCGCATCGTCGCGGCTTTCGGCAAGACGAGGAACCTGCGGCCCCCGGGCACGAACTCAGCAAGGGCCTCCGGTGCAACCCCTGCGCGTTGCAACGCCTCTATCGTTTCGGTGCATGCGCGAATCGCGCGATCCTCGGCCCCTAATGATTCTTCGTGTTCCGTCACCTAGCCAGTGTAAGTCTGGTGTGAGCGCGCAAAACCTAGAGCGCCGAGATGGCGTGTCCAATCATGGAAGTACCTGCGAGCACGGAGAATACCGCGTGAGTCGGGTTGATACCCTCAATTTTTGCGATCCAAGATGGAAGTTTATGAGGCTCACCAGGCTTCGGCTGGCGATGCCAGACGATAAATGAGTAGAGGATCATTCCTGCACCAAGAATGATGTGCAGTATGGCCTTGACTGGGTGGGTATAGGGCTGAGCGCCGCCGCTACTCCAAGCGGTAGGAGTGTGCTGATCAGCGCGTTCAACGCGGGTTCCCGCCGGTGGTGTCGAGCACGCCGTCGACCGCTGTCGCCAGTATGCGCGCTTCGGCTAGCTCCTCGGAAGTAGCGGAGCGAGGGTCAACGTCGAGTACTGCGAAATCGGCGCAGAGCCCGGGCGCGAGCGCCCCGATCTCGTGCTCGCTGCGTAACTGCCACGCGGCATGGGAAGTGTGTGCCCTGAGCGCATCCAAACGGCTGACCCCGGCACCGCCGTCGAGATGTCGACCCGTACGCGAGGTGCGCGTCTCAGCGACCGCCATGTTGCGCAGCGGCTCACAGGGTGTCACGGTGCCGTCATTGTGGAAGGTTGCGCGGTGGCCAGCGGCAAACGCGGCACCGGCATCAGCATACGAGAGGCCGCGCTTGCCGAAGAGATCGTCGATAAGCACATCACCCCAATAGGTGATGTGATCGATGAAGATACTGACGGTGACACCGAGCTTCGCGGCCCGCTCAAACTGCGCGGGCGTCATGAGGCCACAGTGTTCGATGCGGAAGCGATGATCCTTGAGCCCAAATCGATTGATGAGCTCTTCGTACGCATCAAGTGTGCTGTCGATCGCAACGTCACCGTGGGAGTGGCAGGCAATTTGCCAGCCCTCGCCCGCGTACTGCGACCCAATCTCGATGAGTTGCTCGGTCGTGTAGTTGGCGTGCCCGATGTGTCCCTTCTCGAAGCCGAGAGCCCGAGTCGCCGCGGTGTCGAGGTAGGGGAACGAGGTCGCGATGTTGCCCACCCAGGGTGATCCGTCAGACCAAATCTTGATGCCCACCTGCCGGTACCACGCATCACCACTGTCGAACGGGACCGAGGTCTTGGCCCCCGGGCTCGACATTTCGTAGCCGCGCAGGCGCACGGGCAGCGCGCCGGCCCCCGCCATTCCTGTGGCGAGTAGGTGCAGGTCGTGTCGCCAGGCCAGGTCGGCGATGGTGGTGATGCCCTTTGTATGCCGAAGGTCGAGCAGGTGCGCGGCAAGGCGCTTCGGCATTTCTGCTGCCGCCGCAGCCAGAGCGGGGGCCCCGATCTGCATCACCGCTGCCGCCTCGAGTGCGAGCCCCGTGAGTTCTCCCGAAGCGTCATGCTGAAATGATGCGCCGACCGGATCAGGGGTGCTGCGGTCGATGCCGGCTTCGCGAGCGGCCGCAGAGTTGAAGTAGGCCGAGTGTAGCGAGTTGTGCACGATCACAAGGGGAATATTGCCCGCGAGCGCGTCAAGATCCTTGATGTGCGGGGGCGTGAGTCCCTTCTGCAATAGAGGATCCCAGCCGGTCGCAACCACACGCGTGGGACGTGGGCTCCCAGCGAGTGCTTCCTTGATCGCCGCCCAGACGTCGTCGGCGTGCCCCAGGGTGACGGGTCGAATATCGATGACCCCTTCACCCATGAGTGCGGCAGACTCCGAGGGGTGGCCGTGCGGTTCGATGAGGCCGGGAATCGCCCAACCCTCGCCAAGATCGATGTGGCGGGCGTCTGCAGGCCTCGGCACATCATCACGTGAGCCGATTGCGAGGATGCGGCCGTTCTCGACCAGCATCGCCTCCGGGGCTGAAGCGGGATCGACCGCTCCCGAAGTTTCGATGCAGTCGAGGTCGGTGCGCACGAAGCGACCGGTGTAGTACAGCTTTGTAGATTCAGCCACGGCGTTGTTCCTCCAACGGAGATCACTGCGCCCACCGCGACAGCAATTTACTCCAACTGTCCATTTGTATCGGCTTTCGCGGAGCAAAGCGAGCGTCAGTAGTGACGAGAGATTTGGGACTCGTGCGAAAGCTCAGCTGGGCAAAGCCCGCGCACACTTCTGATTTGGTCTCAACTCCAGGAGAGTGAGTGGCAAGGCAAGGTTGCCCCGGACCCGATCTTCCACTGAGTTGGTTGAGGTCTAGATTCTGGCTGTTACGATCCATAACCAACCCCGATATTTCATGTGCTGGAGATGAGTATCAAGATGACTGTTGATGTGCTCTTTACCGGAAGCGAAGTCTTCACGGGTCGTGGTGAACCATTGACGGGGGTTGCGGTCGGCGTGACAGATGGTCGGATCACCCATCTTGTTCCAGAGTCGGAAGCTGCCGCTCTCGTTGGTTCGGAGACCCGCCGCGTACATGCGCCAGGCACACTCCTTTCACCGGGTTTCCAAGACTCACATGTGCATCCTGTTGGTGGTGGCGTCGAGGCACTGCAGTGTGACTTAACTGGTTCTGAGAGCGCGGAAGACGCGGTTCGCACCATTGCTGAATATGCTGTGGCACACCCGGAAGAGCCTTGGATTCTCGGAGGGGGCTGGTCGATGGAGCACTTTCCCGGGGCGCTCCGCTTCGGGGCCTCATTGACGCAGTGGTGTCAGATCGCCCCGTGCTACTTATGAACCGGGATCACCACAGCAGTTGGGCAAATACTGTCGCGATCGAGGCTGCCGGGCTGAGCTCCGAAACCCCTGACCCATCAGATGGCCGCATAGAACGTGAAGGGGACGGATTTCCCGCTGGCACCTTCCACGAAGGAGCAAGTGCACTCCTGGACAAGGTGAAGCCTGATACTCCACCTGAACTTACTTACCGCGGGTTGCTTCACGCGCAGAAACTCCTGCTCTCGCTCGGCGTCACCGGCTGGCAAGACGCGTGGGTTGGTGTAGATGGGCCAGGGGCTGGTGCGCGGGAGGCATATGAGCGCGCAGTAGCGGAGGGCACGCTTATCGTGCACGTCGTTGGTGCGCAGTGGTGGGAGCGCGATCAAGGTATTGAACAGATCGACTTAATGCTGAGCCGTCGTGATGAGCGACTGGCCCGGGGAAACACCGATCGGTTTGAGCTTGGCACGGTCAAGATTATGGTTGACGGGATTGCAGAGAACTTCACTGCTTCGATGCTTGATGCATATCTCGACGAGCAGGGTCATTCAACCTGCAACCACGGTATCTCCTTCATCGATGCAGATGTGATGCGTGAGGCAGTCGTGAAGCTTGATGCGGCAGGGATGCAGGTCCACTTTCATGCGCTTGGCGATCGGGCAGTGCGTGACGCGCTCGACGCCGTCGAGGCTGCGCGAACCGTTAACGGGCCGAGTAACGGTCGTCATCACCTCGCACACCTGCAAGTTGTTGCTGAATCCGACACCGCACGTTTCTCCCAGGTGGATGCGGTGGCCAACTTGCAGATGCTCTGGGCTACGCACGAGGAACAATTAGATACGTTGACGCTTCCATTCATGGGCGAGGGTGGATCCGAAGCGAGACAGTACCCGTTCGGCGATCTGCAGCGCGGCGGTGCGCGGCTCGCTGCGGGAAGTGACTGGCCGGTTTCAAGCCCTGACCCGCTTGCTGCGATTGCCATTGGGGTGACCCGTGCTGAACCGGGAATCGACGCGGGGCCGTTGGCCGGCGCACACCAACGACTCGATCTTGCCACCGCGCTCGCCGCATATACCTCAGGCAGCGCCTACGTGAACCATCGCGACCACGACACTGGATGGATACAGGAGGGGTACCTTGCAAACCTTGTGGTGATCGAGCCAAACCCCTTCGAGATTCCCGTGGCAGAGGTACATCTTGCGCGAGTGAGGGAAACTTGGGTTGAAGGGGTGCTCGTATTTGATTCGCAGGGGAACACTAGCGAGTAGCCGACAGTGCACTCACCATGATCGCTGATTTGTGCGCAAGAGAAAACTGTGTGCGCCACACCGTGTATCGAGTCTGTAATGAGCGTGTTGGAAATGCGTTCAGCACCTCGGCTGGGTAGTCGATCTATGCTGGTTCATGTGAGCAATAACGGGGCGGTCGAGACGTTCGAAATCGAGCGCAAGTACGAGGTATCAGATGATGCCTTACTTCCCGATGCCGCTACATTTGCGGCGATAGGGCTGAGGCTTGATATGCCTGCAACACACGAGCTGCGTGCGAGCTACTTTGATACCCCAACGGGCGAGCTCGCGAGCCTTCGCCTCGCGCTACGGCACCGTCTCGGCGGCAAAGACGAGGGCTGGCACCTGAAAGCGAAGGGCGAAGCCGGTGCACGCGAATTGCTGTGGCCGACAGCAGAAGAGATTCCGGCAGGGTTAGTTCATGAGGTCGAGGATCGCCTGGGCGAGGGCGCAGCCGATCGACTCGGGGCAATCGCCACGCTGCGAACACAGCGAGTGACTGCGGTGCTTTTTAACGAGGCAGGTGACCCGGTGATCGAGCTTGCAGACGATCGGGTTGAGGGCACGAACGAATTGAGCGGCAGGCGTCAGAGTTGGCGAGAGTGGGAGGCTGAGCTCATGCCCGGTGCGAACGAGGGCGTGCTCGATTTGGTCGAACCGCTGCTCGTGGCAGCTGGTGCTGAGCGGGTGCGTGGAACCTCGAAGATTCAGAGAACAATGAGCGCCGACTGATGAGCGCTGACGAATGAGCGCAGTGCCGTAGCGCGCCGCTCTTCGTTGGCAGGCAAAGACAAAGGTGCCGGTGTCACACTGGGTACGAACACTTAGTTGAGGAATCGCGATGAATAAGAAGAAGAACGAAGACGTCTCGCCTCAGGCGCGTCGCAAACAGATCATTGTCGGCCTAGTGATGGGCCTGATCGTCGGGCTCGTCATCAGCTTCATCAGCGGTTTCTGGTACTGGTTGCCCGCCGGGGCTGGCGTTTGGCCTTGCCGTCGGTGCGATCATGAAGCCCCCGCCGTCGGAGTAGTATTTGCGGCCAGGCGATCCTTGTCCCCGATCGAACTTTTCACCATATTCTGTTACGCAATGAGGCATAGAGAACAATGCAACCCACAATATTTGAGAAGAATCCACCGGCGCAGGCCGTCATCGATGAGTCACTAGCGAGCACCAAGCTTGCTTGCTTCTGGATAGAGGACGTCGAGAAGACGGCCGCCCGCTACCCCGCGCTAGCCGGAGCGCGCCAGGCGGACGACGTAGTGGTCGGTGGTGGCTATGCGGGCCTCTGGACCGCGATCAAGCTGAAGTCGGAGCACCCCGAGCGGCGAGTAGTGCTCGTCGAGGCAAAGCAGGTCGGCTGGGCAGCTTCGGGCCGTAACGGCGGGTTCTGCGAAGCGAGCATCACCCACGGTGAACCAAACGCCGAGTCGCGCTGGCCAGACGAGGTCGGAGCACTGCGACGCATTGGGTACGAAAACCTCGACGCCATCGAGCAGTTCATTCGTGAGCACGACCTAGACGTCGACTACGAGCGCACAGGGCAGCTTTCCGTGGCGAACGAGCCGTATCAGGTCGTAGCTGGTCCGCGAGAGCCCGGACCCCCACGTGGTGAAACACTCGATGCCGCCGAGGTGCAGCAGCGTGTTGCCTCCCCGACCTTCCTTGCTGGTGAGTTCTCCCCTCGCGAGAACGCGAATGTGCATCCTGCAAAGCTTGCGGCTGAACTTGCAAGGCACGCTCACGAAATCGGCGTCGAGATTTACGAAGAGACTCGTGTGCTCAGCCTCAGTGGCCAGGCTGACGAACCACTCCCAATTTGAGACCGACCGTGGCACCGTTACTGCGGAGCGTGCGGCGCTGTGCACGAACGTGTTTCCGTCACTGCTCAAGCGCTACGTATTTCACACCGTGCCCGTCTATGACTACGTGCTCATGACCGAGCCGCTCAGCGACGAGCAGCTGGCCTCAGTTGGCTGGGCCGGGTGCGAGGGCCTCGCCGATATGGCGAACCAGTTTCACTACTCGCGGCTTACCGCAGACAACCGAATTCTTTGGGGTGGGTACGACGCGGTGTACTTTGCTGGCGGGCGTATCAAACCGGGTCATGAGGATCGCATGGAGAGCCACCGCAAGCTCGCGAGCCATTTCTTCACCACTTTCCCGCAGCTGAAGGGGCTCAAGTTCTCGCACCGTTGGGCTGGTGTGATCGACACGTCGACCAGGTTCTGCGCCTTCTACGGGCAAGCCCACGGCGGGCGAGTGCAGTACGTTGCGGGCTTCACCGGACTGGGTGTCGGTGCGACCCACTTTGCGGCCGACGTAATGGTCGACCGACTTGAGGGTCGCACCACGGAGCGCACCGAACTCAAGATGGTGAAAGATATGCCACTCCCGTTTCCTCCGGAGCCACTTGCGAGCATCGGCATCAACTTGACTCGATGGTCGCTCGACCGTGCAGACCACAACGGCGGCAAACGCAATGTCCTGCTCAAGACTCTCGATGCTTTGGGTCTAGGCTTCGATTCATAAAGATGTTTACAGCAATGATGTACAGGAGTGCACAATGAGTGACTTGCTACCCGAGGGATCGAACGGGGTCGTGCACGGCCGTGGCGCCATCGTGGCACTTGAACCCGTACCAGTCGAAGAGGTCGACTACGGTAACCCTCGCCAGGGCGTACTTGAACTGGGCAAGATCGGTGGCTGCGAGGCAGGCATCTGGGAGCTGCGCGATGGAGCGGTGCTCGACACTGAGGTTGACGAACTATTTGTCGTGATCTCGGGGTGGTGCCACGATCAAGCTGCTCGAAGAGGGTCGCAGCGTAGACGTGAAGACCGGCGATGTCATGCGGTTGAGCGCGGGCACCAAGACGCGGTGGATCGTGAAGGACCATATTCGCAAGGTCTACCTCGCGGCTGACTGATCCTGTGACCGAGGCAGGGGCAGCCTCGGTCGAGATCCTCTAATCTGCGTGTTCCGGCGCGCTCCTAAACTTTCATTGAAAGACCACTGAAACGCCGAGAACACCGCTTACGCACTGTCCCAACCGCTGCACTCGATGTTTCGACGTTCTTGCGGCGAATCACAACAGGGGATGCGCGGGCGAACACACGTGCACACTCGGCGCCAGAGCACAGTAGAGTCTTTCCAGCGCAAAAAACTTACTGTCTGAAATCTCGTAGAGGAGAGCACATGAGCATGGCCTGGAAGCAGCACGGCGACGGAAAAACCGTTGCACCCGATGCGATCGTATTGCCCGAAGAACGTCTGAGTTGGCCAAAAACCATCGGATTCGGTGCGCAGCACGTCGTCGCGATGTTCGGCGCCACTTTCTTGGTGCCGCTATTGACGGGCTTCCCGCCAACCGCGACGCTGTTCTTCTCGGGCCTTGGCACCCTGCTCTTCCTCGTGCTCACGGGCAACCGCCTGCCGAGCTACCTCGGTTCGTCGTTTGCCTTCCTTGCTCCGATCGGAGTTGCCACAGGTGTGGGGCTTGGCGGTTCGGATCTGCCCACTGCTGAGGGCTTTGCGCGAGCTTCGTTCGGCATCCTCGCCATCGGTGTGCTGATGACCATCGTCGGTATCATCGTGCACCGCTTCGGTACTCGCTGGATCAACGCGCTGATGCCGCCCGTCGTCATGGGTGCTATCGTCGCGCTCATCGGCTTCAACCTTGCCCCCGTGGTGAAGAACAACTGGGACGCGACCGCGAACTCGGGTTGGGTCGCGCTCATCACGATTATTTCGGTCGTGCTGATCACGGTGGCCTTCCGTGGAATTCTTGGTCGCCTCTCCATCGTCCTTGGAATGGTCGTCGGCTATGTCGCGGCTATCTTCATGGGCGAGGTTGACTTCAGCGGCGTGAAGAACGCCGCATGGATCGGCCTGCCAGACTTCCACACTCCAGGCAACCCATTCTCAGACCCGTCGCTGTGGGGCCTGCTGCCCATGTTCCTGCCCGTCGTGCTCGTGCTCATCGCGGAAAACGTCGGCCACGTGAAGAGCGTCGGTCTCATGATCGACCGGGATCTTGACCCGGTGACCGGGAAGGCGCTGCTCGCCGACGGCATCTCGACCATGCTTGCCGGTTTCGGCGGTGGCTCGGGCACAACCACCTACGGTGAGAACATCGGTGTGATGGCGGCCACTCGCATCTACTCGACCGCGGCCTACTGGGTTGCCGGTATCTTCGCGATGCTGCTCGGCTTCTCACCGAAGGTAGGCGCGATCATCTTCTCTGTGCCGAGCGGTGTGCTCGCGGGCATCACCGTCGCCCTCTACGGTCTGATCGGGCTCATCGGTGTGAAGATCTGGATCGATCACAAGGTTGACTTCTCAAAGCCGATCAACCAGTTCACCGCCGCAATCGCTCTGATCGTCGGCATTGCTGACTTCACCCTCGTGCTCGGCTCGGAAACCAGCCCGATCATCTTCAACGGCATCGCACTCGGAACGATTGCTGCGATCCTCGTCTATCACCTGATGGCTTGGGTCTCACGTGCCCGCGGAATTGGCGACGCCGCAACCCCGATCGAGCCGTCTACCGAGACCGGCAGGGTGCATACCGTCTAGGTTCTGGCATTCGCCGGGGTGCTACTCGCGTTTCCCGCCTGAGGATCCCGCCGCTCGTAGATACGCATCTGCGATGCAGCAATGGGGCAGTTGATGTTGCTCAGATTGAGTCGAGACAGCAGTAACTGCCTCATTGTTGCGTTTACTCCGACAGTTCAGTAATTCGCACGGCGGCGCGCCGCAGAAACACCGCAAATAATGCGTTTTGCCGCATACAGTGACGGTGTGTGGAGTGTAGACCGGCGCCGTCGTCAAGGCGCAAGTACCCAGGGGGCCGCAGCGCCTCGAAACAGCGGTGCGCCCACAGCCGAGGGTTCGCTCGCACCAAAACCGGAAGAGGACATCTCGGTACACGAGACTGCAAACCTCAGTGAAACGTTGCTACCTACTGGCCCGGTGGCCGCGGTAGACGCGTTTGCTTCCGAGCATCAGCAGTGGCGAGAAGAGCTCGCCACAATCGGTGGGCCAAGCCCACTCATTTACTTTGACGACGAGCCGATGAACCGCATCGAGTTGTCGACCACCCACCCCGGGGGCATGCCCCAGTTCATTACGGGGCAGAAGATTCTTCTTTCGGCTCTCATCCGCGACGACGTGGCATTGCGGCAGGCGAGGATCGCAGCCGGCCGTGTGACCGACAAAGCCACCGAGATGCGCGCGGTGCGTGGGCTCGAAACCGTACACCTCGGTATCGGTATCGCGAAGTGGCACTTTGAGGGTGAAGACTTCTGCGCGCCGGTACTCTTGCGCCCGCTCGCCGATTCGCCGGTATGGCCGCGACTTCGAGCTCAAGCTCAAGAAGAACCCCATCGTGAACCGGGATCTACTTTCGACTCTGCGTAATCAGTACGGCATCGTCGTTGACGCCCGCACGCTGCTTGATCTCTCTCAGAGCGAGGGCGTGTTCAAGCCCCAGCCCGTGATTGATCGCCTGCGTCAGATGGTGACCGGTGTGCCAGGGTTCGTGGTGCAGCCGCGCCTGATCGCATCATCATTCTTGAACGTGTCGATGCAGATGGTCGCTGACGCGAAGATGCTTGACACCCCAGTGCTGCAGGCAATCTGCGGCAGCGAGGTGGCGAAGCAGCAGCTTGAGGCGACGTACCGCCCGGTCACGGCGACCCCGCCTAACCACCGTGCGCCCGAGGCTGATCGGCATCTCTATGATTCTGATCCTGAGCAGGACGATGTGCTTGCTCAGATAGGTGCGGGGCATTCAGTAGTCGTGCGCACGCTACCTGGAACCGGTGGCACGCAGACTGTGGTGAGCGCGATCGGCGAACTTGTTCGGGCCGGTAAGCGCGTGCTGGTGGTGTCGCCCCGGCGCTCAACGATAGACGGCATCTCGCACCGCCTGGGCCGCGTGGGGCTGAGTGGTCTTGCCGTCACCCCGCGAATGCTTCGCCGTAACTTGGTCGAAGCGATTAGCCGCAACGAGGCCGCGAAACCAGGCTCGCAACGCGATATCGACGACGCTCTTGTGCGGCTGCGTGGCGTACTTCTGAACTATGAGGTGGCGCTTTCCGAGAAAGACAGGCGCTTTGGCGTTTCGCCAATCGATGCTCTTCGCGAGCTGAGCCACTTGGCGGCACTGAATCCAGCGCCGGCGACAACGGTGAGGCTTGACGACAAGGCGCTCGGGCACCTGACGCTTGACCGCACTTCGATTGCCGAAGACATCACCGAGGCGGCTCGGCTCGGCCAGTTCCAGTACGGCCCAACCGATTCGCCGTGGTACGGCGTGGATTTCACCACGACGGAGGCGGCTCGCAATGCGTATGCGCTGGGTGACCTTGCCGAGTCTCAGCTGCCGCGCCTCATTTCGCAGGCAAACCAGCTCATGAGCAAACTTCGCTGCGCCACTACGAGACTGTGGCCGAACTCGGTGTCTACCTGAGACTGCTCATGGGAGTCCGGGATACCCTCGATCTCTTTTCGCCAGATGTCTTTGACCGTGCGCTTGACGTGGATGGGCGCACACGCACCGCGCGGCGGCGAAGATATGTCGAACGGAAACCGACGTCGACTTCGCAAGCTGGCGCGAGAGTATGTGCGCCCTGGCGTGCACGTCAGCGACATGTACGCGCGCCTCCTGCAGATTCAGCAGCAGCGCGTCCTCTGGCAACGGTACAGCACGGTCGTTGGGGCACCACCCGCGGTCCCGCTCGGTATCGCAGACGTGGCAACCACGTTGCAGGCCGCCTACCAAGATCTTGATGAGCTCGACCGCGTACTCGGAGTCGAACGTGACAGCGAGCGCCTGCGCACGATGCCACTGCCGACCCTGGCACGCAGAACGACTGACTTGGCTCGCGAGAGCGAGGTGCTGCAGAACATTCAAGAGCGCACCGCAATCGTCGAGCGCCTTTTCGTGCGGCGCATCTCGAAGAGCTGATTGACGACCTCTCGGCACGCCACGTGCCAGTCACACAGGCATCTGCAGAACTGGAGCAGGCTGGGTGGCAATCCGTGCTCGAGCGCATGCTGCAGACGAACGATGCGCTGCTCAGTGCGAACACCGCGGTGATCGAACGACTCGAGGCCGATTTCAGGCTTGTGGATGATGCGCATTCCGGAGCAAGCGGATCTGTGCTGGCAGGCAGACTTGCCTGATACGTCGGCGCCATCGCAGTCACCGACAATCACGGTGAAGCCCTGGCGCTGCGCGAACTGCTGCGAAGCGGCGATGCGTCGGTGCTGCAGCTCACACAACAAGCACCAACACTGCTCGGTACGCTTGCCCCAGTGTGGGTCCTCTCTCCCTAAGAGGTCGCAGGACTGCCGTCTGAGCTTCGCTTTGACACGGTTCTGATGGTCAATGCCGGGGCCACCACCCTCGTTGAGAACGTCAGTGCGATTCGTCGCGCTCAGCAGGTGGTTGCGTTTGGTGACACCGTCACGCAGACACCCTCTCGTTTCGAGATTGCGGTACGCAGCCTGCACGCGGAGGCTCAGACAGCTACGGAGTAGGGCGAAGGAGTTCTCCATAGCCACAGCGCCTATGCTCAGTTGCGCGCGGTTCTACCCGAGCTTTCGCTCACCCGCAGCTAGCGAGCCGGCGGCGAAGACCTCACGAATCTGGTGAACTCGCGCTTCTACGAGAGAGAGAGAGAGAGAGAAGAGAGAGAGAGAGAGAGAGAGAGAGAGAGAGAGAGAGAGAGAGAGAGAGAGAGAGAGAGAGAGAGAGAGAGAGAGAGAGAGAGAGAGAGAGA
>JAUCCH010000075.1:0-36536 GCA_034676385.1 Leucobacter sp.
TGCGCCACACCACCGGCTCCCATCTCTGCGCTGGCAACTCGAGCAGCTGCGTCCTCTCGGCCTCGTCAAACCAGTCCATCCGGCTGCGTGGTTCACCCCGGAACGGGGTCCTGTGGTTAATCCATTCCACACGCTCCCCAATTGCTTCGTTCAGATCATCAAGTGACGCGAACACGTGATCTGCGAGGTAATGGATCACCCAGTTCGTGACGACTTTCACCCCAGCTTCGACGTGCCCTTTATCTCTTGGAGCAGCTGACCTCGTGGGAACAGCGGCGGTCCGGTAATGCTCCAAAAACTCGGCGTAGGCAGTATTCACCTCTCGCGCACGTGAGGTGTTGCTGATCTGGTTCGATGCCGTCGATGCGTTATCGGGCACCACCAGCAACGTGACACCATGTATGTATTCGAACGCGCGCCGGTGAGCATCATGCCAAGCAGGTTGTTTCTCGTCGAGATAGCCGTACGCGAACACAAGACCTGAGTACGGCAGCGACGCGACGAACACCGACACCGGGGTGGTCGCTCTGCTGATCGGGTCGATGATCTGCATGCGGGTGCCCGCCCAATCGACTTGCATCGTGTGCCCAGGCACATGCGTGATCGGGGGGGCCTTTGCCCTTGATCTTGGACACACTGTCAGATGGTTTTAGGCCGCGATACCGAGCCTATCGGGCATCGCCGCCTCGTACACATTCGGAGCGACGTTCCCGATCGCTGAGTGCCGTCTCCTCGTGTTGTAGCGGTTCGCCCACCGGAACACCGCCCGGTACGCGGTCGTCGCATCAGGGAACGCTTCCCGCCCCTCGAGGAGCTCTCGCTTCAAAGCCGCGTTGAAGCTCTCCGCGAGCGCGTTATCTGCACTCGACCCCACAGCCCCCATGGACTGCTTCACCCCGTACTGCCCGCACAACTTCACGTAGTCCTTCGAGGTATAGACCGACCCGTGGTCCGAGTGGAACACCGCACCCCGCAAGGTGCCCCGCTCCCGCCACGCCGCGGTGAGGGCGTCCTCGACAAGCGCGGTGCGCATGTGGTCAGCCATCGCCCACCCGGCGAGCTTCCTTGACCCCAGATCGATCACGCTCGCCAAGTACAGGTTCGACCCGTCTTGAAGCGGCAGGTAGGTGATATCGCCAACGTAGCGGCAGCCCGGCGTCCCGGCGCTGAAGTCCCGCCCGATGAGGTCGGGGAACCGCCGTCCGGCCTGATCTGGGATCGTGGTGCGCACCCGCCGGCGCAGCCGAATCCCGGCGTAGCCGAACTTCCGCATCACCCTCGCCACGCGTTTCCGGTTCACCCGCTCCGCGGGCGCGGCGCCCTCATTCAGATCGGCGGTGATCCGGGGCACCCCATAGGCTCGGTCGCCGCCCTGCTTCGGGTCCTGTAACGGCCGGATCCGTGCTGCAAGCTCCGCATCCGCGGCCGCGCGGGCTCTCCGCCCCGGCGCTGCAGCCACCCAAGCATAGAAAGACGAACGGGCAATCCCAATGACCTCACACAACCGCTTCACGCCCCAGGCGTCCTTGTGATCATCAACAAACTGGAAGCGGTTCACCAGCTCGTCTCCCCGGCGAAATACTTCGCCGCCTGACGGAGGATGTCACGCTCTTCCGCGAGCTTCCTCGTCTCAGCCCTGAGCGCATGATTCTCGGCCTCTAAACGCACGATCCTCGCGGCTTGCGGTTCGGGCCTCGCCGATGGTGGCGCGTCCCCAGGAAGGCCACCAGTGGCGCGGATCTGCCCGGAACCGTACTTCGTGACCCAGGTCTTCAACGCACCCCTGGATATCCCGAGGTCATTCGCGATGGCTTGAAACGTGGTGTCGGGCGTGGATTCGTAGAGTTCGACCGCGCGGCGGCGAAACTCGTCTGTGTAGGTGTTCGCTGGCATCTTGGTTATTCTCGCTTCTCCAGCTGGTTACTGGGTCATGCGTGTCCAAGATCAGGGGGTAAATCCCGGGCGGTGAGGTCGTTGAAGCGAACATGTTCAGCAACGATCTGGCAGAACCGCTCATACCCGTAATGGCGGAGCCCAGCAGGAGCATCGGTTTGTAGATACTTTGCCCATAACACTTTCAATGGCGGCTTCTTCCGCCCCAACCTTGCCTGGACGACTTGGTCGATATTCACTGGCACGAATCCGCCCGCGACGCTCTTACGTCCGTCGGAAGAGAGCCCGTCAACATCCTCCAGGGTCAGTGCTTCAACTTGCTCAATACTGACGAGTAGTTGCTCGTCGAGTACGCGGCGCACTTTCGCGATCGTACGCTGCGAGCAGCCCTGCCGCGCGACAATCTCTCGGTAGGGGCGTTTCTCGATCAGAAGCAGCATCAGCTGCCGATAATCCGTCATCAGAATTCCTCTTACCCCAGCGAACACTCGTCGCGGGGGTAAGAGCCAGGCGGTCCGTGGGGTGGTGTAATTCCTGAAGCTTGTGTGTCACCACGGTGACGAGCGAGCCATCGTGCGATGGTCAGTAAGAACTCTCTACTGATCTCACGAAAGGACACACCACACGATGGCTCTCAACCAGTCTGCCCTGATCGAGCTCCTGAAGGAACTCGAACTCACCGACACCACCGAACGTATCCGCCTGCTCACTCAGCGCGCATTCCAGGAACTGATCAACGCAGAAGCCGAAACGGTGATCGGCGCCGCCCCGTATGAGCGTTCTGACGGTCGGACCACGCAGCGCAACGGCACCCGACCTCGAACCTTGTCAACGACCGCGGGCGATCTCGATCTGCGCATCCCAAAGCTGCGCGAGGGATCGTTTTTCCCGTCGTTGCTGGAGCGACGACGCAGAGTCGATCAAGCATTGTCCGCCGTCGTCATGGAAGCCTATGTGCACGGCGTATCAACCAGGAAGGTTGATGATCTCGTGAAAGCGCTCGGCGCTGAGAGCGGGATTTCAAAGTCTGAAGTGTCACGCATCTGCCAGGAGCTTGACGAGGACGTCGCTGAGTTTCGTGAGCGCCGCCTCGACGACACCACCTACCCGTACGTGTTCGTTGACGCAACCTACTGCAAAGCAAGGGTCGGTCGCAGGGTGGGCATCCCAAGCGATCGTGATCGCTGTGGGGGTTGCAGCTGACGGGCAGCGGCAGGTGCTGGGGTTCCAAGTCGGTGATACCGAGTCTGAACCGTTTTGGACCGAGTTCTTCCGAGACCTGAAACGGCGCGGCCTGGGCGGGGTGCAACTCGTCATGAGTGATGCACATGCTGGCCTCGTGCGTGCCATCGAGGTGTCGTTCAGGGTGCTGCGTGGCAACGTTGCCGGGTGCACTTCATGCGTAACGTGCTCGCCCGGGTTCCGAGTCGCCACCCAAATGGTCGGGCGATTATCCGAACAATTTTCGTGCCGCGCGGGAAACGAGAGCTCGTGCATGCTAGTTCGGTGAGGTGGTGACGATGCTCACCAGAAGTCATCCTGCTGCGGCTGAGCTTCTTGATGCGGCAAGGATGACCTGCTCGCGTTTACCAGTTCCCGCCACAGCATTGGCAGCAGATCTGGTCCACGAACCCGCTCGAACGACTCAACAAAGAGATCAAGCGGCGCACGAATGTCGTCGGCACGTTCCCGAACCCTGAAGCGCTGCTGCGGTTGACCGGGCATGTGTTGATTGAGCAGCACGATGAATGGGATGCTGCGACAGGAGGTATTTCAGTGAGAACTCGATGAGCTCATCACCCAACCCGTTGAGGGGGTGGTGCTAGCAGGGCTCGAGGCCGCTTAAACTAACAGCACTGACCTTCGTATTGGTGAAGTGATTTTCCACCACTGGAAGGGACGCAGCCTAAGAGCCATCATCATGCGGGAATGAGAACGAGCGCTACCCGATACTTACACGACCACTTTTCGATCGTTACACACGCGCTTTCCGAAGTGACTTCTAAACACTCAATGCGAGAAATGTTTCGAAGTAGTAGTTTGTGAGCTCATACGCGTGCGTGAGGCGTCGCTCAACGGTTTGTTCGCTCACGCTGAGTGCGCAAGCGAGTTCGGCACGAATGGTTCGGTAAGTGAGTTCAGATTGATCACCATTTCGCACGAGTTCGCCAGCTCTGATCGAGAGGAAATTTTCTGCGGCCGATTGGTCGAGCGCCTATGCGAAAAGTTTGACTTGGGCCGCATCGTTGATGCGATGCTGGCGTTCACCTGCTTCAATTCTTGACACCACTGAATCGAGCGCAATGACGCTCAGATTTTGGGGAAGTGGTGTGGTTGTTTGCATGTGTTGAGTTAACCGGCTCATCGCATTTGTGAGTGTAGATACGGTCTGAACCCGCCAGCCTCAAGGAGCGACCGGGCGATGTAGTTCGTGAGGTTCCGGAACCCGAGCGCGGACCCGCGGAGGTGCTCGAGCCTGCCGTTGATCGCTTCGGTTGGTCCGTTCGATGTTCTCGGGTGATCGAAATACGCGAGGATGTCCACCCTTCGCCGGTCGAGCGTGTACGCGAGTTTCCGGAGCTCGGTGAACCTGGCCGGCGTGGTCTGTTTCACCGTGTCGATGAGCTCCCGTAACCGCTTCCGGCCAAGACCTGCGAGCTTCTCCCGGTACGCGGCGACGACTTGCTGGTACACGCGCCATGCCCGCCACACATCCCCATGACGGGGGTCAGCGAACACCGCATCAAGCCTCGCCTGCTGCTTCACGGTGAGAAACGCCTCACCCGTCCTGAGGGCCCGCCGGATCGCATACAGCGGGTCACCGCGGCGGCCCCGATTGTGTGTGATCAAATCTTTGTGGGCAGGATGAGCATCAATATTGAGCCGTTAGAGCGGCTCAATATGAGCCATGTGTGCACTCGCAGAATGTGAGCGGCATCGGCACGTCTTCCTGCCACAATTCCTGGAGTAATAACCACAAAACTTCAGGAGGAAAGGTTTGACGATACCGATGCCTACACAGGAACGTATCAGAACGCTCGACGCGGACGGCGTGCCAGGACGGAAGATCGCAGCTGAGCTTCGCGTCTCACGCAACACGGTCGCGAAGTATGTGAACCAGGTCGATTTCTCGCCCAAACCACCAGCAGCGCAGGTGACGTCACTTGTTGATGCTTACGCGAACATTGTTGAAGAGTGGCTGCTTGATGATCTGCGTCAGCCACGCAAACAGCGCCACACAGGCCGGCGCGTGTATGACCGGCTCGTCGCAGAGCACGGCTTCACTGGCTCATACTCGACCGCGCAACGTTGGGTGAAACGATGGCGGCAGGCCCGGATGGTTCCAGGCGACGGGTATATCGAGCTCGAGTGGGAGCCAGGCAGTGCTCAAGCTGACTTTGGTGAAGCCGTCGCAATCATAAAAGGCCAGCGTGTGGTTACGCACATGCTCGTGGTGACGTGGCCGTACTCGAACACCAGATACGCGGTCGTGTTGCCTGGCGAGACGGCAGAATGCGTGTGCGATGGGCTGCGCACCATTTTCGAGCACGTCGGCCGGGCACCCACAAGGATTGTGTTCGATAACGCGACCGGTGTGGGGAGGCGCGTTCGGAAAGAGATCACCACCACGAAGCTGTTCGAAGCGTTCAAACTGCATTACCGATTTGCTGCAGTGTTCACCAACCCTGACTCTGGCAATGAGAAAGGCAGCGTCGAAAACGCGGTCGGCTACATTCGCCGCAACGCCCTCGTCCCCATTCCACATGTCGAATCGTTCCAAGGGCTCAGCGACTACCTCCTGACCGTGTGCGACGGGCTCCTCACCCGGGTGCACTACCGGAAAGATGCCACCATTCAGGCGCTGTTTGCCACCGATTTGGAGGTGATGCGGGAGTTACCTGGGATCAGTTTCGATGCGTGCACCTGGGAGAGCCGAAGAGTAGACAAGGTCGGCAATGTTGAAGTGTCGGGGGTGAAATATTATGTTGGTGACGCCTATAGCGGGCAGCGCCTCAACATTGGGATGCGGGCGTTCACGATAGAAGCTCGCACCCTCACCGGAGAATCGGTTGCGTCGCACACACGAGTGTATGGCGGCCAGGCAGAAACCGTGCGCCGGCCAGAGCAGTTGCTTCCCGGGCTGCTGCGGAAACCTGGGGCAGTACTGAATTCACCGTTGCAGCACTCACTGCCAGAACCCTTACGAACCTTGGTGCTTGAGGCTGACACGGGTGAACGCAGACGCCTGTTGCGGGTGCTTGAGCATGCCACTCAGATTGCTGGGTTTGAGGAGGCAGTTATGGTGATGAACCAGATCGCCTCGTCGGGCCGCCGAATCGAATCCAGTGAGGTGGAAATGGTGGCCACGCGTGCCCGTGAACAGCACCATGCTGACGCTTCAGGAACAACTCGGGTTGATCTGAGCGTGTACGACCGATTCACCGAGGCAGCAGCATGACCGCAGCTGCAGCAACGGCCTTTGCAGAAGAACCGATGGCACAGACCGTCCCGCAGACAGTGAAGCGGAAAGGCAGACCGGCAGAGCCCCTGCCGCCGCCAACCCCGTCAGAGGTACTGGCTCTCTCACGGGGGTTGCCATTCACAAAGTCGGTACTCACCCCGATCATTGAAGAAGCAACCGCGGCACAGCGCAGATTCCTCCATACCCTGTTCACCCAAGAGCAAGAATCAAGAGTGGTGGCCAGGCGTGCCAGGCTCACCAGGAATGCAACGTTCCCAGTGGTGAAAACATTCGATGGGTATGACTGGTCGAACCTGAACTGGCCACCCGACTGGGGCAGGCAGCAGCTCACAGCGCTGGAATTCATCACCCAGCAGGAGAACCTCGTGCTTTACGGTGATGTGGGTACAGGGAAAACGCATCTCGCGATCGCGGTCGGGTACGCGGCCTGCCAAGCAGGGTATCGGGTGAAGTTCACCACCGCCGCATCCCTCGTCGCGCAGCTCCGGCACGCGAGCGGTCAAGGTCGGCTCGATCGTGAACTCGCCACGATCGGACGCAATGACCTGCTGATCATTGACGAGCTCGGCTATCTCCCGATCGATGGGCAAGGCGCCAGGCTGTTGTTCCAAGTGATCGCTGACGCATACGAGAAACGGAGCATCGTGTACACCTCAAACCTTGAGTTCTCTAGATGGGGGACGGTGTTCGGCGACGAACAGATGGCGGCAGCGATCATTGATCGGACCGTTCACCACGGGCGCATGCTCCGGTTCAAAGGAGGGTCGTATCGAGTAGCGAACGCAACCATGAAATAGCTCGATTAACAGCTGGAACATTAATTCAATAGCGGAAGACGTACCCGATAGTCGGGCGGGTGCACATTTGGCTCAATATGAGCCGCTCAAGTGGCTCAATTCTCGTGCACACACGGCTCACTTCAAATTGACAAAACACACCCCGATGTCCAAGGGTCTCCTGTTGCACTCGCTGCCTGGTGCGATCGAGCGCGTCACCGGCGAGCTGGACGACATGGAACGGGTCCATCACTTCGACGGCGTCAGGGAGGTGCTCTTTCGATGCGGTCTTGAACCCGGTGAATCCGTCCATCGCGACGACCTCGATCCCGTCACGCCATGCTTGTGTGCGGTCGCTCAGCCAGCGACTGAACACCTGCTTGGAACGGCCCGGCACCATGTCGAGGAGCCTGGCCGGGCCTCGTTTCTCACGTACCGGGGTGAGATCGATGAGCACGGTGACGTACTTGTCACCTCGGCGGGTGTGCCGCCACACATGCTCATCAACACCGATCACCGTGACCCTGTCAAACCGGGCCGGATCATTGATCAGCGCCCGGTGACCCTCGGCCAGGATCGCGGCATTCGCGGTGTGCCAAGACACTCCGAGATTCGCGGCCGTGCGCGACACGGTGAGGTGATCGATCACGACCGCTTCGAGCGCGAAACGCAGCCCTGCCCGGGTGAGCTTCGCCCGTTCCGGTGCTGCCATGCTGGTGTCCTCACGCCACACCTTCCGGCACCAATCACATCGGTATCGGCGCACCCGGATTTTCAGCGTCGTGGCACGATGCCCGAACGGGGTATGCGCCAAGGTCCGCGTCACGGTATCGCGCAGCATGCCCTCAGCGCCACACCGCCGACACCACGGGTCGGGCTCGATGACGCGGCAGTCCAGCACGACCCTGCCGGGCTCGAATCTTTGCCCAACCGCGGTCAGGCCGAGCTCATCAAGTCGGCAGAAAGTCGTGAGATCGGCAGGTTGGAAGGTAGCGTGGTGCATGTCGAGGTCTTTCGGATGGGGAGCGTCAGAACTTCCATCATCGGGAGACCTCGACCCATCTCCACGGCACCACACCGCGGAGCACTTCTACACTCTTAAATGCGAAGAGCCAGTTAACCAGGGACCACCGACATTTAAGCTGCTGTTCCGGAGACTCGATTCCAAAATCAATGCGAATATTTTGTCGATCATCAACAAAGAGTGTTTGCGAGTCACCCTTGGCTCCCTGAATCAGGCCAGACCAGCCCGCTGTTACTTCCCGGCAGGGGAGAAAAGCTCTGCAGTGAGGCCCTGAAGGAGTTCTCCTGGGTTGTCGAGCATGAGCGCGGCTGAAATGCGAACCACGGTGTAGACGTTCGGCATCCCGCGGCCGTTTTCGTAGGCCCGCAAATTGGATGGGTCGATCTCGCAGGCATGGGCGAGCTGGTCCTGCGTCAACTGAAGTTCGTTTCGGCGCTCTCTGATGCGACTGCCGACGAGGGCAGCTGCGGGTGAGGGGATACGAGCCACCTCATAAGACTCTCGCGCTCCATGAACTAGTAACAGGGCACTAGTTCGATAAGATGCAACCATGAACAGGGCACTAGTACCCGGTGCCGATGGTGAGCGGCTCGTGAAATCGAAGCAGCGAGTTTCAGACCACGGCGAGGTATTTACGCCGACCTGGCTCGTAAACGACATGCTCGACCTCGTCAAAGATGAGACCGAGCGAATCGATTCTCGTTTTCTTGAGCCAGCATGCGGATCCGGAAACTTTCTCGTACCAGTGCTCAAACGAAAACTTGCGACAGTTCAACACAAGTATGGAAAGAACGAGTTCGAGCGACGCCACTACGCGCTTTTCGGGCTTATGTGCATCTATGGAATCGAGTTGCTCGAAGACAACGCAGCCGAGTGCCGCGACCACCTACTGCAGGCATTCATGAGTGAATTGAAACTCACGCCTGATGACGATCTAGCGAAAGCAGCGAAAGCCGTGCTCGCTGTGAATATCGTGCAAGGCGATGCACTCAAGATGCAGTTGGCATCTGGTGAGCCGATCCACTTCGCGGAGTGGGGGTACCTCGGCCTCGGTAAGTTCCAGCGCCGCGACTTTCGATTTGATGCGCTCACGCAGAGATCCTCGTTTGAAGGAACACTGTTCGACCAATTCGAGGAGCACGAGATTTTCGTGCCCGTGAATACTTACCCGCCGTTGACCATCGCAGAGGTTGCTGCGTGACCACCGGGGTGCCCGCCATGTTTCAGCGGCACAATCCCGACGTGCTGAGCTGCATCGCAAACCTCTCGAACGATGAGGTGTTCACCCCGCCTGAGCTCGCGAACCAGATGCTTGACGCTCTCGAGCGCGCCTGGGCCGATTCCCACAATGGGGCGAATGTCTGGGCAGACTCGACCGTCACATTCCTTGACCCGTTCACAAAGAGCGGGGTATTTTTACGCGAAATAGTTTCGCGTTTGATCAAGGGTCTTGAAGACGAGTTCGAGGATCTGCAGGCCCGCGTCGATCACATCCTGACGAGGCAGGTCTTCGGTATTGGCATCACGCGGCTGACCTCGCTGCTTGCTCGGCGCAGTGTGTACTGCTCGAAGTATGCGAATGGCTCGCACTCAGTTGCTAGCTCGTTCGATACCGAAGAGGGAAACATCTGGTTCGAGCGCACCGAGCACAGCTGGGAGAAGCGCAAGAAAGTGCAGCGGGTGCATTCCACGACTGGCATTACGGAAGTGGTCGAGGATCCGGGCACCGGCCGCTGCCGCTACTGCGGTGCACAGGAATCCGCATTTAATCGAGACGTGGAACTCGAAACCCACGCATACGCCTTTACCCACACTGACGACATCAAGGCTCGCGTTGCTGAGCTATTCGGAGCAGACATGCAGTTCGATGTAATTATTGGAAACCCGCCCTACCAAATGAGCGATGGTGGGCACGGAAACTCTGCGGCCGCGATTTATCCAGACTTTGTTGACACGGCCCGGCGCCTTGAACCTCGATACCTCACGATGGTTATTCCGTCGCGCTGGTTTTCTGGAGGTAAGGGCGTAAACGAGTTCCGGGACTCGATGTTGAGTGACAGACGCATTCGGTCTATCGATGATTTTCTTAGTGCTTCGGATGTCTTTCCTGGAGTCGGTCTCAAAGGTGGAGTTTGTTATTTTCTTTGGGACCGAGACCACCCTGGAGATTGTCAAGTTCGAACCCATTTCAAGGGCCTGGACGCCGCACCGCTGGAACGCCCGCTCTTGGAACTCGGCGCAAACATTTTCGTTAGGTTTAATACCGGCATTTCTATTCTTCGAAAAGTTGCTGAAGCTGAAGGTGCCTCAACAGGGAGCGTCGCCCTTCCGCAAGAGTCTCGGTTTGACCAACTTGTAAGTTCAAGCAAACCATTTGGGTTGAGAACCTTCTTTCGCGGAAAGAGTCTCGCTGAATCTGACGATCTCACCGTGTATCAAAATGGTGGCACCTCGTACATTGAGAGGTCTGCAATCACGACAGGTCTAGGTCTGATCGATTATTGGAAGGTCTTTGTGGGAAGTGCTGCCCCGGGCACCGGTAATCGGGACAGCTACCCGCACCGGGTGTTGAGCACACCATTCTTGGGTGCTCCAGGATCGATCTGCTCCGAGACGTATCTTTGTGTCGGGCCATTCGATTCAGAACGCATCGCAAGGAATGTGCATTCTTATCTTCGCTGTAGATTCACGAGGTTGCTGATCCTCTTGCACAAGGCAACGCAGCATACGTCAAGGAAGGTCTATTCTTTTGTTCCGGTTCAGGATTTCGAACACAGCTGGACAGACGAAATGTTGTACGAAAAGTATGGGCTGACAAACGAGGAAATTAAGTTTATAGAGTCCATGGTTCGTCCGATGGAGCTCGGTGGTGAGTAAACCCATCGAAACTTTGCTCCCAACCCGGCCAACCTCCCGCCTGCGGATCTACGCTTGGTCCTCAAATGAAGTAGCCGCACGCTGGCGAGGTTGCCTCAAGGTCGGCCAGACGACTCAGGGTGTGAATGAACGGATCCGCCAGTCGCAGGGGCAGGCCCGCGTAGAGTACGTGCTTGAAGTCGATGAGCCGGCCGAACGTAGTGACGGTTCCAACTTCACTGACACGGACGTGCGCCGGCGCCTTATCGAAAAGGGCTTTGAGAATGTGGTGTTCGAGTCGAGCCGTGAATGGATCCGCTGCACTGCCGCCGACGTGCAGACCGTCATCGCAGAATTGAAATCAGGTCAAAGCTACTCCGGCTCACACCACGCAGACTTTCCGATGCGCGACGAACAGCGTTCCGCAGTCGAGAAGACCATTGGCTATTTCAAGTCTCGCTGGTCAGAAGACGAAGACTGCGTGCCCGAGTTCCTCTGGAACGCAAAGATGCGCTTCGGCAAGACATTCACCTCGTATCAGCTCGCAAAACAGATGGGCGCGAAGCGCGTGCTCGTCATCACGTTCAAGCCTGCGGTCGAGGATGCTTGGAAGACCGACCTTGAAAGTCACGTCGACTTCGACGGATGGCAGTATCTCTCCCGCTCGACCGGAGGAGACCCGAGTGAGATGGATCCAGATCGCCCCCTGGTTTTCTTCGGTTCATTTCAAGATCTTCTTGGGAAAGACAAGGCGGGCAATTTCAAAGCTAAGCACGCCTGGTTGAGTGACCTCATGTGGGACATCGTCATCTTTGACGAGTACCACTTCGGCGCGTGGCGTGACACCGCGAAAGAACTCTTCGAAGGTGAAGACGAGAAGAGCCGCAAAAAGGAAGAAGCACTCGAATTCTCGGATGCTGCTCAAATCTTCGCCGAGAACCGCGAAGAACAGGGCTTTGACGAAGACGCATTCGTGCCGGTCCAGGCACGCTCGTACCTCTATCTCTCTGGCACCCCCTTCAAAGTGCTCAACGAGGGCCGTTTTATCGAAGAGCAAATCTTCAACTGGACCTACACCGACGAACAACGTGCCAAGTCGATCTACAACCAGGCGCGTCACGCCAAGAACAATCCCTACGCTTCCCTGCCCGAGATGCGCCTGCTCACGTATCAAATGCCGGAGGAAATTCGGCACATCGCTCACCAGGGTGAATTCGATGAGTTCGACCTGAACGCATTTTTCGAAGCACGCGGGGAAGGCGCGGAAGCCGAGTTCGTGCACAAAGACTACGTGCAGAAGTGGCTTGACATCATTCGTGGCGAGCACATGCCAACTCAGGTGGATGCGTTGAAAACCGGCACCCGACCACCGTTTCCATACTCGGATACCCGCCTGTTGCCCTACATGCAACACACCCTCTGGATGCTGCCGCGCAAAGCCTCGTGCGCCGCCATGGCAAACTTGCTGGCCGAACGGCACAATGTGTTCTGGCACGACTACACCGTGGTCAACGTTTCAGCAGATGGCGTCGGCGTCGGGCTCGACGCGTTGCCTCCCGTGCGCGCGGCAATCGGAAACGGCTACGACACGAAGACCATTACGCTCACCGTGGGGAAGCTCACGACTGGTGTGACGGTCAAGGAATGGTCATCGATTCTCATGCTGCGCAACCTGCAGTCACCTGAGACCTACTTCCAGGCGGCATTTCGCGTGCAATCACCTTGGGTGATCCGCAATCCGAATGGTGATGATCCTCGTGCTGAAGAAGTGTTGAAGCCGGTGTGTTTCGTCTTCGATTTCGCGCCAACCCGCGCGCTGCGACAGCTCAGCGAATACGGCATGAAGCTGCAGCCAAACGCGAAAGACCCCGAGCGTGCAGTCGAAGAGCTCGTCAGTTTTCTACCAGTGCTGGCCTACGACGGTGCGAATATGAGCCAGATCGATGCCGGCGGGATCCTCGACATGGCCATGTCGGGAACCTCGGCCACGTTGCTCGCCCGAAAATGGGAATCAGCGGTGCTCGTTAACGTCGATAACCTCACCCTCAAAAAAATTATGGCAAGCCAAGCCGCAATGGCGGCCGTCATGAACATCGAGGGGTTTCGGGCGCTCGGATCCTCGGTATTTGAAACCGTCGTGAACAAGAGTGAATCGGTTCGTGACACGAAGAAGCAAAAGGGTGACAATCTCACCTCTGGCGACAAAAAGAAGCTCACCGAAGAGGAAAAGGAATACAAGTCGAAGCGCAAGCAGATCCAAGAAAAGCTCATCAAATTTGCTACAAGGATCCCGGCCTTCATGTACCTCACCGACTACCGTGAGCAGACCTTGACCGATGTGATTACGAAACTTGAGCCGGATTTGTTCAAGGCAGTGACCGGACTCAGCGTCGATGACTTCAACCTGCTAGTTTCGCTCGGGGTGTTCAACCACGCTCATATGAACCAGGCGGTCTTTGCTTTTCGGCGCTACAAGGATGCCTCGCTGTCGTATACCGGCATCGATTCGCACGAGGGCCTGCGCAGCTACGGGCTCTATGACACAGTGGTGGCAGTAGAAGGACGGTAACTGCGCCTCCAGCGAGAAACAGAGTTGCTTTTTCTTAGGCCTCTGGTGCAGGTGCATGCGCCGAGAGGAACTCGTACATATCTGTGTCTTCAACGCCTGGGAACGTTCCGGTCGGCAGCGGGGAGAGTACGTGCGCGTGCATGCGGGCGCTTGGCCAAGCTTTGCCCTGCCACCGGGTAAGCAATTCCTCGCTTGGAGTACGGCAGCACGTGGGATCGGGGCAGAACGAATGCGTTCTCGCCGTAGTATCCCGGCCTCTGAACCACTTCGCATCATCGAAGGGCACACCGCAGGCAATCGAAAAGGCGCCCTGAGCAAGGTCGCCGATCTGTACGCTGGACCAGTACGTGCCGCCTGGGGTATCAGTGTATTGGTAGAACTCGCTCGTGCGGTTTGTGCGATCGAACGCCGTGCGACCCGCCCACTTACGGCACACCACCTGGCCCTCGACGCCGCCGGTCTCGTCTGCAGGTAAAGGGAGACCATCGTTCTCGTAGCCCCGCACGATCATGCCCGCAGCATCGAGACGGTAGTGGTGCACGTTGAGCCCCAAATGCTTCGACGCTAGGTTCGTGAAACGGTGCGCGGCGGCCTCGTGGGTCACACCGAACGCATCGCGCAGATCCTCGATTGCAAGATTCCGCTCTGATTTTGCTTCGCTAAGAAACTCTGCTGCTCGGCGTTCTGGGAGGAGGCAAGCTGCGGCGAAGTAGTTGATCTGCAGTCGTTGCTCGAGAAACTCGCCGTAGCTGGCAGGCTTGTCGTGCCCCAGAACACGGTGTGCCATTGCTTGCAATGCGAGGGATCTCAGGCCGTGCCCACCTGGGATGGACGCTGGTGGTAGGTAGATTCGCCCGTTCTCAAGATCAGTAATGCTGCGAGTATTCGAGGGGAGATCATCGACGAAGATGAGTGTGAACCCGAGCTGTTCCGCCAGAACCGCAACGTCTCGGTGCGTAACTGCACTCGTTGTGGTGTGACCGATGCGCTGCATCAGCTCCTCGGCGACGCTTTCGATATCTGGGAGATAGTTTCCGGCGGCGCGCATCTTTAACCGGATCTGGGTATTTGCCCGACGAGCTTCTTCCGGAGTCGCTGCCGCAGCGCGAGACCGGCGGGCTAGCTCTTTGTGGAGCCCAACCAGGGACTCGAGTGCCTCGTCTGTTAATCCCTTAGGAGTGCGCACGTGGGGAAGGTTTAACTGCTGATAAGTGGGGGAGAGCTGTGCACGTTCGAGTTCGATCTCCATCGCGCTACGTGGGTCGGGTGCCTCTTGCCGTAATAGCTCGGCGGGATCGACCTCAAGCTCGCGAGCGATTGCCTGCAGTAGCGAGAGTCGTGGTTCACGCTTGCCGTTCTCGATGAGTGAAAGCTGGCTGCCGACAACCCCGACTCGTTCGCCGAGTGCGTCGAGCGTGAGGCCCGCTCGGGATCGGAAATGACGGATCCTCTTGCCAAGCAACATCTTGTGCAGCGAATCTTCTGGGGCATCCAGTCGTGGATTTAGGTCCATATATTGACTATAAGGCAAGAACATCGATTCTTTACAAGGCGAATTCGCATATTCGTTACCTGCCGTTCACCGAGAATGGATGTAAGCCGATTTCTTACAAAGGAGAAGCGAAGGCATGGGCAGTGCATCGACTCTTGAAACCACCTCTTCGATCGAAGAGCTGGTGCGCGAAGGCGCAACTACCTCGAACCCTGAAGTTTTGCAGTGGGTGACTGAAGTAGCCGAGCTCGTGAAGCCGGCAGCAATCGTATGGTGTGACGGTTCGCAAGATGAATGGAACCGGATCACCTCGGAAATGGTCGAGGCGGGATCGCTGATCCCACTGAATAAAGATTTGCGCCCGGGTAGCTTCCTTGCCCGTTCGCACCCCGCTGACGTTGCTCGTGTCGAGGATCGCACGTTCATCTGCAGCGAGAACGAAGCTGACGCTGGCCCCACGAATAACTGGCGCGCCCCTGCCGAGATGAAGCAAGAGCTTATGCCGCTGTTTGACGGCAGCATGCGCGGGCGCACGATGTACATCGTGCCCTTCTCGATGGGCCCGGTCGGCGGAGACATCAGTCAGCTCGGTATTGAGATCACTGACTCTGCATACGCAGTACTCAACATGCGCATCATGACACGTATGGGGCAGGCTGCGCTTGACGCGATTGTTCCCGGTGGCGAATGGGTACGTACCGTCCACTCAGTGGGTGCCCCACTGGTCGACGGCGCAGAAGATGTTGCCTGGCCGTGTAACGACCTGAAGTACATCACGCACTTCCCCGAAACCCTTGAGGTGTGGTCATTCGGTTCGGGCTATGGTGGCAACGCGTTGCTTTCGAAGAAGTGCTTTGCGCTTCGCATCGCCTCGGTCATGGGCCGCCAGGAAGGCTGGCTTGCCGAGCACATGCTGCTCATCAAGCTGACCAATACCAACACGAACAAGTCGTACCACCTCTCCGCAGCATTCCCTTCAGCTTGCGGTAAGACGAACCTGGCAATGCTCCAGCCCACGATTCCGGGCTGGAAAGTTGAGACCATCGGAGATGACATCGCTTGGTTGCGACCAGGCAAAGATGGTCGCCTCTACGCGATCAACCCCGAAGCTGGATTCTTCGGTGTGGCTCCTGGCACAGGAGAGTCGACCAACCCGGTCGCGATGGAGACTCTGTGGGGCAACACCATTTTCACCAACGTTGCGCTGACCGACGACGGTGACGTCTGGTGGGAAGGCAAAACCGATAGCGTTCCCGACCACCTGATCGATTGGCACGGCAACGAGTGGACCCCCGAGTCAGGGCGCCCCGCAGCGCACCCGAACTCTCGTTTCACCGCCCCGATCCAGCAGACCCCGACGGTGGCAGAGGACTGGTACGAGCCCACCGGTGTCCCGCTCGACGCGATCCTCTTCGGCGGACGTCGCGCCACGAACGTGCCGCTTGTTGCGCAGTCACGTTCTTGGAAGCACGGAGTATTCATGGGAGCCACCATCGGCTCCGAGAAGACCGCTGCACAGGAAGGCACCGTCGGCGAATTGCGTCGAGATCCCTTCGCGATGCTTCCATTCTGCGGTTACAATATGGCCGACTACTGGGGTCACTGGCTTGATATTGGTGAAGAGCTTGGGGAAAACGCCCCGAAGATTTTCCAGGTCAACTGGTTCCGCAAGGGTACCGACGGCAGATTCCTGTGGCCAGGGTTCGGTGACAACTCACGCGTGATCGACTGGGTCATTCGTAGTGTTGAAGGAGAAGTTTCGGGTCGCGAGACTGCGGTCGGTATTGTGCCGGCTGCCGGTGAGCTGAACCTCAGTGGTATTGAGTCGGTCGAAGCCGAGCTCGAGGAGCTGTTCGCTGTTGATTCGGCGTCTTGGCTTGCCGAGTGCGATCTCACCGAAGAATTCTTTGCCCGTTTCGGAGACCGTCTGCCGGCAGATCTCGCGAACGAACTCGGTGATCTGCGAGGGCGCCTGAGCGCCTAATCACCTTACAGACTGTGGGTCTTGAGTTCTGCCCAGCCCAAGACCCACGAAATACCGTGAACCCCGAGCGCTGCCCCGCTCGGGGTTCACTACGTTCGTAGCGGTGATAGCTTTTCTGGCAGGCCTGACCTGGCAGACCTGACCTGCCAGACCTGTGCCGATAGGATATACATGTTCCGAGCGCGAGGCGCGCTCGGAACATACGCGCACAAAGCTTTGCTTTGTTTATAGCGCTTGGCCCCCAATAGCCCAACCGGCAGAGGCAGCAGACTTAAAATCTGCACAGTCTGGGTTCGAATCCCAGTTGGGGGACCGACTATGAAGATGGGGATCAGGCGTACGCTTTTTTAACGGTTGGAAACCAGGGTGGTGTGGCTGTAGCTGACGTGTGTCATCGTCACTCAGGCATGCAAAGCGTCAGCAGCAGGTGTGCTTCTGTGTGCGCGAGAAGCGCGTGCTCCACGTCGGGTGCAACCTGCAAGATGGAGCCAGCCGTGAGTTCCAGGTCATCCTCACCGATGCTGAACCGCACGGCTCCTTGCAGCACCTGCACGATGAGTGGGACGTGAGCGGAATGCTCGCGCATCTCCTGCCCTTCGGCAAACGTCAGGCGAAGTATGGTTGATCCCTCACCATGAAAAATTCGCTTGATCTGGAGGCGCTCTTCCGAAGGGGGCGCCGCGTCCATTAACTCAGCTAGGTTGGCCGATACGAAGGTAAACGGCTTACTCGCCATAGCGTGGGTTTACTCGCTGACGTTACGGATGAGGATCCGCCAGCGTTCGGGGCCCGCGTCTAAATAGCGCGTATTGAAGGCTTCGCCATGACGATCCTGAAGTTGGGTAAGCAGTGGAACCGGATCGTGCGTTGCGGAGATAATCATCGCGAAGCCTGGGCGAAGTGATTCGATGGCACCGAAAATTGCCGCGTGCCTGATCGCGTGCGGAATCGTCTGCACGTCAAGTTCGGGCATTTCTTCGTCGTGGCCACCGCAGGCGCACCCGCTGGTGGGGGATTTGCCCAGGGCATCCTCGCGCGAGCTGTGGATTTCGACATTCTGCATGGTGGTGCTCCTCTCGATCATGCCGTTCGCTCGGTTGAGCGCGTGCATTTTAATTTTATACAATTAATCCCGTGGAAATGAATTCTCCAGAAGACTTGAGTAAGTGCTCGACGAGGCGTACGCGTCAGGACCGGAAGCACTCGAGCTCGAGAGAGCGGCTACTCCGTGAGGTTGAGGCACGAGGTTCTGCCTCCGTTGCCGAGCTGAGCGAAGCAACAGGGCTGCATGAAAACACCATTCGAGGTCACTTGGACCGGCTGTGTAGTGACGGATTTCTGCGTAGCGAGCGCACGCCACCTTCTGGGAGAGGACGTCCCTCGCTGCGTTGGCAAACCGTGCGACCAGAAACACGAAACCCGTATGCGGGTCTCGCCATTGCTCTCGCTGCGACACTCGCTGAGGCCGATCCCAACGCCGCAGCCCTCATGCGTGCCGCTGGTGTTACCTGGGGAACGCAGCTCGCGGCGGAGCGGCACGCTACGCAAGGAACGTATGCGACGCGAGAAGGCCAGGGCGTGCAAAGCGAGCAAGATATACAGAGTAGGCAAGGCGCCCGTGGCGCCTTTGGTACCCAAGGTGCGGACGAACTGCAGGATGCTCACGCAGAAACCCTCGATCTAGTGTTCGATGTAATGCGAGATCAGGGCTTTGCTCCAGAGAACGTGAGGCGAGAACGTCCGAATCATGGTGGCTCGAAGCACGGTATTCGAATGCTCAAAGATTCGAAGAAAACGTCAGGGCCGGAAGCGCCTACCCGCGAGCTGCTGCTGCGGAGCTGCCCGATTCTTGAGGCAGCCAGGGGCAACACCGAGGTGGTCTGCGCCGCTCACCGTGGCCTGGTCGAGGGGTTGATCAGTTCACGCGGCGACCGACTTGAGGTGGAACTCCAGCCATTTGCTACACCCGATGTCTGCGTGCTCAGGCTAGGGTCTGCAGCATGAGCGCCAATGTAGTTCTGACCTCCTCGCAGGTACGACGTGCCCCCTCATGGCGACTCATCTGGATGCTGCCAGCTGGGGTCGCCCTGTTACTGGGGTTGAACGCTGGGTTGTTACTGTTCGGCCTCCCCGCGCCGATCACCACAGAGCGACTGCCCGAGGTACACGGCATGCTTCTTGCGCTCGGCTTCGTTGCGACCCTTGTATCGCTAGAGCGGGCTACCGCACTTGACCGCTGGTACGGGTATGCGGCTCCCGCGCTGCTCGGCACCGGGAGCCTGCTTCTTGTCGCGACCCCGGTTCCGTTGGCTGTCGGAAAGTTTGTGCTGATCGCTGGCATGACCGCATTTACTGCGCTGTACATCCCACTCTGGCGCAGGCAGTTCGATGCTCCGCTGCTCACACAGTTGCTCGGTGCCGCCCTTGGGCTTTGCGGCGCGATCCTCTGGCTAGGTCAGGGCGGTATGCCGCGAGTGATCCCCTGGCTCATAGGCTTTCTTGTGCTCACGATTGCCGCGGAACGAGTAGAGCTCGCGCGCATCACGATGGGCCCGAAAGCTGGGTCGCGGATCCTCGCATTTGGGTGGGTAATTACCCTCGTTCTCGTGGTCGGAGTCCCGTTACCCGCGCTCGGTGCTATTGCGCTCGGCATCTCGCTACTTGCGCTCACCGCGTGGCTTGCAACGTACGATATTGCCCGCCGAACAATTCGCGCGAAAGGCGTGACCCGCTACATGGCCGCCTGTATTCTGTGCGGGTACGTGTGGCTGGCGGTTGCCGGGATCGTGCTGCTGTTTGGCGACCCGGGCGGGAGTGCACGCTATGACGCGGTTGTCCACGCAGTGCTGCTGGGTTACACGTTCTCAATGATCATGGCGCACGCCACCACAATATTGCCCGCGGTGCTACGCATTGACCTGCCCTACCGGATGGCCTTCTGGGTGCCAGTGGCGCTGCTGCAAATCGCCCTCATCGTGCGGCTCTGGCTTGGCGATGGGCTCGGCCTTGCCCTTGGGCGGCAGCTAGGTGGGGCGCTCGGAGTGGCAGCTCTGCTGTTATTTTTCATCACTGCAGTGGTGAGTGCGATCCTCGGAAAACCAAAAACAAATCGAACAACAGGAGCGAAGAGGATCAGCTCAACCGACGAAGCAGGTAGCGAATCATGAGCCTGCTTAACACCCGAACTACTCCAGAATCCAGCGTACCGAGTCGCGGATTCTGGTTCATGCGCGACATCCCCACAGTGCTCTGGTTCGTGCTCGCGATCATTGCAGCCCTGGTACATCGCGATCTGGTGATGCCACGCTGGCTGCTCATTCACCTGCTTCTGCTCGGTGCTGCAACGCACGCAATCTTGGTCTGGAGCCAGTATTTTTCATATGCGCTGCTGCGTAGTCGAGCTACTCAGTCGGATAGGCAAAAACAGAATATCCGGCTGATCTTGGCGAATAGTGGGGCGTCCGCGGTGCTGCTCGGGGTAACGCTAAATCTCTGGGTGCTTACGCTGGCGGGAGCTCTCGCGCTCGCCGCCGCGGTTGCCTGGCATGCGACAAACATCACCCTGCGCCTCCGGCGAAGCCTGCCCGGGCGCTTTGGTCGTACCGTGCGCTTCTATATTGCGGCCTCTGCTTTTCTGATCATGGGGGTCACCCTCGGCACGATCATCAGCCTCGGAGCGAGCGGTGTGAATCTTGTGCTCGCGCACGCGATCGTGAACCTGTTCGGGTGGATCGGGCTCACCGTAGCGGGCACGATCGTTACGCTGTGGCCAACGATCCTGAGAACCCGCGCGGATGAGCAGGCAGCAGGCGGGTCTTCCCAAGCACTGCCTCTGCTGGCGGGCGGGGTACTTGTCGCTGCCGCGGGGGCGTTAGTCGGCTGGTCGCCGGTGATTGCCGCCGGCATGGTGATTTATCTTGTGGGTCTTATCATCATCGGGCTGTCGCTCGTGCGCTCGGCCAAGCAGGCGCCCCCTCGGAGCTTTGCGGCACTCTCGGTGGGTGCGGCACTCCTCTGGTGGATCGGCGCGCTTGCGTGGATCATCGCGCGTGTCTCGGTTGCGGCGGTGAGCGGCGAGGGCTTTCTTGAGATCACCAATTTCACCCGCGAAGCAGTGCCCTACTTAGTTGCGGGCTTCGTCGTTCAGGTGCTCGTGGGGGCACTGAGCTACTTGATTCCGGTGGTACTCGGTGGCGGGCCGGCCGCAGTGCGGGTGGGGATCGCCGGGTTCGACCGTTTGGGTCCACTGCGTATCACGGTCGCCAACATCGCGCTGTTCGTGTGCGCGCTGCCAGTCACCAGCGTGACTCGCGTGGCGGCTTCCGCGCTCTACCTCCTGGCGGTCGCATCGTTTCTCGTTGTGCTTTTTGTCGCGATGCGTGCACAGCGTCGGGCGAAGCGCGAGACAGCGTTGCAAATTGAGCAGAGCGGAGCGCCACTAGCGAAGCGAGTCACAGCTCCGGGCAACGAGTGGAAGCCCGGTCGCCGTGCGGGCCAAGCAATGGCGGGCCTCATCGCAGTAGCACTCACGGTGGTGATCTGCGCCGCCGCTGACCCGCTCGCTTCGGGTCAAAGTGGGCCGACCGGGGACCCGAATGCTCCAATAGTCACGGTGAAGGTCGAGGCCGCAAACATGCGATTCACCCCCGACCTCATTGAAGTGCCGGTCGGGTCGAGGCTCGTTATTGAACTCACGAACACCGATACGTCGACTGCCCACGACCTAGTCTTCGCGAATGGGGTCCAGGGTACTCGGCTCGCACCGGGCGCCTCAGAAACTATCGATGTCGGCGTCATCGCGGGCAATCTAGACGGCTGGTGTTCGATCGTTGGTCACCGCCAGATGGGTATGACACTGACAGTAATAGCGACGGGTGGGTCAGCTGCTCAGGCCGATGGTACAAATGGAGCGGTGGATCAGGGAAACTCTGGTTCGCACCACTCGTCTGGCCCCATTGATCTCATGGCTGATCCTGGTCCCAAATTTGAACCGTATGACGCAGTTCTGCCACCGCTACCGCCGGCCACGGGGGAGCCAATGGTGCATCGCGAAACCTTCACCGTGCGTGACACAGAACTCGAGGTTGCTCCGGGGGTCACCCAGACCCTGTGGACCTTCGCAGATACTGCTCCAGGCCCAGTTTTGCGTGGACGCGTGGGTGACATCTTTGAGATTACGCTCGTCAACGATGGAAGCATTGGGCACTCGATTGATTTTCATGCGGGAGCGCTGGCACCGGATGGCCCGATGCGCACGATCGCTCCGGGCGAGGAACTTACTTACCGATTTACCGCGACGCGTGCGGGCATCTGGATGTACCACTGCTCGACCATGCCCATGACGGCGCATATTGCTAACGGTATGTACGGGGCGGTCATTATTGAGCCCGACGATCTACCCGTAGCCGACCGCAGTTATGTGCTTGTGCAGGGCGAGTACTACCTGGGCAACCACGACGGTGGGGAAGTCGACGCCGACAAGATTGCTACACGCAACCCCGATCTCGTAACGTTCAATGGGTATGCGAATCAGTACGACCATGCACCCTTCGAGGCTCGAGTCGGTGAGCGTGTGCGCGTGTGGGTGCTCGACGCGGGTATTGAACGGGCAACAAGCTTTCACGTGATCGGTGGTCAGTTCGACACGGTTTGGGCAGAGGGCGCCTACTTGATCAATAAAGCAGTCGACACAGGGTCGCAGGCGCTCGCGCTTGCACCCGCGCAAGGAGGTTTCGTTGAACTGGAGTTTCCAGAGGAGGGGCACTACCCGTTCGTCTCTCACTACATGATTGATGCTGAGCGAGGAGCCCACGGCATATTCAATGTGAGCAAGTGACCAAAATATTTTCATTGAACCGTTCGGCGTGTAAGTTTCTCTACGGCGAAGCGGTCTAGACTGCGAATATGACCCTCGATCTTGCGGCAACGGAGCTGCTTAACGCAGCTGGAAAGCAACCATGGCGACAAGCTGCTGGCTACTGGGGTTGCCTTACTCAGGCGACTGCGAGCTTCAGCGCGCCGGTCGTAGTACTCGGGGTAGAAGCGCTGGCACACAACGCCCAAGACGTGCTTCGCCGCGCAAAAGGGAAGCCTGTGCGCGTCGCCTCAAAGTCCATCCGGGTGCGAAGCGTGCTCGACGCAGTGCTCGCACTCCCTGGATACCAGGGTGTGCTCGCATACACACTGACCGAGGCTCTTTGGCTGAGTGAAACGATCGACGATATCGTCATCGCCTATCCAAGTGTGGACCGTGCAGCACTTGCAGCGCTCGCGGCTGACGAACGCGCGGCCAGCCGAATAACGATCATGATCGACAGCGTGGATCAGCTCGATCTCATTGATAGCGTTGCGTTACCGAACACACGTGCACCGATCCGAGTGTGCCTCGACTTCGATGCCTCTTGGAACACAAAACTGCTCGGCAGCATCGGTGCGCTGCGCTCACCCGTGCACGAGCCGGCCGAACTCAGGCGGCTCGCCGAACGAGTGCTGCACCGCCGTGGCTTCCGTCTTGTCGGCATCATGTCGTATGAGGCACAGATTGCAGGCGTCGGTGATGAGCCGGTAGGGCGGCCCGCAAACGGGATGCTCATGCGCGCAATTCAGAAGAAGAGTGCCGCAGAGCTTGCCGATCGACGGGCCGAAGCCATCGGGGCGGTGCAGGCTCTGCAGCCCCTCGAATTTGTGAACGGAGGCGGCACGGGGTCGGTCGAACGCACCGTCGCGGAAGAAGCGATTACCGAGGTTGCCGTCGGCAGCGGATTATTCGGCCCGCGTCTGTTCGACAACTACAGGTCATTTACCCCGGCTCCCGCAGTGGCATTCGCGCTCGATGTTGTGCGCAAGCCCAACCTCGAAACTGCCACCCTGCTCGGTGGCGGCTGGATCGCCTCTGGTGTTTCGGGGCCGGACCGCTCGCCCCAGGTGGTCTTTCCAGAAGGGCTGTCTTACGCGCCGCGAGAGGGCGCCGGTGAAGTGCAGACCCCGCTCATTGGGAAGGCAGCGAAGAGGCTTCGGGTGGGCGACCGGGTCTGGCTGCGGCACACGAAATCTGGTGAGCCGATGGAGCACGCGAATGAGCTCGTGCCTGTCAGGGTCAGCGGAACGGAGGGCGGGGGACCCTCGGCTCTTGAACCACTGTTGACTTACCGAGGTGAGGGGAAGTGCTTCCTTTGAGCTTCAAAACCTATCTGAGCCCGAGGGCGGGCTTACGCGATGCGATTACAAGAGAACACAACGTGTTCTTGTTTGAATCACGCTGGCGCTACTGCGCCAGTACGGCGCGCAACGCGATGCGTTGCACTAAGCGCCTTGGTCCTTACCAGGGCGAAGGGAAATGCTTTCTATGACCGCGAAATGGCGCAACTGGGCGCGCACGGAAGCATCACGACCGGTGCTTGAAGTAGCGCCGAGGACTATCGAACAAGTGGTGCTCGCAGTGCAGCGGGCACGCGAAACCGGGCACCCGCTGAAGCCGATCGGGGCCTCGCACAGCTTCACCGCGATTGGAGCGACCGATGGTGTGCGCCTCAGCATGGAGGGTCTGCGCGGGCTTGTAGACGTTGACCTCGAAAGCGGCCGGGTCACGCTCTGGGGAGGCACACACCTCTGGGAGCTGCCGTCGATCCTCGACCCCCTCGGCCTCGCACTCGAAAACATGGGTGACATCGACCGCCAAACCATCACCGGAGCAACTTCGACCGGCACCCACGGCACGGGAATTGGCTTCGGCGGGATATCGACACAGATCGTTGGTGCGACACTCGTCACCGGAACCGGCGAAATTATTGATGTCAACGAGGATCAGAACGCCGAACTGCTGCCGGCTGTCGCGCTCGGACTCGGTGCGCTGGGCGTGCTGCTGACCGTTACGATCCAGTGCGTACCGCGCTTTCTGATGCGCGCAGTCGAGGCTCCGGCTCCGTTTGAAGAAATTCTTGAAAGCTACGAGGATCGCAACCGAGCTGCCGACCACTTCGAGTTTTACTGGTTTCCGCACACCAAAGGCACGCGCACGAAGACGAACACCCGCCTGCCCATTGATGCCGGCGCAAACCCACTCGGCAAAGTAGCAAAATTTGTTGACGAAGAAGTGATCAACAACGCCATGCTTGGCGCTGTCGTCGGTTTCGAACGACTCGTGCCGAGCACTACGCCGACCATTAACCGTACGATCGAAACGGTTTCCAGTAGCCGGGACTACTCCGATGTCTCTCATCGGGTGTTCGTGACAAACCGGCGCGTGCGTTTTCGCGAGATGGAGTATGCGCTTCCCTTTGACGCTGTACCAACGGCGTTGCGTGAATTGCGCGCCATGATTGATCGCAAGGGGTACCTGATTTCATTCCCCATTGAGGTGCGTGCAGCCGCTGCCGACAATCTGCTGTTGTCTACCGCGCACGGACGAGAGAGCGGTTACATTGCGGTGCACCGTTACTGGCGTGACCCCGACCACGAGTACTTCCGTGAGGCCGAGGCAGTGCTGAAAGCGCACGACGGACGGCCCCACTGGGGCAAGATGCACACGCGAGACGCGGAGTCGCTGCGCGCTACCTATCCGAAGTTTGACGAGTTTGTTTCGGTGCGGAACCGGCTCGACCCTGATCGCGTGTTTGCGAACCCGCACCTTGAGCGAGTGCTCGGGGTCTGAGCTCGTAGGCGCTGAGCGCTACCCCGGTAAGGGGCGACTCTCAGCGTTCTCGCCGTCTTGAAAGATAGGATTTCAGCATGTCCGGCCTGGTTACCACCCTCATCATTATCGGTGTCGTTGTGCTCGTTGCCCTCTACGTGTGGGCAACATATAACTCCCTCGTGACGCTTCGCATTCGCGTAGATGAAGCGTGGAGCGACATTACAGTGCAACTCAAGCGCCGCGCCGATCTTATCCCAAACATCGTCGAAGCGGTCAAGGGCTATGCCTCTCACGAGAAGAGCGTGTTTGACTCGGTCACGAAGGCTCGTGCCGAGACAATTTCCGCTGGTACTCCGGGTGAGGCAGCAGTGGCTGAGGGGCACATGCAGCAGGCTCTGAAGAGCATCTTTGCGGTTGCTGAGGCATACCCGCAGTTGCAGGCCAGTCAGAATTTTCTGCAGCTCCAGAGCGAGCTGGTTGACACAGAGAACAAGATTCAAGCATCTCGCCGCTTTTACAACGGTGGCGTGCGCGAATACAACACAAAGTTGCAGATCTTCCCGAACAACATCTTCGCTCGGATGTTTGGCTTCGTCGCTCGGGAGTTCTTCGAGGTTGAGAACTTCGCTGCTATTTCTGAGCCACCGCGCATCCAGTTCTAGGCTCGGTCAACTACCCGATCTGAAACGGGGGACTTGTGTATCGCGCGATCCGGCGTAACAAGATCAATAGTGCGCTGATCGTATTGTTGTTCATCGCGATCATTGCTGGCCTTGGCTTGCTCGCATCGTACATTTACAACTCCTGGGCGATCGTGATCTGGGTAGTGCTGTTCTCTGTCGGGTTTGCGGTGTTCCAGTATTTTTCGGCTGGGCGTCAGGCGATCAGCATGAGCGGTGCGCAGCCCATTTCCGCGGCTGACAACCCCCGTCTGTACCGAATCGTGGAGAACCTTGCAATCACAATGGGTACCCCAATGCCCGCGGTGTACATTGTGAACGACCCGGCACCAAACGCCTTCGCAACTGGGCGGGATCCCGAGCACGCGATGGTAGCTGCAACCACTGGGTTGCTCGACATCATGACAGATGCGGAGCTTGAGGGAGTGATGGCGCACGAGCTCGGGCACGTGCGCAACTATGACATTCGAGTATCCATGATCGTCTATGGTCTCGTCGTCGCGGTCGGTATGCTGAGCGACGTACTGGTGCGAATGGCATTCTTCGGGAGAAACAATAGCAATCCGGTCGTGATGGTGTTTGGTCTGGTGGCAATGCTTGTAGCTCCGATCGTCGCCTCAATCGTGCAGCTCGCGGTCTCGCGGCAGCGAGAGTATCTTGCAGACGCAACTGCTGCGATGACCACGCGATACCCCGAGGCGCTCGCGAGCGCCCTGCATAAGTTGCAGGAGTATGGCCGGCCTATGCAGAAACAGCAGAGCAGCATGGCTCATCTGTGGATTGCCGATCCGTTGAAGCCAGGCCTTGTGCAGCGCTTGTTCGCGACGCACCCACCAATTCCGGAGCGTATCCGCAGACTCCTTGACATGGGTGGAAAGTTCTAACCACCCATTAACTTTGCCCGAGGCGGGCAAATCGGCGTCGGCGCGCAAAGCGTTGCTTTGCTAGTGCGCCTGGCCGGGGTGGAAAGTTCTAACCACCCATTAACTTTGCCCGAGGCGGGCAAAGCGGCGTCGGCGTGCAAAGCGTTGCTTTGCTGGTGCGCCTGGCCGGGGCGGAAAATTCTAATCACCCATCGACCGAGGTAGGTCGCCGATAGGCGTAAGGTAGAGGCACCGAGTCAAGGAGGCAGGCCCACAACGTGTCGTCAATGTTCCGATCTCTGAATATGCGCAACTACCGCATTTGGTTCATCGGAGCGTTGGTTTCAAACATCGGTGCGTGGATGCAGGCCACAGCCCAAAACTGGGTGGTACTCACGGAACTCAGCGACACTGACGCGGTCGCGGTCGGCATCACTATGGCGCTGCAGTTTGGCCCCCAGCTTCTGCTGGTTCCATTCAGTGGTGCAGTGGCAGATCGATTTGACCGGCGCAAGGTGTTGATGGTCACACAATCGCTATTGATGCTGCTCGCCTTTGGGCTTGGGCTCATGCTCATCCTGGGTGTTGCAGAACTCTGGCATCTTTACGCGTTTGCGCTTGCACTCGGCATCGTGAACGCATTTGATACCCCGGCAAGGCAGGCGTTCGTGTCTGACCTCGTCGAGGCCGAACAACTATCGAATGCGGTTGCACTTAACTCGGCTTCGTTCAACTCGGCGAGGCTCATCGGCCCGGCAGTTGCAGGCGTGCTCATTGCAATCGTGGGTTCGGGTTGGGTGTTCGTGATCAACTCGGCATCGTTCATCGCGATGCTGATCGCACTGGCCGCGATTCGCGTAGCGCACAAAGCACCTCAGGTGAGCGGTCGGGAATCGCAAGGTAACCAGCTGGTGGCGGGCTTTAAGTATGTGCTTCGTCGCCACGACCTGGTCGCTATGTTTCTCATGGTGTTTGTTATCGGTGCATTTGGAATGAACTTCCCTGTGTACTCATCGACCATGGCGGTTGAGTTTGGTAGGGGTGCGGGGGAGTACGGACTGCTCTCGTCGATTCTTGCGATCGGATCGCTCGCTGGGGCACTTCTTGTGGCACGCCGCCCCGCGGCTCGCTTCAGGGTCGTGGTGCTTTCCGCGGGTGGCTTTGGGGCAGCATGTCTGGTGAGTGCGCTGATGCCGACGTTCTGGACCTTCGCAGCGACGCTGGTCGCGTTGGGATTTTGTACCGCAACAATGCTCTCGACAGCGAACGGTTTCGTGCAGACTACGACCGATCCCCGGGTAAGGGGGCGGGTACTTTCGCTTTACTTTGCGATTCTCATGGGTGGTACCCCACTTGGTGCCCCAATCGTCGGCGCAATCTCTGATGCATTTGGTGCACGTTGGGGTCTTGGAGTGGCGTCGCTTGCGGGCTTTGTTGCGTTTGCGATTGGACTCGGTTGGCTCATCGTCGGGCGACGGCTCCGCGTGCATATGGGGGAACGAGGGAAGTTCGCATTTACTCACGCAGGCAGACCCGAGCTGGACGATGACCCGGCAGCTCAGAGTGAAACTCTCACGGCGCCCGTTTCCGTGTTGCGGCGTGGGCCGATGATTATCTCCGAACCAAACTCGGCTCCGCAGAGCGTTGCGCTCAGTGAACCTCTCACTGGCCCGATCTCGATCACTGACCTCGAGCTTGACCTCAACGAAGATGCGCGCAAGCCGCCCAGACACACCGAAGACGGGTAAGCTTGAGGGCGGTACTGCAGCGGAGATATCTGCTGTTCAACTTCGAACCCGGAGCCGATACAACGTGACTGATTTTATGTCCGCCCAGACCCGCACCGAGACCGATTCAATCGGTAGCCTCGAGATCCCAGCATCTGCCTACTGGGGGGTGCACACTGCCCGGGCGCACGAAAACTTTCCCATCGCCCGTAGGCCGATTTCTGTGTATCCCGACTTTGTGCGCGCCTTTGCGTGTGTAAAGCAGGCTGCTGCCCGTGCAAACCTCGAAATTGGTGCGCTCGATGAGCAGCGTGCCACTCTGATTGATCGCGCATGTGAAGAAATCAAGACCGGAATGCTGCTCGACCAGTTTGTCGTTGGTGTGGTGCAGGGTGGCGCCGGCACCTCCACCAACATGAATGCGAACGAGGTCATCACGAACCGTGCGCTTGAGCTGGCGGGTCACCAAAAGGGTGACTACGACTTCATTAACCCGAACGATCACACGAACCACAGCCAGTCGACCAACGACACCTACCCAACCGCGATCAAGATTGCCCTCGCATTCTCGTTGACGAGCCTGCTTGAAGAAATCTCGCTGCTTGCTGACTCGTTCGAGGCAAAGGGCCGTGAGTTCTCTCACATCATCAAGGTTGGTCGCACGCAACTGCAAGATGCAGTGCCAATGACTCTTGGTCAGGAATTCAACGCCTTCGCAATTACGCTTCGCGAGGATGTCGACCGCCTCACTGAAACAGTCAAACTGCTCGGCGAGGTCAACATGGGTGCCACCGCAATCGGCACCGGGATCAACGCTCCGAAGGGCTACCGCGAAGCAGTGGTTCGCCACCTGCGCGAGATCACCGATCTCGACCTGGTGAGCGCGGGCGACCTCATTGAGTCGACCAGCGACACTGGCGTCTTCATCACTTTCTCGGGTGCACTGAAGCGCAGCGCGCTGAAGCTCTCGAAGATCTCGAACGACTTGCGCCTGCTTTCGTCGGGCCCGCAGGCAGGTTTCGGCGAGATCAACCTTCCTGCTCGCCAGGCTGGTTCGTCGATCATGCCGGGCAAGGTCAACCCAGTTATCCCGGAGGCAGTCTCGCAGGTTGCCTACTCGGTCGCGGGCGCTGACGTTACCGTTTCGATGGCAGTCGAAGCTGGTCAGCTACAGCTGAACGCGTTTGAGCCGATCATTGCTCACTCGCTGTTCCAGTCGATCACATGGCTTGAGCGAGCTTGCGCCACTCTCCGCGTGAACTGCGTTGACGGCATCACAGCGAACGAGGAACGCCTTGAAGACATGGTGTCACGCTCAGTGACTGTGATCACGGCCCTTGCGCCGGTAATTGGGTACTCAGCCGCAGCGAAGCTCGCGAAGGAAGCCCTTGCTACTAACGCGAAGGTTTCGGATCTCGTTCTTGCGGCAGGTTTGCTTGATGAGGATCAGCTGGCCGACATCCTGCAGCCCGCGAAGCTCGCCGGCCTCAGCGAAGACTAAGTCTTATCGTTCAAAGCAAAGAGCACCCGTGCCGAATGGTCGGGTGCTCTTTGCTTCTGATTCCTTGCGGAATTTTCTACGGGGCGGCTCCGAGTAGGTGCAGCCCGCACCACGCAATGCGCGAGCTAGAGGATCGGGGAAGGATCGGCTGTCACACAGCTATTAGTGATCGTTCCGATGCCTTCAATTGTGACGGAAACTTCGGTTCCCGGTACCAGGTAGAGCGGTGGCTTGCGAGAGCGGCCTGCGCCGCCGGGGGAGCCTGTCGAGATCAAGGTTCCTGGAAGCAGGGTGAGCGATTGCGAGATCGAAGAAATGAGCTGCGCAATCGTGCGAATCATGAACTCTGTCGTCGAGTCCTGCACACGTAGCCCGTCGACGTCGGTCGTGAGGCCGAGGCGTTGCGGATCAGGAATTTCATCGGCAGTCACCACGACTGGACCGACTGGGGTGAATCCATCGAACGACTTGCATCTTGACCACTGGGGTTCGGCAAACTGGATGTTGCGAGCAGTGATGTCGTTGACAACGGTGTATCCAAAGACGTAATCAAGCGCCTCGTCGGGGGTTACGTTCTTGGCCGCGCGACCGATGACCACACCAAGCTCGCCCTCGTAGTCGATTTCCTCGCTCAGCTGCACCGGCAGCGGAACATCCTGACCATGCCCATTGAGCGAGTTCGGGAATAGCGAGAAAAGAACGGGGCCAGAGTCGTTATCGAGATTCAGCTCGCTTGCGTGCTCGTCATAGTTCAATCCCACGGCAAGAACAATTGGTGGATCGAGGATCGCAGATGCGTAGTTGAGGTCTGCAACTGGAAGAGTCACCTCCGCTGTGGCGGTCTCAAGCGCAGCCCGAACGCGAGAGAACGCCTCCGGTCCTGCTTCGATGAGATCTTGCAGCGTCGAAAACGGCTCGCCAAGCGACGCTATCGGTATCGCGACGTCACCTCGAATCGCGACGAGCTCCGGCTGCCGACTCTCTGCCCTGGTCACATGCGCAAACTTCACCTCCCTAGGCTACCGAGATCTGAGGCTCACTGCTCGTCGATACTCGACTACCAAATTCGAAAATCATGGGTGAAACCCCACAAACACCAGATAGCCCGCGGATTGGGCCTCGGATACTCTCTGAGCGAACTCACCGGAACTGATCGTAGAAAAGCAGACAGAATGGTGGGTATGAGCGAAACACCACTGACCAAACCTGAAATTGAGTTTCCTGAGGGTTCGGCACCCGCGGAATTGCAGATCATTGACGTAGTCGAGGGCAGCGGTGCTGAGGCAGCCGCAAGCTCGACCGTTGACGTGCACTACCTCGGTGTTGAGTTCGAGTCTGGCGAAGAGTTTGACAGCTCGTGGAGCCGTGGCGAGTCGATCAACTTCCCGCTGCGTTCCTTGATCCAGGGTTGGCAGGTAGGTATCCCGGGAATGAAGGTTGGCGGTCGGCGCAAGCTGATCGTTCCCCCCGCACAGGCTTACGGTCAGGCAGGCGGCCACCCCCTCGGCGGCAAGACACTGATCTTCGTGATCGATCTGCTGGGCGTGAGCTGATCAACGGGGCCATTCTGGCCCTCGCAAGATTGCGCCGAGCCTGTCTTGGCTCGGTTGAACAACGCAACGAAGGCTCCACTGCATCGAGTGGGGCCTTCGCTGTTTTCTGAGAGCTTGCTGAGTGATAGATTTCTGTACTATTGCCCACATTGCAACTGAAGGAGACATTGGTGGCAGAAACGCAGCCCAAGGCTGACACGAGCACAGGATCGGGACAGCCCACCGGCGCCATCGATCGTTACTTCGAGATCACCAAGCGTGGGTCGACGATGGGGCGCGAAATTCGCGGCGGCATTGTTACCTTCGTCACGATGGCCTACATCGTGGTTCTCAACCCGATTATCCTCACCACAACGACTGACGTCGCGGGGGACCGCCTTGACTTCGGGCAGGTCGGTGCCGTAACTGCGCTTACCGCAGGCGTGATGACGATCCTCTTCGGTGTCGTAAGCAGACTGCCTTTCGCGTTTGCGGCTGGTCTTGGCATTAACGCCTTTGTGGCGTTCACGATTGTTGGCCAGGTCACCTGGGCCGAGGCCATGGCGCTCGTGCTCATTAACGGTGTGCTGATTGTGCTACTCGCCGCAACCGGACTTCGCCGGATGATCTTCGACGCCGTTCCGATGGAGCTGAAGATCGCGATCACGGTGGGTATTGGCCTCTTCATCGCGTTTATCGGTTTTGTGAACTCAGGATTCGTGACCTCGAGCCAGTCGCCGCCAGTGGGGCTTGGCATATTCGGTTCGGTAGCCACCATTCCAACCCTCATTTTTGTGGTCACTCTTGTGCTCACCGGCATCCTCGTGGCGCGCAAGGTGGTCGGTGGCCTGCTGATAGGTCTCGTGACCGGCACGCTTATTGCGGTAGTCGTCGAGGCGATTATGCAGCTCGGCCCGATGAAGGGTGCAGACGGCGCTGTAGTGAATCCTGGCGGTTGGGGCCTCACCGTGCCTTCGCTCAGCGGCAACCCGATCAGCATCCCTGACCTCGGTCTTATCGGAGCAGTGAACTTCGACTTTGGCAAGGTAGGCGCGATCAGCGTCGTCATGCTCGTATTTAGCCTGCTCTTCATGAACTTCTTTGACGCGATGGGCACCTTTACCGGGCTTTCTCGTGAAGCAGGACTTGCCGACGAGAAGGGCAACTTCCCGCGACTGAAGTCAGCACTTGTCGTTGAGGGTATCGGTGCAGTCGCCGGTGGATTCACGTCGTCATCCTCGAACACCGTGTTCATCGAGTCTGGTTCGGGCATTGGTGAGGGCGCCCGCACCGGCTTTGCCAACCTCATCACCGGTGGCCTCTTCTTAGCTGCGATGTTCCTGACTCCGGTCGCGGAGATCGTACCCACTGAGGTTGCGGCTGCTGCACTGGTAGTGGTTGGTGCGATGATGATGACTCAGATCAAGGGGATCGACATGGGCAGCTTTGACGTTGCTCTGCCAGTATTCCTGACGGTCACGGTGATGCCGTTCACATACTCGATCGCCAACGGCATCGGTGCGGGCTTCATCGCCTGGGTACTGATTCGCGCGTTCGCAGGGAAGGCCCGTGAGATTCACTGGCTGCTGTGGATCGTGGCCGCGGGCTTCGTGATCTACTTCGCGCGCGGTCCGATTGAGGCGCTGCTCGGGGCTAGTTTTCGCTCGTTACCGTACACATAAAAACGTGCGGGGAGGCATTGTGCCTCCCCGCACGTTTACTGTTAGTTGCCGAGCGCCTTCTGGTACGCCTGTGCGTAACGGTTGTCCTCTTCTGCCGTGATCCAACGCATATCGAATACGCGGGAAGACATCTCCTCATCGGGGAAGATGAGGGTGTTTTCGGCGAGCTCGGGATCGATTTGCTCCATGGCCTCTCGAGCGCCTGCGACCGGAGTGACGTATTGCACGTACTCCGCAACCTCGGCAGCGACCTCGGGTTCGTAATAGTAATCAACGAGCTGATGTACCTGATCGGACACTTCAACGCTGCTGGGCATACAGAATGAATCGATGAAGAGAGTAGCACCCTCGTCGGGCACTACAAACTTCCAGATTTCCTCGCCTGCTTCGTCGTTCAGCATCGCGATGTCACCCGACCAGGCCATACCTGCCCACACCGCCTCTGACTGTAAGTCCTGGGTGTACGAGTTGCCTTTCACCGTGTAGACCTGCCCGCTGGCAAGTTGTTCTTTCACAACCTCAAGTGCGGCAAAGAACTCGTCGTCGCCCCAGTCACCCGTAGTGTCTACCCCCTGCTGCAGCATTACGAGGCCGAGCGTGTCATCTTGCTCGCTCAGCAGGCTGACTTTGCCCTTGAGTTCTGGTGCCCAGAGATCGTTCACGCTGCGGATTCCCTTCGGGTAAAGCAGCGAGTTGTATACCAGCCCGGTCATGCCTGCCTGGTATGGAATTGACCAAATGCGGTCGGGGTCAAACGATGCGTGCTGCACCATTGGGATCATTTGCTCCTCGACGTTCGGCATAAGGCTGCGGTCGAACTCGGCCAGCTGATCCTGCTCTAGCAGACGAACAAGTGATGAATCAGTGAGGCAGAAGGTGTCATAGCCGGTGTCTTGGCCGAGCTTCAGCTGATCCTTGATTTTTGCGATGAACATCTTGTTGTCATCAATGTCTTCGAAGTACTCGACCCGAATGTTGCTCTGCTCTTGAAAAGCTTCGAGCGTGGGAAAGCCACCGGTCTCATCGTCGAAGTCAAGATAGTACGTCCAGTTTGCCCACCGGATCACGCCGGCCGACCCATCACCCGGCCCGCTCGGGCCAGCACATGCAGCGAGCGATCCAGCTCCTAGTGCAGCAGCACCTAGGCCAAAGCCCTTCAACAGGCCCCGGCGGCTGAGCGAAGCGGCTCGTGCCTGCTGGATGATATTCCGAATTATCGGATCTTGAGGGAGAGGTCTGGTCACGTGATGCTCCTTTGCAACGGACGGATGATCTTATCCTTACATATTCACGTCTGAAGGTTTCCTAGGCACGAGGGCATCTAGATGCTTACAATGTTGCGCAAGTCGCGCCGGAGTATCGTTTCATCGCAAGTGAGAGGTGCGTCTCAGTGGGCTCAGCGAGGGGTCGAATGCGTGGTGGTGGGAGCGACCGATTCACGCGGCTTTTGTGTACGCTAGTTGAGTTTTCTTGACAAATTCTTGCTAATTCTGCGTTTTGTGTATACGCTAGTGGTGTCAAGGAGGTGTCATGCGGGCGAGTGATCGAGCATATGCGACACTTCTTGACGAGATTCAGGGTGGCGAGATGGCACCCGGCACCGTCGTGGGTGAGGTCGAGCAAGCCACAAGGCTTGGTGTGAGCCGTACACCCATGCGAGAAGCGATCGGTCGACTCGTAGCCGACGGTCTTATCAGGCAGCAATCACCCCGTGTGCTTGTTGTTTCCGGGTTCGAAGTCGAAGACATCCGCAGTCTGTTTGAAGCGCGGAGAGCGCTCGAAGAAGCAATGGCGAGGATCGCGGCAGCTCGAGCAGATAGTGGGGTATTCGGCGCACTCGCGCACGACTTTGAAGTCGCGAAGCCAGAACTTGGCTCGCAGGCCGCGGAAGCCTATTACGCGGTCATTGCCCGCTTCGACGGCGCGCTCGACCGAGCCGTCGACAACGTTTATCTTGTACAAGCACTCCGGACAGTTCGCACGAATCTTGCGAGGGCACGTCGACTCGCTCGCGACAACCGAGAGCGGCTCATCGCTTCGGCTCGCGAACACGCACTGATCGCTCGAGCTATTGCAGCGGGAGACCCCGAACTTGCGGCCCATGCCACACACGTTCATCTACATCACGCACTTACATCGATCCTCGATTCCATCAAAGAAGGACAGTCATGACAGTCAATCATCACGTACGCGTTTACAAGAGTGAAGAAGATCTGCCCCGTGAGAAGCAGCTTGCCTGGACGATCGCCGAGGTTGCGGCTGACCCAGTTGAGGTTGAAGCCGACGTCATTGACATGATTATCAACCGCATCATCGATAATGCTTCGGTTGCAGCGGCATCGCTGAATCGTGGACCGATCATCGCTTCTCGTGCGCAGGCCCTGTCGCACCCGGTGTCGACCGGTGGCAAGGGTGCAGCAATCTTTGGTTTGAACGCTGAGAAAGTCGAGCCCAGAATGGGCTGCTTGGACGAACGGCGTTGCCGTGCGCGAGCTCGATTACCATGACACCTTCCTCGCGGCCGATTACTCACACCCCGGCGACAATATTCCGCCGATCCTCGCGGTTGCCCAGCACGTTGGCTCCGACGGCCGAGCGCTCGTTCGAGGCATCGCTACCGGTTACGAGATCCAGATGAACCTCGTGCGCGCGATCTGCCTGCACAAGCACAAGATCGATCACGTTGCCCACCTTGGCCCGTCTGCCGCAGCTGGTATCGGTACTCTGCTCGGGCTCGACGCAGCGACCATCTACCAGGCGGTAAGCCAGGGTTTGCACACGACCACCGCGACTCGCCAGTCGCGCAAGGAAGCAGAACACGCTGAAGCGAGCAGATGTAAGG
>JAUCCH010000076.1:0-18059 GCA_034676385.1 Leucobacter sp.
ACACGGGCGCTCACTGTGGCCGATGTGTCGCTCGTACCGTTCGCGGCGGTCACCGTGCAGCGGGCGAGGCCCGAGGGCGTGGCGACGAAGACCACCAAATCGGGCAAGACTCGCCTCGTGCCCGCTCCCCGATGTGCTGCTCCCCCTACGTCAAGAAGCGCATGAAGGGGCGCGGGCCGGATGAACTGCTGTTCCCACCCCTGCACCGCGCCCCCGGTTAATCGTGTGGCTGAACTGGAGCGAGACAGGCCAGGGGCGCACGATCCACGACCTGCGGCACGGCTGTGTGCATCTGGCTCGCCTCCGGGGTCAAGCCCGGCGTGGTCAAGTCGTGGGCGGGGCACGCGAGCCTCAGCACGACCGATATTTACATTCATCACCTCGGCACCGAGGCCGACGCCGAAGGGCTGGCGCTGCTCAACCAGCAGACGGGGGCACACCGGGGGCACACGCGGAAAGGAGGCCGCCGAAGTGGGTGATTTCCGAACTGCTGCCCTATCAGGCATTCAATATGGTGGGGCTACCAGGACTTGAACCTGGGACCTCTTCATTATCAGTGAAGCGCTCTAACCACCTGAGCTATAGCCCCTTGACCAAGAAATGACTCTACCGGAAATCGCGCGAAAATCGAAATCGAGAATGCGCGATTTCCGAAAGGTCTTGGCTAGTTGCTGGTGAAACCCAGCTGAAACCCACCGAGCATACGCACGAGCAGGTTGTAGATCAGTGCACCAACAGCACCAAAAGCAGTACCAACAATGAGGTTAAATACGCCAACCACAACCGCGAAGGTGAAGACGGTTCCATAGCTGAAGAGCTCGAGCAGGCTGACCTGGTCGCCGACAATATCCATGACAAGTTCGTTGAGCTTGGCAAGAACCCCCGGTCGAAAGAAGCACGGTGTAGATCAACACCATCGATACCACGCCCACAATCGCTGCGCAGAGCGACACGAGGAACGAGAACTTCACGGACGACCAGAAGTCGATATAGACCAGCTTCAGGCGTACCTGCTTGGCCGGCGCTTTCTTGCGGGTCTTCTTCGCAAGCTTGTCAGCGACAGTGTTACTCATTCAGGTTTTCCTTGCTCTGCAGTCTGGGTGCCTTCGACGGGCTGCTGCTCGACACCACCCTCGACAACTTCCGCATCCTCGGATTCGTCTTCTTCAAGACCGCGTTCCGCGTTCCGTGCGATGCCAATAATACGGTCCCCCTCTGGGAATCTCGCAAATACGACACCCATCGTATTACGACCCTTCGCAGGAACCTCGTCTACACGTGAGCGAACGACCTTGCCGCTGGCGAGAACAACGAGCACTTCGTCAGCATCGTCAACTATGAATCCACCAACGAGATCGCCCCGTGCCTCATCAAGTTTTGCGACCTTGATTCCGTAGCCACCGCGGTTCTGAACACGGTACTCATCAACCGCCGTGCGCTTCGCATAGCCACCCTCAGTCACTACAAAGACGTAACCATCTTCAGTAACCGTCGATGCCGTGAGCAGAGCGTCGCCCTCACGGAAATTCATGCCGCGAACGCCACTCGTCGATCGACCCATTGGACGAAGTGCCTGATCATTGGCTGTAAATCGCACCGACATGCCCTGGCTTGAGATCAGCAGAACGTCGTCATCAGAGTCAGCGATAAGCGCTGAAACGAGCTCATCACCCTCACGCAGCTTGATCGCGATGATGCCACCGGTTCGGTTTGTGTCGTACTCGGCAAGCGCCGTCTTCTTCACGAGCCCATCGCGCGTTGCGAGGAGCAAGAACTGCTCGTCGAACTCACGCAGGTCAAGAACCTGAGTGACTGTTTCTTCCGGTGCAAGCGCGAGCAGGTTCGCGAGGTGCTGTCCCTTGGAATCACGACCACCCTCAGGAATCTCGTACGTCTTTGCCCGATACACGCGGCCGGTATTCGTGAAGAACAGCAGCCAATGGTGGGTCGTAGTGACAAAGAAGTGCTCGACAATGTCGTCTGCGCGCAACTGCGCGCCCTTCACACCCTTACCGCCACGGTGCTGCGAGCGATAGTTGTCAATACGTGTGCGCTTGACGTACCCACCGCGCGTGATGGTGACGACCATTTCCTCTTCAGGGATGAGGTCTTCCATCGACATATCACCGTCGTAGCCGTGCATGATGGTGCTGCGGCGTTCGTCACCAAACTTATGAACGATCTCGCCAAGTTCTTCGATAACTATCGCTCGCTGTTCAGTTGAAGAAGCGAGGATCGACTCGTAGCCCTTGATCTGTGCCTCAAGCTTTGCTGCGTAGTCAAGGATCTTCTGCCGCTCAAGCGCAGCAAGGCGACGAAGTTGCAATCCAAGGATCGCATCAGCTTGAATCTGATCCACCGTAAGCAGCGACATCAGGCCCTCGCGGGCCTCTTCAACCGTTGGTGATCGCCTAATAAGTGCGATGACCTCATCTAAGGCATCAAGTGCCTTAAGGTAACCGCGCTGAATGTGTGCTTCAGCTTCGGCTTTCCGCAGACGATACTCGGTGCGGCGAACGATTACCTCGATCTGGTGCCTAGCCCAGTAAGTAATGAAGCCGTCGAGAGATAGCGTGCGGGGCACGCCATCGACGATTGCAAGCATATTTGCGCCGAAGTTTTCCTGGAGCTGTGTGTGCTTGTACAGGTTGTTCAGCACAACCTTGGCGATTGCATCGCGCTTCAGCACAATGACCAGGCGCTGACCGGTGCGGCCACTTGTCTCATCGCGGATGTCCGCGATGCCCTGCACCCGACCTTCCTTGACGAGATCTGCGATCTTCACGGCCAGGTTGTCAGGGTTTACCTGGTAGGGCAGCTCGGTAACAACTAGGCAGGTACGTCCTTGAAGCTCCTCAATGCTCACCACGGCCCGCATTTTGATCGAACCGCGGCCGGTGCGGTACGCATCTCGAATGCCCTTTGTTCCGAGGATCTGCGCACCTGTTGGGAAGTCTGGGCCCTTGACACGCTCCATCAGTGCTTCGAGCAGCTCTTCGCGGCTGGCTTCGGGGTGCTCGAGGTGCCAGATGGCCGCTTCGGAGACTTCACGCAGGTTGTGCGGAGGAATGTTTGTCGCCATTCCAACCGCGATACCGACAGAACCGTTTACCAGTAGATTTGGGAACCGTGCGGTGAGCACGGTCGGTTCCTGCGTGCGGCCGTCGTAGTTGTCCTGAAAATTGACCGTATCTTCGTCAATATCTCGCACCATCTCCATGGCAAGCGGAGACATCTTAGTCTCGGTATAACGGTGAGCAGCGGCACCATCGTTACCCGGTGAACCGAAGTTGCCTTGCCCAAGGGCCAGGGGATAGCGCAGAGACCATGGTTGAACCAAACGTACGAGCGAGTCATAGACTGCGGTATCACCGTGTGGGTGAAACTGACCCATGACATCGCCGATAACACGGGTGCACTTTGAAAAGGCCTTATCTGGGCGGTAGCCCCCGTCGTACATCGTGTAGATGACACGGCGGTGCACCGGCTTCAGACCGTCCCGGACGTCGGGAAGTGCTCGCCCGACGATCACACTCATGGCGTAGTCGAGGTAGGACCGCTGCATCTCAAGTTGCAGGTCGACTTGGTTGATCTTGCCGTGCACGGCAAGGCTCGTTTCACCAGTAGTTTCTACGTCTTCTGGAATTTCTACGTTTTCTGGGGTTTCGTTATTAGATGTCAAGGAAACGCACGTCCTTCGCGTTCTGCTGGATGAAGCCGCGGCGTGCCTCGACATCTTCGCCCATAAGTGTGGAGAATATTTCGTCGGCCTTTGCGCCGTCTTCAAGGGTGACCTGCAAGAGTGTGCGTGACTCAGGGTTCATTGTGGTGTCCCACAATTCCTCATAGTTCATCTCACCGAGGCCCTTGTAGCGCTGTACGCCGTTTTCCTTTTGCATACGCCGACCACTTTCAGCACCTGCGGCAAGACTCCGGTCGCGTTCCTTGTCACTGAAGACATATTCGTCATCAGAGTTCGTCCACTTGATGCGGTACAGCGGAGGCTGTGCAAGGTACACGTAGCCAAGATCGATCAGTGGCCGCATGTAACGGAACAACAGTGTCAATAGCAGTGTCGTAATGTGCTGACCGTCCACATCCGCATCGGCCATCAGCACGATCTTGTGGTACCTGACCTTTTCAGGATCGAAGTCTTCACCAATGCCTGCACCGAATGCTGTAATCATGGCTTGAACTTCAGCATTTCCAAGAGCTCGGTCAAACCGAGCCTTTTCAACGTTCAAGATTTTACCGCGAAGGGGAAGGATCGCCTGAGTTTCAGGGTTTCTTCCAGTCTTTGCGGAGCCACCTGCGGAGTCGCCCTCCACAATGAATATTTCAGAGACAGTTGGGTCTTTACTACTGCAATCAGAAAGCTTGCCGGGCATGCCACCCGACTCAAGGAGGCCCTTGCGCCGCGCAGTCTCGCGCGCCTTCCTTGCTGCGAGTCGTGCGGTCGCAGCTTGGATTGCCTTGCGAATAATCTCCTTCGCGGGATTCGGGTTGCGCTCGAACCAATCCCCAAGCTGATCGCCCACAACCTTCTGTACGAACGCTTTTGCCTCAGTATTGCCGAGTTTCGTCTTGGTTTGACCCTCAAACTGTGGCTCGCCAAGCTTCACGGAAACAACGGCAGTAAGACCCTCGCGCACGTCATCGCCGGAAAGGTTTTCATCCTTCTCCCGAAGGATGTTCTTTTCTCGCGCATAGCGGTTTACCAGCGTTGTGAGCGCCGCTCGAAAGCCCTCTTCGTGAGTGCCGCCCTCGTGAGTGTTAATAGTGTTTGCGTAAGTATGGACACTCTCGGTGTATGAGGTTGTCCACTGCATTGCAACTTCTGCGGAAATACGACGAGTCTTGTCTTCCGACTCGAAAGAAATAATCTCTTCGTTCACAATCTCAGCGCGTTTGGCCGAGTTTAGGTACTGAACGTAATCTTCGATTCCCTTTTCGTACATGAATTCGTCATGACGAGGCTCAGGAGCAACAAGTTCTCCCTCACTGTTTTCAACTGGCTCTTGCTCGCGCAGGTCCGTGAGACTGAATTCTCAGTCCCTTGTTAAGGAACGCCATCTGCTGGAATCGAGTACGAAGCGTCTCGTACTCGAATTCGACAGTCTCAAAAATGTCAGAGCTCGGCCAGAAGGTAATTGTGGTGCCAGTTTTGTCGCTCGGGTCACCCTTTGCGAGGGGTGCGTCAGGCACGCTGCCCGTAAACGACATGTTCCACGTGAAACCTTGACGATTCACGCTCACTTCAAAACGGCTTGATAGTGCGTTCACCACCGAAGAGCCAACACCGTGAAGACCGCCAGAAACCGCGTATCCCCCGCCACCGAACTTACCGCCGGCGTGAAGCACGGTAAGCACGACCTCCACAGTTGAACGCCCCTCGGTGGGGTGCATGTCAACAGGAATGCCGCGCCCGTCATCAATGACGCGGACAGCCCCGTCCTTCAAAATAGTGATGTCAATGAGGTCGCAGTACCCGGCGAGTGCCTCGTCAACAGAGTTATCTACAATCTCGTAAACTAGGTGGTGCAGACCTCTCGGACCTGTCGAGCCAATGTACATACCGGGGCGTTTACGAACTGCCTCGAGCCCTTCGAGCACCTGAATCTCACCGGCACCGTACTCCTCGGTACTTGCCGCCTGTTCTGAAGTCATCCGCTGATTTATCTCTCTGCTGTGTGATTTCGTAAGCTCGCATTTCAGGGCATATCTGTGCGCCTGGCACGTCCGCACCCTAGCCTATCAATATTCGGCTGTTCAAGCGCCCATATCTGGCGATTGAAAGCCATTCTTGCCCAAGGATCGTCCCATCAGATTCCTGATGGGACGTTTTCCCTCTGTGTGAAGCGAAATTTGAGGTCATGATCTCCCCAAGGTGCCCCTCAAGGAGCAGGAATATCAAAAAAAGAAAACTACGGTTTCGGATCGCGCTTACCCGTAAGTGTCTCTTGGCCCTCGTCCTTGACTAACGCGAGATCCATGTCGCCAGCTTGGCGCGCCAGGGGCTAAGAATCGCAAATCCTCAATGGCAGCCTCTGGGTACAGCTCGATAATTCGTGTAAGCACCTGTGCCCGCATCCTTCGCAACTCGGTCGCCCAGGCCGTTGAGTCACATTGCACAATAAGCACGCCATCACGCAGCTCGACCACACTAGTGTGTGGTGCTGTGGTCTCCCCCACCAACTCCGCCCAGTCCGTGATTACCTTGGCTTGCGCGAGTTCGGCAGTCCAACCCATGTCTTCGGTGGCTCGCTCAAGCACGGCACCGAGAGTTCTTGGATCCCTTCCACTGGCAAAAGGCGTACCCGCCCTCTTCTCTCGCTTTACTCCACGCCGCCGAATTGGCAACCCTTTCCAGAGTGCTTTGGCTTGCAAATAGGATTCGCTTGCAAAACCATTCTCACGCTCAACCATTTTCGAGTCCGTCCTGGCTCACGGTTCCCGACTCAATACGAACCATATGCCAGTCAGCATCGGGTAAGTCTTCTTCCACAGCGGCGGTCACAATTACCTGCTCAAACTTTGAAACCTCAGTCATCAAAGCTTCCCGACGAAGAACATCGAGCTCAGCAAACACGTCATCAAGAATGATTACGGGATCACCTGAGGGAAGCTCTTCCCTCAAAAGCGTCGCGATACCCAGCCGTAGCGCCAACGCAAATGACCACGACTCTCCATGACTGGCATAACCCTTCACCGGTAGATGGTTGAGTTCAAACAACGCGTCGTCTCGATGCGGTCCCAGGAGAGTGGTTCCGCGTTCAAGCTCTTGACGACGTACTGCTGCTAACGCATCTCGAAACTCCCGAGCGAGTGTTTCACGTGAAACATCAACAGCATGCCCATCTACCTCCACGGAAGAATCGGTTGGAATTGAGCGCTCGATCGGATCCTGGTTGCGGAAAATACCTGCCGCGGATGTTTCACGTGAAACGCTGTGTTTATTCAGGGCCGTTGCCACTGATTCGGTGAGGGTTATCTTGGGGTGGTGATCGTGTTGCACAATTGCCGCATACCCGAGGCGAAGTGGTTCTTCTAGAGCGCCGACGAGTGATCGCCTTGCAAGCATGATTGTCGACCCGAGCTCAACAAGTTGCGAATCCCAAACATCGAGCGTCGATTCAAGCGCCGATCGATTTCCATTTGATCGAGCGGACTTCAGCAAAGCGGACCTCTGTCTCACCACCCGATCGTAGTCAGAGATAACACTCGCAAAGACTGGGTTCCGGGAAACTACCGAGTCGTCAAGAAATCGACGCCTAGTCGATGGGTCTCCCCTTACAAGCGAGAGATCTTCAGGGGCGAAAAGTACGCTACTAAACCAACGGGTCACTTCACGTGGGCGGACAGGATTTCGGTTTACTTGTGCGCGATTAGGTTTGTCCCGATTGAGCTGCATCTCAAGTAAGACTTCGCGGTCATCTACCGATACTTTCATTCGTGCGATTGCTGCATTAGCTTGGGCACGAATGAGTGCGGACTCGCTACTTACTCGATGAGAACTTAGGGAATCAAAGTACGAGATTGCTTCCGCAAGATTCGTCTTGCCTTGCCCGTTTCTGCCGACAATCAGATTGAGCCCAGCTTTAAGTGGAACCTCAGCCACTCGGTAATTTCTGAAGTCGTTAAGCGAAAGATGCGTGACCCGCATCGGTTACCTATCGAAGAAGCAGGTTCGGCTGCAGCAAGTAGCGGAAACTCTGCTGATCAACGTCATCTTTACTGCGCTGGCTAGTGATCAAAACCGGGCCTGGCTTGCTGGCATTCTCGGTACGAGTAAATCCAATTCTCGTGTACTCAGAGTGAGTCGACCGAAGCCCATCAAGCAAGAACTGTGGCTTTAGTGACACCACCATCTCGTCACCCACCAGGTGGGCGTCAACAGTCTCAACTGCTTGAGCGGTCTCAGAGCCCGCGGCCTCAAGAGTGAGTTGACCCTCCGAGAATGAGAAACGAAGGGCCGCTTCACGTTCGAGGACCAATCCAACGCGCCCGACAGCCTCTACAAGATCGGAAGTGTTCATCACCGCGTAGTTTTCAATATTGTCCGGAAAGAGCCGGCCAACAGGCGGGTAGTTACCCTTGATCAGCAAGGAAGTTACTGTCTTGTTTCCGCCGGTAAACGCAATAAGCTCGCGTTCTCCGTCTTTCACGATGGCAACCTGCACGGTGCCGTCGCCTGCAAATGTCTTGCCGACTTCGATAACTACCTTTGCAGGCACAAGTGCCGAAAGATCCTGACCAGCATCAATCTGTTCCCAGTCAATACGGCGAGTTGCCACACGATACCGATCAGTGGCCGTCAAGGTAAGCGCATTTTCACTGACCTCAAACTGAACACCGGTAATCACTGGAGTCACATCATCTTTTGATGCAGCCAGAGAAACCTGAGCGATAGCTTCAGCAAATGCCTCCGCAGGTACGGCACCAGTGACAGTCTCAATTCGAGGTACCTGCGGGTACTCTTCCACTGGCATCGCGGGCAAACTAAATGAGGCAGAACCACAGCGAACTTGCACGCGGGTATCAGTAAGAGAAACTTCAACATCAGAATGCGGCAGACGTTGAGCGATGTCACCCAGCAAACGTCCGGAAACCAATACCCTGCCGGGCACTACGACATCAGCTGTGACTGAAGTGCGCGCAGAAGTCTCGTAGTCAAACGACGAAATTGTAAGTTTACCGTTCTCTGCTTCGATCAGAGCACCACTCAGCAGAGGTTGCGTGGGTCGCTGCGGCAACAACTTGGCCGCAAATGAGACAGCCTCGCTAAACACGTCTCTGTTGACGGTAAAACGCATTGCATCTCCTTCGGGGACGGTGAATCACATGTCTGTAGGCAGCATGCTCGTTCGTCAATCTTTGCATACTCCGAGGAGGACGCGAATGTTGTCATTCCAATTGGCTAAAAACTCGGTGCAAAGCGTTATCGAGAGCCTCTCAGAAAAGTAAATAGATTGTTAATAGTAATAAGGCCTGTGGAAACTGTGGATAACTTACGACTCACCAATAAGCACTAGGGAACTACAAGCTTGTGACTTGTTGGTGAGCCGTGGATAACCCTGCATCCGCGGGATTATGCGGAAGTTGCGAAAGTCGTACTCATCCACAGGCGAGACAAATCTCTCCACAGCGACACGCATGTTGTCCCCAGTTATTCACAGGCTAACCACATCCTGTGTATAACTATCAAATTTGAGCCTCCTCCGGAGGCACAAATTAGCGGGTGCTTTTGATCTGAGAAGTAAGTTCAGCAACCTGATTGAAGACCGACCGACGCTCAGCAATCAGCTGAGTAACCTTCTTGTGTGCGTACATCACAGTGGTGTGATCTCGCCCACCAAACAACTGTCCAATCTTCGGTAGTGACAGCGAAGTAAGTTCACGACACAGATACATCGCGATTTGTCGAGCGAGTGCGATTTGCTGAGCCCGAGACGGCCCATAAAGTTCATCAAGCGCAAGGTCGTAGTACTCCGCTGTGCGGCTAATAATGTCGGCCGGCTGCACATCGTTATCTACGTCAAGCGTGATCAAGTCTTTGAGCACAATCTGCGCAAGGGGAAGATCAATGCGCTGCTGATTCAAACTCGCGTACGCAGTTACCCGGATGAGTGCACCCTCAAGTTCACGAATATTCGAAGTGAACTTCGAAGCAATGAACTCCAGCACCTGATGGTCAAGTTCCAGCTGCTCTCGTTGCGCTTTCTTTCGCAGAATTGCGATTCGCGTCTCAAGGTCTGGAACCTGGATATCCGTCAGGAGTCCCCACTCAAAGCGAGACAGCATACGTTCTTCAAAACCGCGCAACTGTTTTGGCTGTACGTCGCTCGTAATCACTACCTGCTTGTTGTGACCGTGCAAAGTGTTAAATGTGTGGAAGAACGCTTCCTGAGTTTCGGCTTTTCCCTCTAGAAACTGAATGTCATCGACAAGCAACACATCAATGCTGCGATAGCGCGCATGAAATGCAGCACCCTGGTTATTTGCGATTGAGTTAATAAAGTCGTTTGTGAAGTCTTCTGAACTGACGTAGCGAACGCGAACCTCTGGATACAACTCACGGGCATAATGCCCAATCGCATGCAGAAGGTGAGTCTTCCCAAGACCTGAGTCTCCGTAAATAAACAATGGGTTGTAGGCGCGAGCAGGGGCCTCGCCAACCGCCACTGCAGCGGCATGAGCAAAACGGTTCGACTGGCCAATCACGAACGTATCAAAGTGATACTTCGGATTCAGTCGGCTATCTACGACATCAATTGCGCCATGCTTTGCAAAAGGTTCGTGCAGTGGACGAGAAGACTCACTAGCTGCAAAAGAATTCGCGTCAGCAATCGATTGCTTTGGCGACGGAACCTCTTCCGGTTCAGGGTCGATTGCTGGCTGTGCATCAGGATCAACTACAACTACAAAGCTTTCGATTCCACTTGCGTCCGGGATCGAGGCGATTGCGCTCATGATCGCCGGGCGAAGCTTGTTCTCAAGCAGCTTCAGCGTGAAATCGTGCTGAACCGCGAGATAGAGCATTCCAGCACCAATACCTCGGGGCACGGCGAGAGCAAGTTGGGCGCCGACCGCTGGCCCCACAGAGGGGTCGCCCATTACCGAATGGGTTACTTGCGCCCAAACACGCATTACCTCTTCGTCAGTCATGAGTTCCTTGGTTTGCGTGGAAGGAATCCACAGTTTTCCCACAGAACGACTCACAGGTCGTTTTTTGCTGGATGAAGCGCAAATTTAGCGGGAAATTGCGAAAATTAACGTCTTGGTTCACGCTAGTCACAGATTTGTCCACAGGCAAGTCGAAAGAGTTCTCCACAAACTGGACACGCCGCAATGAATGCTCCGAGCCGGGGACAATCAAGACGATAATCTGGACCCTCACAGGTTCTCTTTGACTTAGAGGCGTAAAAGGGCGTAGACTTTCTCTCTTGTATGGGCGCACATGCGTTTCCATTGCATACTTTTCGGTGCTACAGGCACAGATTTCACGGAGTTTCTCATGAGCAAGCGTACTTTTCAGCCCAATAACCGCCGCCGCGCCAAGGTGCACGGCTTCCGCGCCCGCATGCGCACCCGTGCAGGCCGGGCTATCGTTGCAGCTCGTCGCCTCAAGGGCCGCTCGAAGCTCACTGCGTAAATTTTTCTCTGCGGGCGACTGTGCCAGCGAAGCATCACCGAGTTACTCGGGGCGATGACTATCGTCACGTCGTTCGTAAGGGCAACCGCGTGGGAGGTGCATACTGCATCACCCACGCGGTTTTGCATACCGAAAAGGACCAGCCCGCAAGGTTTGGGTTCATCGTCTCCAAGACGGTTGGTAACGCAGTCACCAGGAATCTTGTCCGTCGGAGGCTAAAGGCCATCGTAGAGTTGCGACTTGCGCAAGGATTTGTCGGAGCAGACATCGTCTTCCGTGCACTTCCCCCAGCTGCCCACGCAACTTTTAAGGAACTCCAGACTGAGACACATCGAGCCCTTGACCGCGTGGATCACTTGGGGGCAAAGATAACGTGATTGGCTCACTCGCTCAAGAAGCCTGGCTCGCGCCCAGAAATGTAGCAATCGCATTCATGCTTGGCTACCGCCGGGTGATCTCTCCCTGTATGGCCAAGTGTGCAGGTACTATCCAAGTTGTTCGCGCTACGCTTTGGAGGTATTCCAGCGACAAGGGTTTGCGGTAGGAGTGCTGCTTACTCTGTGGCGACTTGTGCGCTGCAATCCGTTTTCACCAGGCGGCATCGACGATGCTCCAGAGCGAAAACGCCAAAGTTTTACTATTAATGCACGCGGATTCGTTCGCCCCAACAAACGAAAGGCCTGATCACGGTGGATTTCATCGAAACACTGTTGTGGCCCCTGCGCTGGCTCGTCGAGGTGGTGCTGATGCTTTGGCACCAGCTCTTCACATGGATCGGTATGGATCCTGCTTCAGGTGTCACCTGGGTAGTTTCGATCCTGGGTCTAGTGATTGTGGTCCGTTCGGCACTTATCCCAGTCACGGTAAAGCAGATTAAGTCTCAGAGACGCATGATGGAACTTGCGCCGGAGATGAAGAAGATCCAGACGAAATACAAAGGGAAGAGCGACCAATTTTCTCGCGAGGCTATGAGCCGCGAGACCATGGCACTCTACAAGAAGCACGGCACGAACCCCTTTGCTTCTTGCCTTCCGATCCTGTTGCAGATGCCTGTGTTCTTCTCGCTTTTCTATGTGCTCCGTCATGCTGCAGAGCGCAAACCGGGTATCGGTTTCATGAGTCAGGAACTCACGGAGAGCTTCTACCAGGCATCGATCTTCGGCGCTCCCCTGCGAATGACATTTACCCAGGGCTGGTCATCGAACAACTGGGTTGTTGTTGCTCTTCTTGGTTCCATCATGATTTTGATGATCGCTTCGCAGTTCTTCACCCAGCTGCAGATCATGTCGAGGAATGTGAGCGACGAAACCAAGGCATCGCCGATGTACCGCCAGCAGAAGATCATGCTGTACATCATCCCGTTTGCATTCCTTTTCTCGGGCGTAGCGTTCCCGTTGGCGCTCAACATCTACTGGTTCACCTCAAACCCTTGGACCATGGGTCAGCAGTTCATCGTGATCCAGAACATGCCCACCCCCTGAAGTTAAGCTTGGCGTAATCGCCAGGCACGACTGAAAGCCAAGGGCAAGCTCAGCGAAGATGAGGTTGCTTAGATTGAACTGATCGAGGGAACTGCGGAATCGCAGGGCCAACGGCAGTAGCCTGTGAGCGCAAAGCGCGCCAAGAAGAAGAAGTGACGGGACCCATCATGAGTGAAGATCAAGTGAATGAGTCCGCCGAATCGGCGACTACAGATGACCTCGAAGCAGAGGGCGATCTTGCGGCAGATTACATCGAAGGGCTGCTCGACCTCGCAGACCTCGATGGAGATCTCGACATTTCCGTAGCTAGCGGCCGAGCGTACCTCTCGGTGACTGGCGGCGGAGAAGATCTTGATCGCCTCGCAATGCCAGAAACGGGTGCAAGCACTGCAGGAGCTCACTCGCATCTCCGTTCAGAATCAGACAGGTCGATTCTCAAGGCTGATTCTTGACATTGGTGGATCGAGAAATGTGCGTGCGACAGAGTTGCGCAACCTCGTAGATGCCGCAGTGACCGCAGACATCTGCAGCTGGGCGCAGTGAGGTAGCAGCTTGAGGCGATGTCTTCATGGACGAGCGAAAGCTCGTGCATGACATCGTGGCAGAGGTCGGCCACCACAGTGAGTCACGCGGCGAAGGTCGCGACCGCAGACTCGTTGTCACCGCAAGCTAGCTGCTGACTGGCGTCTAAGTAGTCGAGGCCGTGAGGGTTGTTTCGCGACGGCGCGCGTCGAGCTGAAAGTGGAAGGCGATTTCTGTTCTCCACCAACACGCCAGCGCCCAGGCCGTCTTGGGCTTCGGGTTTCACGTGAAGCAATCACCTATATACACGTAAAAATCATTGACAGAGGCGTTAGGGCGGGAGTATCGAGATCGAACCAGCCGCTGCCCTGGAGCTCGCCGGCAACCGCATCGATGTCCTGCGTGCCTTTGCGTCAGACCTTGGCGAACGCGGCGAGACCCTTGGGTTGATCGGGCCACTTGAGCCTCCGCGCCTGTGGACAAGGCACCTACTGAATAGTGCGCGAATCCTTGCCCCGCTCATTGAAACCGGCGCAAAAGTTGCCGATATAGGCACAGGTGGGGGCATGCCTGGGTTGGTTCTTGCGATTGTGAGGCCGGATGCGCACTTCTACCTAGTCGAGCCAATGGAGCGTCGTTGCGGGCCTCAACGAACAGATCGAGAAGCTAGGCCTCACGAACGTCGAGGTGAAGCGGGGCCGTGCCGAAGAATTTCACGACGCATTCGAGGTCGATCAGGTGACGGCCAGAGCCGTAACGGCACTGCGCAAACTGGTGCCCCTCACGGTTCCACTGCTTCGAGCAGGAGGGGAATTACTCCTCTTGAAGGGTGACTCTGTGCAGAGCGAAATTGATGCCGCGGAAAAGGTTCTGCGTAAATACAAGGTGCACGATATTTCAATCGAGTTGCTCGGCGAGGGGCTTCTTGCCGAGACGACTAGAGTGTTTAGAGCGCGGGTGAGGTGAGTCTCCTGAGATCCGCACCAACCGCTGCATACCTGAGGACCCGATGACCGAAACCGAGAACGCACTGGTGGGCAACCACCTTGTTGATAAGGTTCGCCGCCGCCGCATGCTCGAAGCGAGCATTTCGCCGTTACCCGAGCAAGCCCGAGTCATTACTGTTTCGAACCAAAAGGGCGGCGTCGGAAAGACCACAACAACCGTCAACCTCGCTTCCGCGCTAGCGCGACGAGGCGCGAACGTGCTGGTCATTGACCTCGATCCCCAGGGCAATGCCTCGACCGCCCTTGGTGTCGCCCATCGCCCCGAGATTACGAGCGTCTACGAGGTATTACTCGGCGACCACACGCTCGCCGAGGCAATGCAGCAGAGCACGGATCACGAGAACCTCTTCTGTGTGCCCTCCACAATCAACCTCGCCGGTGCTGAGATTGAACTTGTCTCACTTGTCGCCCGTGAGCAGCGACTTCGCACCGCGCTCGAAAGTTTTCTGCAGGAGTCGGAATGTAAGTTCCACTATGTATTTATCGACTGCCCACCATCACTCGGCCTGCTCACGGTGAACGCATTCGTTGCAGCGCAAGAGGTCCTGATTCCAATTCAGTGCGAGTATTACGCACTCGAGGGCCTTAGCCAGCTACTCAGTAACATTCAGCTCATTCAAAAGCATTTGAACCCGAACCTTCGGGTTTCAACGATCTTGCTCACGATGTACGACGCACGCACGAATCTCGCCCACGAGGTTGCGGCGGAGGTTCGCGAGCACTTCCCAGCGGAGACCCTGTCGGCTGTGATCCCACGCTCAGTGCGAGTGTCGGAGGCGCCGAGCTACGGTCAAACCGTACACGCCTATGACTCCGCATCGATTGGGGCTCTTGCCTACCTCGAGGCCGCAGCCGAGATTGCACTGCGCGGCGACACTAAGACTACAAACGAAGGGGCCTAAGAGATGGCGACGAAGAAGCGTGGAGGCCTTGCTGTGGAATCGGAGCGTTGATCCCACAGGCAGCCGAGGGTGAACGCCCTGTCGACGTGTTCTTCCCATCTGGCGGCACCACAGCCGTTGCTGAATCAGCGTCTGGCAGTGCAGATGAGACCTCGCCAGCTACTGAAGACGCGGAACTTCGCGAAGTTCCTGGCGCTACGCTCACCAGGTTGCTTCTCAGCGAGATTGTGCCCAACCGTGCCCAGCCGCGTACCGAGTTCGATGAGGAAGCACTCGAAGAGCTCACGCACTCAATTCGCGAATTCGGTGTCTTTCAGCCCGTCGTTGTGCGCGAAATTTCCCCCGCTCCCGCGGAAGGAGAGCCCAAGTACGAGCTCATCATGGGTGAGCGTCGCTTCCGCGCAAGCGGACGTGCTGGCCGTGAAGATATTCCTGCGATCATTCGATCGACCGCAGATGAGCACATGCTGCGCGACGCCCTGCTTGAGAACCTGCACCGCGCACAACTAAACCCCCTCGAAGAGGCATCGGCTTATCAGCAGCTCCTTGCCGACTTCGGTATTACGCAGGAGCAGCTTGCCACACGGATCGGTCGTTCGCGCCCACAGATCTCTAACACGATCCGTTTGCTGAAGCTCCCGGAGGCCGTGCAGGCTCGAGTAGCTGCCGGCGTGCTCTCTGCGGGTCACGCTCGTGCGATCCTCTCCCTTGATGGTGACGCTGATAGCGCTCAGGTGATGCAGCGACTCGCAGACAAGATTGTCAATGAGGGCCTCTCGGTTCGTGCGGCCGAAGCCGCTGCGGGTGATATGCCCAAGCAGCGCCCCGGAAAGAAGCCACGTGCTGGTGGGGTGCAGGCGCAGCTTGATGCGATTAGTGATCGTCTCGGTGATCGATTCAATACTCGCGTGAACATCAAGCTTGGTGCGAAAAAGGGTCAGGTCACGATCGACTTCGCGACGATTGCTGATCTCAAGCGCATTCTTAACGAACTGGGCGACCCGGGATTCAATTGATCGGTCTGGGTGGAATCGCAACCTGATCTACCACTTACTCCCCTGTCAGCGGACCACTCCCTTCAGTGGTGCCCACATTCATGGTGAAGCCACAAACCGCGCAGTATGAGAATCGCTCGCCTATTGCAGATGTCTGACTGTAATCTGGCGGCTGATCCACGTGCCGTTATATGAAGTCTCAGTATCGCGGGGCTGGCGCGGTGATCTGATTTAGACTCTGGCAAACCGCATACGACGCATAAAGGAGTGCACGTGAGCGAATACGCAATTATCGGTGCTGGCCCGTGTGGCCTCGCGATGGCGAGGGCCCTGCAGAAAGTTGGCATTGAGGTCGACGGCTATGAGGCTTCGCACGATGTTGGTGGGCTTTGGGACATCACGAATCCCCGCAGCACCATGTACGAGTCGGCGCACCTGATTTCGTCGCGCACCACGACCGAGTTCACCGAGTTTCCGATGCGTAGCAACGTCGACTACCCGAGTCACCGCGTGCTTAAGAACTACTTCGATAACTACGCCGATGCGTTCTCGATACGTGAGCGGTTTCGATTCAATTCGAGGGTGACGAGGATCGAGCCCTTGAGTGATGGTGGCTGGACGGTTACGGCTGAACACACCCCGGAAGTGACCGGCTCACGAAAGACCGCAGCGAAGCCTGAGGTGAGTGTGCGGCGCTACCGAGGTGTCATCTTCGCTAACGGGACGCTCGCAGAGCCCAACGTTCCGAGCTTTGCGGGCAGCTTTTCTGGCGAAATTATGCACACGAGTGATTACAAGTACCCCTCACAGCTAACCGGGAAGCGTGTGCTCGTTGTGGGCGCGGGCAACTCGGGTTGCGACATCGCCGTAGATGCCGTGCATCATGCCCAGAGCATCGATATGAGTGTGCGCCGTGGATACTACTTCGTGCCTAGGTATCTGCTTGGTCGACCGACAGACACCCTGAACCAGGGCAAGCCGATGCCTCGGCGAATCAAGCAGTTCGTGGATAAGCGACTGCTTCAGGCGTTCACTGGGGACCCCGTGCGATTCGGCTTCCCAAAGCCTGACTACAAGATTTACGAGTCGCACCCCATTGTGAACACACTTATCTTGAACCACTTAGGCCAGGGTGATCTGCGAATCATGCCTGACATTGAGCGCTTCGATGGAAACACGGTGTACTTCAATAAGGGGAAGAGTGCGGACTACGACCTCATCCTGCTCGCAACCGGGTACAAACTCGACTATCCAATGGTCGATCGCGAACACCTGAACTGGCAAGGGTTTGCGCCAGATCTGTACCTCAACATCTTCGCGCCCGCCTTCAACGGGCTGTACGTGATGGGAATGGTCGAGGCTTCTGGGCTCGGATGGCAAGGTCGCTACGAGCAAGCGGCATTGATCGCCGCATATCTGCACGCTGAGCACGCAGACCCGTCGCGTGCCGCACGATTCCGAGAAAAGGTCACCAACGAGCAATGGCCGGACTTGACCGCGGGATACAAATATCTTGGACTTGAACGCATGTCGTATTACGTGAACAAGGATGCCTACCGTGGAGCGGTACGCGCGGAAACAGCTGCAATGACGCAGCCATACGAGGGAGCAAAATGAACATCGATGAAGTCGTCCTAAATTTTGCTCCGGGCACGCTTGTGATCCTGAACGTCGTGCTTGGGCTCATCATGCTCGGCATTGCGCTCGACACTACCCCTGAAGACTTCAAAGTGGTGTTGCGGCACCCAAGACCATTCATCATCGCGATCCTCGCCCAGCTGCTGGTGTTGCCGGCGGTGACGTTTGGGCTCACCCTCATTCTGCCAGTGACCCCATCAATGGCGCTCGGAATGATCCTGGTCGCCTGCTGCCCGCCCGGAAACATTTCACAGGTACTCACGCACCGATCGGGTGGCAACGTGGCACTTTCTGTGTCGATGACCGCGGTAGGAAATCTGATCTACATCTTTACACTGCCGCTCAGCATTGCCTTCTGGGGC
>JAUCCH010000077.1:0-27281 GCA_034676385.1 Leucobacter sp.
ATTCGCAGCGCGAAGAATATTGCGGCACGTGTCGTCAGCGTATGCACGCTTTTGCTCGTGCTTCCAGGTAGCAAATTCTTGGTGCTTGAACTCGTTGCGCTGCTCTTCGGCGATTCGGTGAGCCTCGGCGGGTTCTTCCAGGTGACGGCGTTGATTATCGTCCTCATGCTCGCCCGAGGTGGCGTGCGGCGAGTTTTCAAGCAGACTGACACCGTGCCAGATCAATCCTGAACAGAGCGATCTGGCACGGTGTCAGAATCGTGGTGGGGGTTTCGGCGAGGTATCCCTTGCAGTTGGAGCAGGGATCGTCGCAAGAGCCTAGTGCTCTAAAAAAGAGGGCCAGAGAGAATCAAACTAGTGCCGCGCTGAATGATCGTTAGCCGCATGTCGCGTTCGAAGTTATAGTGAGCGGCATGCACAGGTTCATTGCGCGAGTGATCTCACTTTTTGCCCTCGTAATTGCGTCGATGCTTCTTGTGGCCGGCTGCTCACCTGTGGAGACCGCCTGCCCAGCGATTGGATATTCCAGTACGTTGAGTATTCAACTCATTGGCGACTCAAGTCAGGTATCCGAAATAACCGTTTGTGGTGGATCGAACTGCGTGGGTGAAGAAGCGCTTCAAGAGTCGATGCGGTCTGGCTACGCCGTGCAGGCTCAGCAAGACCAAGATACTTGGACCGCAACTTTGTTCTTCCCCGAAGAGCCTCTAACTCTTCTTGCCACTGACTCGACCGGTGAGGTGCTGTTCGAAACACAAATCCATCCGGAGTGGGTGCGAACTGGCGGATCTGAGGAGTGTGGCGGGCCGATGAGCGCCAAGGTTGCAATGGAACTGTAGGGTGCCAGCGCTTAGATCGTGTCTCCCTGCACAGGGCCTTCTGTGTTCGGCTTCCACCCGAGCGATGGCGCGACGTGCTCTGCGAAGGACTGCAGTACGTGCAGGTTGTATTCGACACCCAGCTGGTTCGGGATGGTCAGCATCAGGGTGTCGGCCGACATCACCGCGTCGTCGGCGCGCAGCTGTTCGATGAGCTTGTCCGGGGTTGCCGCGTAGGTTTTTCCGAAGGTGCTTTGCAGCCCGTCAATCATGCCGATCTGGTCGCCGCTTTCACGTGAACGCATGCCGAAGTAGAGCTCGTCCTGCTCATTCATGATGGGGAAGACGCTGCGGCTCACGCTTACCCTGGGTGCGCCGGTGTGCCCGGCCTCCTTGTAGGCCTCACGGAAGCGATCGATCTGCTCGCGCTGCAACACGTGAAAGGGCTGGCCGGTTGCCTCGGTGAGCAGGGTCGAGCTCATCAGGTTCAGACCCTGGCGACCAACCTGCTGGGCGCTCTCGCGTGAGGCTGCACCCCACCAAATGCGGTCGCGCAGCGTCGGCGAGAAGGGTTCAATCGTGAGCCGTTGGTTTGGGCCGACCATCTGGGGGATCACCCTCGACGAGCCCGTCGCCATCGAGTGCTTGCAGAAAGTACTCGAACTTGTCTCGCGCGATATCGGCGCCCCGAGGATCCTCGGATCCCGTGTACCCAAATGCCTCGTACCCGCGCAACGCAGGCTCGGGAGACCCTCGGCTAATGCCGATCGCGATGCGCTTGTCGGCGATGTAGTCGAGTGCCGCGAGCTCTTCGGCGAGGTAGAGCGGATTCTCGTAGCGCATGTCGATCACGCCAGTGCCGACTTCGATGTGCTTGGTGCGCGCGGCCATGGCGGTGAGCAGCGGCACGGGAGAGGCTGCCTGCTTCGCGAAGTGGTGCACGCGCACGTAGGCGCCGTTTACGCCGATTTCGTCCGCAGCTTGAGCGAGGTCGATGGTCTGGTGCAACATGTCGCCGGCGGTGCGCGTGTTGCTGCCGCGGACGTTGCCGTAGTGACCGAAGGAGAGGAATCCGAAAGCTCGCATGCTTGGTGCAACATACATGCGTATGCATCTATTCCCGGTGATATCTTTGACCGAATTCATTGGTGACCAAGGAAGCGGGCGTACCAACATATGACCACTTACGCATCACTTAACCCCTACTGGCGGCAGTACTTTGCCCAACATGAAGCGCAGGGGCTCAGCCTCGAAGAGGTGCTGGGCGATATCAACCAACTGAATCTGAAGGAACCGGGTGAGATTGATCTCGCTCTTTGCCTACAGATGCCCAAACTGCGCTTCATCAGAATCTGGGCACCGGGACCGGTCGTTGGGATCGAGAATATTCCGTTGATTCCGCAGCTGCGCGAGCTCATCATCGGGTCTGACTCTTTCACGCAGGAGCACTTGCCGCTCATCGCAGCGAGCCCACTACTGAACAACCTCGTCATCATCCAGATTCCGTTTGATGATCTTGACGCGTTGAATGATTCGCCGAGGATCAAGAGCCTGTCGCTGGTCGGTGTGACGACCCTTGCGCCTGAGGCAATCGCGCGCCTGACCAAGATCACCACGCTGAGAATCTCTAAGCTGGGCACAGTCGACCTTGCGCCACTTGCGAGCATGCCGAAGTTGCGTGTGCTCGAGCTCGACCGCCTGCAACTTGAGAACCTCAAAGTGCTCGGTGCAAAGAAACTTTTGGACTTCGACTACGGCGATAAGGCGGCCGATGAATCTGACCTGGTGCTCGTCGGCCAGCGCACTCAACTTGTCGCCTTCAACTACCCCGTCTCGGATGTTGCGCCCCTGGCGGGCCTCACGAAGCTCGTGAGCATCACGCTCGATGGGTCAGTGGAACACGACCTCGAGCAGATCAGCCACCTCCCAATTGGGAGTGTGCACGTGCACTTTGCGCCGTCGAAGGAAGCAGCGCAAGCACTCATCGCGCAGGCAAAGCAGGTGTGGCCTTCCATGCGTTCGACCGGATACCGGGTCGAATGGGAGCGATAAATAGAGCCGAGGATCGCCTCGCGTGCTTGCTCAATACTCCGAAGGGGCGTAGGGACGAGTGAGTAGGGTGGGACGTATGACTGTTGTGATCTCCCCAGACTTCAATCCCGTACCCTCACTAGACCAAGAAGTGGCTGTATCCGTGGCCGCGAGCCACGAAGGCGCTGGCGCATTTGCCGTGTTCGTGGGTTCTGAAGGTGACCTGCCCGAATCGCTCGTAGGCTCGCTCGACCGCGACGCGCTCGCCGCAGCTGGCTTCCTTGGTAAGAGTGGCCAGACGCTCGTGCTGCCGGGGGTGCCGATGCAGGTGTTCGTGGGTACCGGCAAGGGCATCAGCAACAAGGCACAGTGGCGTGACGCGGTGGCTTCGTTTACCCGTGCTGCCCGCGAGGTAGCGTGGCTTTCGGTTGACCTGACCAGCGTTGTGGCGCCTAGTGCTGACGGCGAGGGTCTCTCTCCCGAGATTGCCGCACAGGCCGCCACGGAGGGCGCGGTGCTCGCCCGCTACCGCTACGACGCGCTGAAGGGTGAGCCGAAGACCGTGCCGCTCGAGCGACTCACGCTCGTGCTCGAAGGCGAAGCTGCAGACGCTGCAGAGATCGGCACGGAGCGTGGCCTGATCCTCGCCCGCACCGCGAGCCTTTCCCGTGATCTTGGTAACACCCCTCCCCGCCACCTGAGCGCAGTGAAGTTCGCAGAAATTGTCGAAGGCCTGGCCCCTCGCTTTGGCCTCGAGGTCGAGGTGTTCGACCGCCAACAGCTGATCGAGATGGGTTGTGGCGGACTGCTCGGAGTGAACGCGGGCAGCACCGAAGAGCCACGCATGATCAAGATTCGTTACACACCCGAGGGTGCGACCGACGAGACAGCGCACCTCGCACTGGTCGGCAAGGGCATCATGTACGACTCGGGCGGAATCAGCCTGAAGCCGTCCAATGCGATGCACGCGGCGATGAAGCTTGACATGATGGGCGCGGGCGCAGTGTTCTCATCGATGACCTCACTGCGTGAGCTCGGTGCGACTAGCGTCGTCACCGGCTGGCTCATGTGCACCGACAACATGCCCTCAGGCAGCGCGACCAAGCTCGGCGACGTGCTCTCCATCCGCGGCGGCACCACCGTTGAGGTTAAGAACACCGACGCTGAGGGCCGCCTCGTGCTCGCAGACGGCCTCGTGCTGGCGACCGAAGAGAAGCGTCGCCCAGACGCCATCGTCGATATTGCAACCCTTACCGGCGCCGCAATGATGGCTCTTGGTACCAAGACCGCCGCAATGCTCGCGAACAACGATTCGGTAGCCGAGCAGTTGCAGGCAGCAGCAGACACCACCGACGAGAACACCTGGCGCATGCCGCTCGACCACCGCTACCGCGAGCAGCTCAAGAGCGATGTAGCCGACCTTTCAAACATCGGCGGGCAGTACGGTGGGGTGATCCTCGCCGCGCTCTTCTTGAATGAGTTCGTCGACGGACTGCCTTGGGGGCACCTCGATATCGCCGGTACCATGCAGGCCGAGAGCGATGACCTGTGGCGCTCGACCGGTTCGACCGGCTTCGGTGCTCGCCTGCTCGCCGAATTCGCGACCGCGTTCGAGCCTCCGGTGCAGAACTAGATTTTCGAATCAACGACCCCGCCAGGTGCATACCTTGCGGGGTCGTTGTGCGTTTGCGGTGGCAGGAACGCGCGGTTTTCCTGGAAGTGGCTGGTCAGCGAAGAGCGAGTGGTGGCGACGAGCCTGGGTGCTGATCCTCGCCGCCCATGATTTGATGGAGCCATGGCCGCTTCGTTTTCATCCCAGCTCACTGTTCGGAACGAATACATTGACGGTTTCGCCGGGTTTGTAGAGGCCGCACCGACCTCGTACCACGCAGTTGAGGCGGCGGCAGAAGTATTGTTCGCCGCAGGATTCACCGAGCTCGTTGAAACAGACGCCTGGAGCGCGCTTGAACCCGATGGTCGCGCATTCACGCGCCGCGACGGGGCAATTATTGCGTGGCGCGCGGGATCGGAACTGACCGCGAGCAGCCCGGTGCGGGTGCTCGGCTGCCACACCGATTCACCGGGCCTCGTGCTGAAGCCGCAGCCGGACTTTTCAGCGAAGGGCTGGGCGCAGCTCGGTGTTGAGGTATACGGCGGGCCGCTGCTCAGTACCTGGTTCGATAGAGATCTCGCGGTTGCTGGGCGCCTGGTCGCGTCCGATGGATCTGAGCATCTCGTAAGCACCGAAGCAATTGCTCGTGTACCAATGCTTGCGATTCACCTTGACCGTGACGGTGGCAGTGCCATGACGGTGGACCGGCAACGACACATGCAACCAGTGATCGGCATGGGCCAGGTCTCGGTGGGGGATCTGCTCGCGGAGCGGGCAGGGATTCGTGCGGATGACATTGTGGGTGCCGACGTACGTCTCGTGGATACCCAGGCGCCAGGGCTGCTCGGGGCGGAACGGGAACTTTTTGCTTCGCCACGTCTTGACAACCTGACCTCGGTGTATGCCGGTCTGGTCGCACTTGTTGCGGGGGAGGTCGCGCCCGGCAGTATCGCAATGCTTGCTGCGTTTGACCACGAGGAATTGGGCTCGCAGACGCGATCGGGTGCAAGCGGACCGATGCTCGAGGATGTACTCGTGCGGCTGCGGGCGGGGCTTGGAGCTACCGAGGAGGAATCGGCGCGCGCAATGTCGGCCTCATGGTGTCTCTCGGCCGATGCGGGGCATTCGGTGCATCCGAACTACTCAGAGAAGCACGACCCAAACGTGCAGCCTGTTGCCGGTGGCGGGCCAATGTTGAAGGTCAACGCGAATCAACGCTACGCGACCGATGCGCACGGTGCCGCCCTCTGGCAGCGCTGCTGTGAGCAGGCTGGCGTCACATCACAGGTGTTTGTCTCGAACAATGGAGTGCCGTGCGGCTCCACGATTGGTCCGCTCACCGCGACGCGTCTGGGAATGCGCACGCTTGATGCTGGGGTGCCTCTGCTGTCGATGCACTCGGCGCGCGAACTTGCGCACGTTGACGATCTGCATGGGCTTGCGAGGGTAACAGGCAGTTTCTTCGCTGGAGAGTGACGCCGTAGCACAAATTGCAACATTCTTTCCCATGCACTTGCCCAGTTGATTGGCTAGGATCGAGACATGAGTGAGGTGCAGCAGTCTGAAAATGTGACGCTGTCGACGCGCGCGATGGTTCCCTCGGTCCAGCGCGTCGGTAGCCGCGAAATTGAGATCACGTTTTTGGGGAACAATTCGAAAGGTCAGCCGACCTGGGTGCTTTGGAACCCCCTCGAGCCCTACCTGATCGGCATGCTTATTCAGGGCAAGCTCGGGTTTCACTTTGAGCAGCGCACCGGTCAGGGCGTCATGTTGCACGAAAACATTTCGTTGCAGCGAGTGCAGCGCGCACTCGGCGGTTACTAGGTCTTTTTGGCCAAGTGGCGACGCGCCGAGGGTGAACTCAGAAATTGGCGTAATTCCGGGGAATTTGAGCCATTTTCGAACTTAATTGCGCGTCGATTTGCATAGCCCCAACAATTCATCGTAAGCTTACATCTCGGTAGCCCAAGGCGCTTAGGCGCCTAAGGCCCCATCGTTTAGTGGCCTAGGACACCGCCCTTTCACGGCGGCAGCACGGGTTCGAATCCCGTTGGGGTCACGCGGTTACCAAATACAACTAAATATTATGGCCCTGTAGCGCAGTTGGTTAGCGCGCCGCCCTGTCACGGCGGAGGTCGCGGGTTCAAGTCCCGTCAGGGTCGCTAGATGAAGTGCCCTTCTTAGGAAGGGTTTCTTCATCTCTGGCGATTGCTTTATGTGAACGTCAGGGCTCTGTAGCTCAGTTGGTAGAGCGTTCGACTGAAAATCGAAAGGTCACCGGATCGATGCCGGTCGGAGCCACGTAGTGGTCATTACGCCATTACTGAACCCTCAAGAGGCTTCTACTCTTGAGGGTTCTTTTATTTTTCCTGGTCAGACGGTGGTTCTGTGGCTTGCCTGCACGCTGCGCCGCCGGTTGAGCCTGTCGAAACCGAGCCGCCGTAGGCTCTCACAGGCCGAGTGAATCGTGACCTTGGGCCATTCTTGGGCCATTTCCTCGGCCCGTGGTGCCAAACGGATCGCGGAACGGGTCGTACAGATTCGGGGTTGCTGGGCGGCGGTGTGACTTCTTCGCGCCGGGCTTCTTGCCGTTCTTCTTCGACTGTGGCTCGGCGGGATCGAACAGGCTGTCGAGCACCGATCCGGCACGCTTGGCAACGCCCTCGCGTGCGCGTGAGTAGCGTTCGGTGACTTGCAGGCTCGAATGCCCGAGCACCGCCTGCACATCGGGAGCCGAAGCGCCCGCATCGAACAGGATCGTGGCGAAAGTATGCCTGAGGTCATGCACGCGTAAGTCGGGCCGACGCAGTACGGTCTTGATCTTCTCCCACTCGACTGCGCGGCGGAAGTTGCGTGCGGTGAGCCTGCCGCCGTTCGATCCCGCCCACAGTAGATCATCGGGTTCCTTGCCCTTGGCAGCTTCGACCACGAACGGGCGGAACGCCTTGATGATCGGCACCTCTCGCTCTTTGTGACTCTTCGGGCTCTGTTCGATCAGTTCGCCGTTCTCGCCCGGCGAGAAGCTGCGGCTGACGCGGAGGATGTTGCGTTTCAGATCGGCGTCGCGCACCCGCATGGCGGTGGCCTCGCCCGCGCGCATCCCCGTGAACACGAGAGCAGCGGCATAGCGTTGGTAGACGCCCTCGGGAATCAGATCGAGCAGCTTGGCGATCTGCTTCACGGTGAGCGCCCGTGAGGTGGGCGACACTGATTGATCCTGGGTGGGGCGTTTCACCTCCCGCGCCGGGTTGAAGTCGATGATCCGTGCCCGCCGCGCGCCGTCGAGCAGGCGACTGAGCACAGCCAGCGAATCGACCTTCATCGACGGCGACCCAGCCCACGACACCATTGCCGATTCGATGAGCGGCGAGGTGATGTCTTCGAGCTTCTTATGCCCGAGCGTCGGCTGCACCCGCTTGCGCCAGGACACGGCGTAGCCGCGCGCAGTGCCGGGCCGCACTGAGGCGGCGATGGCAGGCCAGTACCGCTCATGCCATTGTTCGAGTGTCATGCCCGCGTTCAGGTTGCGCCCCGATACCTCTTTCGCAAGCTCACGCTTTGCTTCTGCGAGGGTGAGGAACATGCGGGAGCGGTGCTGTTTGTTCCCCGCCAGATCGGTGACCGTCACGCGAATCTGATAGCGGCTGCGATCCGCCCGCCAACGTATCCCCTCGGGAAGCGGGCGACCCGTGTTCGGATCGACCCGCACCGGGGAGCTGTTCGACGGTCGGCCAGCCATCAGCGTCTCGTTCCGCCGACTTCTAGGAACTCGTCGATCGTGTCTGCTCGCCAGAGTTTGTGCTTGCCCACCTCGGCATCCGGTTCGGGGATCAACCCCTCGCGGCGCAGCTTGTCGAACGTCGGCAGCGGCACCCGGCACCGCGCGGCGGCCTCGGAGCGCGTGAGGTAGTCCGTCTGAGTCGTCGCCTCGGTCATGCCCTTTCCTCTCATCGCGAGCGGGTGAACGCCACCATTAACTAGTGTTCTTGCGAGTACCTGATATTAGAACACAAACAACGTGTAACCGCAACTACATGAGATGAGTGTGTGTTTCCGATAGACTCGTGCGCATGGCACTACCCACGCCCGGCCCAGGGGATCAGAGCGCAGACGGGCTGCTCACACAGGCTGACCTGCCTGCGGGCTGGCACTTGGCCCCCCGCTTTCCCGGCGAGCGCCCCGACGATGCGAGCGACGAGATCGACCGCGTACTCGGCTACGACGACCAGGCGACGGGCGAGGCCGCCGACTCGGAGCAGAACGAAACTGCGGACGGCCGGTGGCGCTACATCGAGCATGAGAGCACGGCCACGCGGGTGATGATCCGTTTGCAGCGGCAGCTCTACGCAACTCCCGAGGAAGTACGCATCACCGGCGTGATTTATCTGCCGTGGCGACCGGGCGACCCCATCACCAGCCACCTGCTGCGCGAACTGCCGACTGCGAAGATCGAGGCCGCGATCAACAAGCGCCTGTTCGCAATGAAGCGCGTCGCCACCGTCACCGGCAACAAGATCGTGCTCCCCAGCGGTCGCAAGGTCAGCGACCGCGACCTCTTGAAGCCGCTCGGCAACCCGAAGCAGGTGCCCGACTTCTACGAACTCGTTGCGTTGCAGCACGGCAAGCTCTCGGGTCAGGGCGACGGGAACCCCTCGGCAACGATGGCCGACATCAACGGCGTCGCGCTCAGTACCGCGCAGGGCTGGATCGCTAAAGCCCGAAGCCGAGGGTTGCTCCCGCCCGGTCGCCGTGGTCGCGCAGGGTAGCTCACTTCTTGCTCTTCTAGCGAGTGTCAGAGGTGTGTTCCTCATCCACCGGAGGCGTCAACAAATCAAGAAACTGAAATCTGGACTTGACATTGCTGGGTCAAACCCTGAAACTGGAATATTTCGCTCATCCAGTTTGAAAGGAAATGATCATGGCAAAGGGTGGCAATCGCGGTAGCGGCGCAGGCAAGTCATCGGGTTCCAAGGCGGTGAGTGCCGCACGCTTGCACCAGAAGTCCGGTTCAGGTTCATCCTTCGGCGGCTACACCAAAGTCAACCACGGCAATGGCAGTTTCTCGATGAAAAAGACGGGAAAGGGTAAGTAGATTGACTCTCCCACAGCATTCGATGCCGAACTCTGCAAGCGTTCTGCCAAAATTGAGTACAGATCGGGAAGCGCTAACAGCTGGCCTCTCATTTGGGCAGCTAAGTCAAGAAGGTGGCAACGTGGCAGTGAATGAGCAGTTGGTTGCTTCCGGGCTGGGGCTCCTTAGGACACCGCTCTCGCGCTTTGTTTGTGAGGGGATCGCCGAGAAGTACGGTGACGATTGGTGGGCCGAAGGTGTGCTCGAAGTTCTCACGTATGAGAAGGCGCCAACGATTGAAGATGTTAGGCGGCACAGGCACCTTCCGGAGTCAGCAACTGTTGAATCGGGCGCGGAATCCATTGATATCAGTACATGCTTGCTTCTTCTAACGAAACACTGGCCTCGTATTTTTGCATCGAAGTTGGGTCGAGGACACCGAGGCTGGGCATTCGAGCTGATCCCAGTGCGAAACGCCAACAAGCACCTCGCTGGCAAAGACCACGAAAGTGATTACGCCTGGCGTGCGCTAGACACGATGTTCCGCGTCTGTGAACCGATTGACTCACTGGTAGCAGGTGAGATCCAATCTTTGCGATCAACAGTGGATCTATCTGCTTACGGTCAGCTGGCCGGGGTAGATGTGGGAGGGGAGGTGAGTGAACCTGAGCATTCTGCCTCAGAAATGCTCAAAGTCGTGGCGGAGCCTGTGACCGAACTCCTGGGTCAAGGTGCGCAGGAACAGTCCGAAGAGTTTGAGGATGACGCTCTCGTGGCGGGGCCGGATTTTTCGGGTGCGGATCTGCGCAGGCAAGACTTCTCTGGGGTGAATCTCGAGGGTGCTGATTTCTCGGAGGCCAATCTCGGCGGTGCTAACTTCTCCGGAGCTAACCTTTCCCGAGCAGTATTCAAGGGTGCCCAGTTGTGGAGTGCGAATCTAACTGATGCAGACCTTTCTGGGGCGTTCTTTGAGGGGGGTTCGCTTTCTACGAAGAATGGTGTTGGGGATGTCTTGCCGGCGAATTTCTCTGGCGCGAACTTGGATGGAGCCACACTGAACTTTGCTGGGGTGAATGCCAGGAAGGTGAACTTTGCTGGGGTGAATCTCGAGGGTGCTGATTTCTCGGAGGCCAATCTCGGCGGTGCTAACTTCTCCGGAGCTAACCTTTCCCGAGCAGTATTCAAGGGTGCCCAGTTGTGGAGTGCGAATCTAACTGATGCAGACCTTTCTGGGGCGTTCTTTGAGGGGGGTTCGCTTTCTACGAAGAATGGTGTTGGGGATGTCTTGCCGGCGAATTTCTCTGGCGCGAACTTGGATGGAGCCACACTGAACTTTGCTGGGGTGAATGCCAGGAAGGTGAACTTTGCTGGGGTGAATCTCGAGGGTGCTGATTTCTCGGAGGCCAATCTCGGCGGTGCTAACTTCTCCGGAGCTAACCTTTCCCGAGCAAGTATTCAAGGGTGCCCAGTTGTGGAGTGCGAATCTAACTGATGCAGACCTTTCTGGGGCGTTCTTTGAGGGGGGTTCGCTTTCTACGAAGAATGGTGTTGGGGATGTCTTGCCGGCGAATTTCTCTGGCGCGAACTTGGATGGAGCCACACTGAACTTTGCTGGGGTGAATGCCAGGAAGGTGAACTTTGCTGGGGTGAATCTCGAGGGTGCTGATTTCTCGGAGGCCAATCTCGGCGGTGCTAACTTCTCCGGAGCTAACCTTTCCCGAGCAGTATTCAAGGGTGCCCAGTTGTGGAGTGCGAATCTAACTGATGCAGACCTTTCTGGGGCGTTCTTTGAGGGGGGTTCGCTTTCTACGAAGAATGGTGTTGGGGATGTCTTGCCGGCGAATTTCTCTGGCGCGAACTTGGATGGAGCCACACTGAACTTTGCTGGGGTGAATGCCAGGAAGGTGAACTTTGCTGGGGTGAATCTCGAGGGTGCTGATTTCTCGGAGGCCAATCTCGGCGGTGCTAACTTCTCCGGAGCATCTCTGAGAGGCGTGAACCTCAAAGGTGCCAACATTAAAGATGCGAATACCGCAGGTGTTCGATGGGTGTGACCAAAGGGTCGGGTTCCTATGAAGTTAGGGCGACTGTTTCACCTTTGGTGTGCATCTTCGGAGAGCGTTCTTCTGACCGTTAATTGCTCGTGCGGATTGCCCACTTGAGTGGAGCTGTTGTGAGTGGCTGCTCAAGATGGCCGGATCATTGGCTTAGGTTGTGCTGGCAGTGAATAGCCTCCGAAGTTCAGTTAGATTCTTCTCGTGCACCTTGCGTCGGAGCTCAGCTCTTGGCGTATTGCAAACTGAGTTTGTTGTCTTCTGCCAGAGGTTTCTTGACGGGTGAGGGATTGGCAGAGTCGTCATAGGTGGACGTGAAGCTATCTCTTGCCAGCTGCGTTGGGCAAATGTGCCCGACGTAAAAATTACTGCTGTGCTTGAGAGGTCAAGCGTGCTTATGCGTCTCTGAAGACCAGGTATAAGCAGACGATTTGCGTCCTGCTCGTTGATGGAACTTAGCTTCGATACGGCTTCCTTCTGTGACCCTTGGATTGCAAGCATCACTGCCCAATCGGCAGCAGGGAGGAGCGGTGACGGCATGCTTTCCAGGTAGGCCTGAACTTGTAGTGGAACCGGACTCACGTTGACAATAGCGACTCGAAAATCGCCAGTGTCGTGGCGTTGAGCGATATACGGCCCAAGCGGTTCCTGTGATGACGTCGCTGGTGCCAGAAACTTCAGCGCGGCACAGCCAGCACTTCCAGATAGTGGTTTGCCAGTTCTCAATTCGTCGAAGTGCGGGGATTCCAACACGATAAGCAACTCGGCCTCCACGCCAGCAGGCGGCACCAGGTCAGGAACGACGTAAGGCGCATACTTTCCGTTGCCGTCTTCTTGTAGATATTCCTGAAGCGTCACCACTCAAGAGTACTTGCGACTCCTGCCGGGTGCCCATGGCTGTGGCGTGCTGTGTTACCTCGGATCCCATTGCTGTGCACCTGCCATCAGGCAGGTTGCGTGATTCCCCCGCGACGCACGCCGAGCTCTGAAGATGACTACGGTGTCTTGACGCAGAACTGTCACCAATAGTTCTGAGACACCACGCTCTCAAAGTGAATGAACGTATACTACAATGTGTAGTTGCAAGAACATGATGTAGCGGAGGTGGTGATTGATGCAGGGCGGCGTGATCCTGTTCCGGGGCACCGGGGCTGATGCGCTGCGCTATGTCGAGGCCGACCGCTTCGCGCGCTGACGACTACTACCTGTTCGACAGCACCGGGGTTCAGTACACGGTGCTCGACGCCTCGGGCGAAGCCGCGAGTAGTCGGGCGCTGACCGCTGATGAGTATGCGGGCTGGGTGGATTGGATCAATCCCGATACCGGCGAGCGGATGGGCAAGCCTCGTCTGGCGGGGTCGGATCGGCAGGGGTCTCCCCGGTTCGCGGAAATGGTCATCAACACCCCCAAGAGCCTGTCGATTGCGGCGGCGCTGCATCCCGAGGTGTCTGAGGCGCTGGACGCGGCACAGCAGGGCGCGCTGTCGGAGATTCAGCGGTGGCTCGCGCAGCACTCGGTGACTCGTGTCGGCCCGCGCGGGAAGCAAGAGGTCGTGCCAGTCGAGCACATGCAGGTTGTTGGCATCACGCACCGCACCTCCCGCGCGGGTGACCCGCACCGGCATATCCATATGCAGGTCGGTACCAGGGTTTGGGCGGCGGGCAGAGTGGCGGGCACTCGATACGGCGGCGATGTTCAAGCAGCAGGGCGCGATCCGCGCCCTCGGTACTGCCGTGGTCGCCGCCAGCCCTGAACTCGCGGCGGTGCTGGATCGGCAAGGCCTCACCCTCGACCCTATTACAGGAGAGGTCACCGAGCTTGAGCCGTTCAACGCGCTGATGAGTAAGCGCGGCGAGCAGGTGCGGAAGAACCTCGCGCGGCTCGAAGCCGAATGGGAGGCCGCGCATCCGGGTGAAACGATGGGGCCGGTCGTGTCGTCGCGACTGACCGCGCAGGCGTGGGCACATGAACGCCCGGCGAAGAAGCCCACGACTTTGCGGGAAGAAGAAGCCTGGCTGACCGAGCTACGCGAGGCCGGCTACGACCCCAACCACTTGACGCGCAGGCCGGCGAGTCAGCCGGTATCAAGTGATGAACTCTCGGTGCAGCGGATCGCATCGCGTGCACTGGATCGTTGCGCCGCCGCAGAGTCGGCGTGGACTCGCCACACCGTGCAGGAGCACGCCACCCTCATCATCACCGAAGCAGGGGTGCGTGCAACCCCTGATGAACTCCGCGAGCTGATCGCGGTGGCGACGACGCTCGCGCTCGAGGACTGCTTCTCGATCCTCCCGCCTGCCGCCGTGACGCCGGAGCATGTGGCGCATCTCACAAGCGTGCGGGTGGTGCAGGTTGAGACGGAACTACGCGACCTCATCACCGCCCGCATACCCGAGCGCGAGCCGGAGGACGCCGATGTGCGCGAGCACGCGGCCGCGCTCGGGCAGCAACTCGACCCTGGTCAGCTCGACGCGGCCGCAGCGGTCACCTCCGTCGATCCTTTGGTGATCGTGGAGGGCGCTGCCGGTGCGGGCAAGACCACGATGCTCGCCACAGCTATCCGGGCCGCCGAACAACATGGCGGCAGGGTGCGGGTTGTCGCGCCGACCAAGCGCGCCGCCGAGGTCGCGCAGCCAGGAACTCGGCGTGCCGGCTGAATCGGTCGCCTCACTCGTGTACGCGCACGGGTGGCGCTGGAACGCTGACGGCGTATGGTCACGCCTCGCTGTAGGCGACACCGATCCCGATCACTGGCGCGGCCTACAGCGGCCCACCGCGAGCAGCGCGGTTGCGGCGCGGGGAGCGGATCGTGGTGGACGAAGCCGGGATGCTCAACCAAGACACCGCTCTCGCCTTGCTTACGGTTGCCGCCGAGGCGGGTGCAACCGTTCGCGCTTGTCGGGGATCGCGCGCAACTGCCCGCTGTCGGCAGGGGCGGCGTCCTCGACATGGCCGCGCAACTCCGTCGGCGCGCGTTCGACATGGCCGAGGTACACCGCTTCACCGACCCGGAATACGCCGAAGTCACCGTGCGGATGCGGGATCGCCGCAACCCCGGCAAGGTGTTTGACCGGCTGCGCGAACTTGGGTTGATCCGGCTGCACGCCGACGCCGACGAGCTGCGCGAACACCTCGCTACCAGCAGGCGCGAGGGTGAGGCGGTCACCGTGGCATCCAACGACGAAGCCACGCGACTGAATGACCGCATCCGAGACGAACGCACCCGCGCGAGCGTCGTCGACGACACCACCACGACCACGGGCAACGACGGCCTGAGTATCGGGCGCGGTGACCTCATCCAGACCCGCCAGAACCGCACCGAGCTGGGCGTGGCGAACCGGCAACAGTGGATCGTGCAACACGTCGAGCAGGACGGTTCGCTGTGGGTCCGCGACGCGCACAGCACCCGCAAACGTGAATGCTCGCTTCATCTGCCTGCCGAGTATGTGCGCGAGCACACCCACCTCTCCTACGCCGCGACCGCCTACGGGGTGCAGGGGGTGACCGTGCCCGCTTCGCATACCGTTCTCGCCGACAGCATGGGCGGCGCAGCGGTCTATGTCGGCATGACCCGAGGGTGCGATACAAACACCCTGCACGTCGTTGCTGAGGGCATGGCCGATGCACGGGCACAGTTCATCGAGGCGATGGAACGCGACAGCGCAGACCGTGGCCTTTCCGACGCGACCGAACGCGCAGCGGAGGCGGTGCGCGGCCTTGTCGCTGACGGCCCGGTGAAGCTCGTGAATGACCGCGTTGCCCAGCTCATCCGCGAGGCCGAGCGCGCCGAGCGACAGGCCGAGCAAGCGTTGGGCGAGGGTTGCGGATCGTCTTGCCCAGCAACGGGCCGAGCCATAGGGTGGAGGACGAGAGAGTGCTGACGCTTTGCGCGCCGCCGAGAGCCACTGCGGCGCAGGCCCGCACAGAGGCCGTGTCGGAGCTGTGCCGCGAGCCGTAGCCGATGGCGAAAGCTTGCCTCGCTGCCGCCACCGACAAGAGGCGGCGCGCCGGAACGGCAGGCCACAGCTGGCCGCCTCGGACGACGCAAAGCGCGGCAGGAGAAACACCAGGTCGCCACTGAACACACTCGCGCAAGGGGAGCCACTACGCGCGAGACGCCTGGGGTAGTCCGCCGCACCAAGGTGCTTCGCTCAGGGTTTGGGCGGCTACCGTCGTTGAGCGTCGCGCAGACGATGACCCGCGTGTGGTCGACACTGCCCGCACCCTTGCCGCAGCGCAGAGCCGAGCACAAGGTACTCAGCAAACGGCACGACCGCGAACATCTGGCACTGCTCGCCCATCACCTCGGCGGCGAGCGGGTGCGCCGCCACCCGGTACGGGCACGGTTCATCCAACCCGCACGCGAAGCCCGAAGCGCCCGTGCCACACGCGACTGCGGCGCGTGGCGAAGCTGAGAACCTGCTCGCAGCCTGCCGCCGGAGCAAGCTGCTGCGCGCATCGAAGCGCAGCGGGCTGCGGCTGAGAATGCCCGTGAGCTTGCCGCCGAGCGCGCACGACGGCTGCGCGGCGTAACCAACCGTGAACCTTCGAGCGCGCAGTCTCGACGCGATGATCCTGGTCTCGGGCTGTAACCAGTGCTCAGTCGAGACTGTCGAGGATCAGAGCCTCGTAGTCGCTGCCACCGTAGTAGACACCATGAATCTCGACTTCATCGCTGGTGACCAGGAACGCGATCATCGGCTCCGCCGACGGAACCCGATCACTCGCATCCCGGGCGTCAGGTCATCCCGAGCACGGCCCCGGAGAGGGAAGTCTGCCAGATCGTCGCAGTCATCATAGATCGAGAGCACGAATCGCTGTGCGATTTCCGGCCCAGCTTCACCCGCGATCCAATCGTAGATCGCGCGTAACTGTCTATGGGCACGTGGTGAGTAGACGACCTGATGCGTCACGAGGAGCTGTCTGCAAGGCGCTCGGTATGCCAGCGGGAGAGCTCGGCGCGCATCTCCTCTGAGCTGATGGCCCGCGAGGGATCGGCGCGCAACTCTTTGACGGAGGTGATGACCTGGGGTCCCGGCGCAGCCAGTTCTCGACTGCTTCGTCGCGCGCGAACAGTGCGCGCAAGCCATCACGCACGACCTCGCTCTCGCTGGCGTATGCGCCGGAGGCGACGCGCTCTTTGGCGAGCGTCCGCCATGCTGTTGGGGAGGGTGATGCTGAGCTGCTTCGTGGTACGCATGATCGAGCCTCGCTTTCGATATGACTCAATCCTACTCATATATGGGACGGCTGGTGAAGCTTTAGAGGGTAAATGTGGTCCGCGGGTCGAGCGTGAGTGTTGTTGCGAGAGGTGGTGAAGGAGGCCGGTCTCCTAGGAGGAATCCTCAAGTTGCGTTCGTAACTCAAAGCTCCCCCGCCCAGGGTTGACCGGTTCGAGTTCTCTGGCATATGCTGTGAGGCTTTGCATTTTGACTCCAGCAAGAGAGGTAGTGTCCAATGTCTACTGATACACCCGACATAGTCTCGGTTCCTGCTCCCGCGAGAATCGGTGAGCTATCTGCTGAATCACCCGGACTTTCAACGCGCACTAAAGACGGCCACAGGCATATTGGCTGTTGCGGCGATGAAGGTATTGGTTCAGCACCCTCTAGTCCGTGAACGCGTTGCCGCAGTTGCGCCGGATCTATCCAACGTCAAGAAGATGATTGAACTCTTGCTTGGCATGCTCGCAGATGAGGGAACAGGTTTGAGAAGGCCGTGAGGCTGTCTAAGGCTCCACAGCGCTTCCTTGGTTGCTCCTAATAGCCGGTGTTATCTTCTGGGTCAATTGCAGGTGCCTGTGGCTTGAGCCAATCCGAGTCGGGTCGGGCAACGAGTCGTGCGTTAGCGTAGGCCATTTCAAGCGTTAGAACTGTATGCGCTCGGTAGGTTCGTTCGCCAACCGTTGAAACGACCAGGGCAAGGTCGGTTGTTCCGGTGTGAAGGAGGTCGAGCGGCATGAAGAACCCCGAGCCGTCCTCGCCTAGGTTCGGATACCATTGCGGAACGATCAGTTTGTAGTTGCGGCGAACTCGTTTGAGTGTTAGATCAGCTGCTGATACAAGTGCTGAACGAGCTCGAGCTGGGGAATCTTGCAACTCCTGCGGGAACCGATCGATGTTGTCGCCAAGAATGTGCTCGAAGTTAAATTTCAGCTCCCGACGCCAGTCGTACACGAGATCGCCAGCGCTCAAAAAGTACTCTGCCAACTGCGGAGCCTCTGGAAAGAACCGCATGATGTCACGATCAGACTCGGTGGCCCAACGGAGGAAGAACCAAGGTTGTGCATTGGCAGCCTTATTGCGTTGGAAGAAACCGAATATCTCTTCGGAGTGGCGAGTAAGGAGGCCCGTGTTGAATGATGCGTACTCGCCGTCCTCGCTTACTTTGATCTTCTTCTCCATTGCGAGTCGCTGGTAGGTGTAGCGCAGATATTGATTGAGAATCAGGAGTGGCGATCTTGAAGCACTTAGTCCAGTCCATTCTTCGTCCTCAGCTAAGCAAGCCAGGGAATCAAGAGCATCGGTCCAAGCCTGTTCGCCGGCCTCGGGGCCATGAAGATCCTGCTCTCCTCGATACAGGAAGAATGCAAAGCTGCGGATGCGTTCAGGGAGTTCATTCTCTGAACTGGGTACAAAGTCGGAAGTTCCCTGCCGCGGTGGGAGTCTCGCTGCGAGAGAACTGGGATTTGGTGTGGTTTCGGTCATGATTCAGATACTAGCCCGGAGGTCGAGCCGACTTCGTGCTTGGCGTGCTCTGGCCATTGCAGTGGAGATGTCTCCCTTGCCTGCAGAATGCGGGCCATTGTTGGGCCATTCTTTCCGCGAAAAGCAACTGAAACCAACTGACACTCACCGATCCGAACCGCGTGATTCTGCCGATCCAACTATATATACAGTGCAGAAAACCCCCTGATCAATCTGAAAATCGAAAGGTCACCGGATCGATGCCGGTCGGAGCCACGTAGCGGCTATTACACCGTTACTGAACCCTCAAGAGGCTTCTACTCTTGGGGGTTCGCTTATTTTCCCTGGTCAGGTGGTGGTTGTTTAGCAGTCGCTTTCGGTAGCGCGCGTGGGTCGAACCGGAGCGAGCGTGGGTGTATCTGGTAGCGCCGCGGTGAGTCTTGCCGCAGGATTGCTTTCACCCATGACCATAGGCGGTCATGGCTGATGGAAGGAATCCTTACATGGCTGAGTACCGACAAATCATGTTGCTCTTGCTTGAGCAGCGCCCCTATCGGCAAATCGAGGTAATGGCCGACTGCTCACATCGTTCAATTGCGAGGGCCCGCCGCGTTCTCGATGAGCAGCACCTCACGAACGCAGCTCAGGTTGAAGCTCTCACGAGCGAAGATCTTGATCGGCTCTTTACTGACGGGAGGAAGAGCGTCACTGGCGAGTTTACTCCGATCAATATTGACCAGATTGTTGCGGCGAGGGTCGGGCGGAAGAAACCACCGTTGAAAGTGCTGTGGGCAAAGTATTTACAAACTGATGCTCCGGCCGGGGTCCGTCATTACGGGTACGACCGATTCTGTGAGCTCGTCGCTGAGCATGTGCGTGTCAACGATTTGACTGCCCCGATCAAGCATGTGCCTGGGCACACGATGCAAGTCGATTGGGCAGGCACCCGCATGCAGATCATCGACCCGATCAGCAGAGCGATTACCCCGGTGTCGGTGTTCGTTGCTTCCCTGCCATACTCCGGGCTCGTGTTCGCGTACGGCTACCTCGACGAGAAACAACCTGCTTGGCATGACGCTCATCGACGCGCGTTCGAATACGTGAACGGTGTCACATTGCTGGTGGTGCCCGACAACGCTTCGACGGCATCGAACCAGATCAGCAAGGCCTCGCGTGCTCGTGACGTGAACGACTCCTACGCCGAGTTCTTAGCGCATTACCGGACCGCGGCCGTCCCCACGAGATCCGTGGCTCCACGCGACAAAGGGCACGTCGAAGCTGGGGTGAAAGTCGTCACGAACTGGGTGATCCATTACCTCGCAGATCACGTGTTCGCGTCACTTGATGATCTCAACGAAGCAATTGGGGAGCGGGTGGAATGGATCAACCACAGGACCCCGTTCCGGGGTGAACAGCGCAGCCGGATGGACTGGTTTGACGAGTTCGAGAGAGCAGAGTTACTCGAGTTGCCAGCGCAGAGATGGGAGCCGGTGGTGTGGCGCAAAGCGAAAGTACATCGCGATTGGCATGTCCAGATCGACACGATCAAATATTCCGTGCCGTACGAGTTCGCGGGCTTGAACGTTGATGTCCGTATCGTCGGCGATCAGCTCGACGTGCTTGCCGATGGCGCAGTGATCGCGACGCATCAACGCAGTCAGCGCCGGAACGGGTATGTCACTAATGCTGAGCATGCACCCGCCTATCTCGAGGAAACGACAGGGCTCTGGACACGCGCCTACTTCCTCCGACAGGCCGCGAAAGTCGGGCCCGGAACGGTCGCTGCACTCACGCGGCTGCTCGATGGGAAGAAAATCGAGGCGCAAGGGTTCCGGTCATGCATGAACATCCTTGATCTAGGGAAGCGTGGCAACCGGCAGCAACTGGAACAAGCGTGCAAGCGACTCACCGAGAGTGACGCGCATCGTCAGATCAGTTACACCGCGGTGAAGCATGCGCTGGCTGTAGTCCGGGCTGAACAAAACGAGCGACCCCGAACCAGAGAAACCGTAGCGAGCCTACCGGGACATGATCATGCTCACCCGCGTCGGGTCGCGGGCCGTGACACGAGCGGCGCTCACTTGGCAGGGCCCCAGGCGTTCAGCCTCGACGTGCTCACTGGTGCCCAGACGGGAACGGAGGGCGCCGATGTTTGACCAGCACCTCACCGAGGATGATATGCCCCTGTTCACGAAGCTCCGAATGACGGCGTTTGGTGAAACGGTCATCAATATCGCGAATGATCCCTCGTGTGATGAGTGGTCGTTCTCGCAAAAGATCAGGCACGCCCTGAATCAGGAGACCGAGGCTCGGGGTGAGCGTCGCATGTTGAAACTCTTGAAAGCATCGCGCACCCCGAACCCAGCCGCCTGCGTCGAGGACATCCACTACCTCGATGGCCGCTCGTTGAACCGTGAAGTCGTTGCCAGACTTGCTGCATGTAGATGGGTAGATCACTGCACAAACCTGGTCATTCTCGGATCATCAAGCGTGGGGAAATCATACCTCGCACAAGCGATGGTGAACGCGGCCTGTCGCCGTGATTACACCGCACGCTATTTCCGGTTGGACGACCTCGCGAACCAACTCGCTGTGTACCACCACACCGATCCGGCCAGGCTGAAATTCCTGCAGGACCTCCACTCCTGTGACGCACTTGTTTTGGATGACTTCCTCACGACCCCGATTAGTAGTGAGACCGCGGCGGAGGTCCTCAATATTCTCGCCGCGAGAGAGGGCAAGGGTGCGACCGTAGTCACGAGCCAGTTCGACCCCGAGGACTGGTACAAATCGCTGCATGATGCGGTGGTCGCGGAATCCATTTTGAACCGGATCGTGTCGAACGCTGAGATCGTGCAACTCGCGGGTCCGAATATGCGCAGACACACGGCTATCGATGCCGGCAGCGAGGGTAACGACGGGTAACGCATCCCAAGCGCGGGCGGGAGAGCGCTCCGGTTGCACCCGCCCGCGCTACCGCATCGACCCACGCGCGCTACCGAATAGCTCGGCTAAACACACGTGGGCGATCATTCGTAGCGCTGTACTTTCCGCGCTACGAAAGCACTCCCGAGAACAGCGAGAAGATGCACAGCAGAGGGGCTAGAGAACTTTCCCTAATCTGGGCGGGCTGAACGTTGTTAGGTTCCTGTGCACCTGCCGTCTTGCGCGCGAAGATTAGCAGCAAACGAGGATAGTTGTGCCTAGACAGCCGTTTCAGTCTGTGCGAACCCCATCCCGCGCTCCGCAAGCGCCTCCTCGAGTAGTCGCACGGCCTTCGGCCCGACCCCGTGAAGCGCGAGCAATTCTTGCCGAGACATTGCAGACACCTGCAACAATGAAGCGACGCCCACGCTCAATAGCGCAGACGTCGCCGGTCGCCCAATATTGGGAAGGTCACCGTCGGCCTCTGACGTCCCGCTAGTTGACATGTGCCGAGTATACGCAGATGTGGACCGTGGGCCGCGGCGAAGTTTGTAGCGAAGAAGGGCTTCGCATTGAGTTCAGTACTGTGTCCCGTGCCTCCGAATATTGCTCACTATCCACCAGGTGCCAATCCCAATGGCGATAGCAAGCCCGAACCAAAGCATTATCGCGACTGACGGGATCAGCGCACCAAAGATGATCATCCCTACAGCAGCAAGAAAAACTTCCATGAACATTACGTCTGGTGGTTGCATCACACACCTCTTTTCCTCTGACCTCAGTATGCGCTCAGGTAGACATTGAGTACAGGGGTTGACAATTTGTCCCAGGCGCGAATTCCAGACGTACATGGCCGTTCGCTACCGAATTTGCCCCATCTTGCCCAAGCGCGGCCCTGCCTCTGCCGGGCCTCCCTCTAACGGTTTGGAGTTTCCAACGCGAGGGCATCGGATGATTGGGCCGAGGCACATAGGTTCTCAATGGTGCTCAAGAATAGCTTTACGGGCTCTTCGCATTTAAGAGTGTAGAAGTGCTCCGCGGTGTGGTGCCGTGGAGATGGGTCGAGGTCTCCCGATGATGGAAGTTCTGACGCTCCCCATCCGAAAGACCTCGACATGCACCACGCTACCTTCCAACCTGCCGATCTCACGACTTTCTGCCGACTTGATGAGCTCGGCCTGACCGCGGTTGGGCAAAGATTCGAGCCCGGCAGGGTCGTGCTGGACTGCCGCGTCATCGAGCCCGACCCGTGGTGTCGGCGGTGTGGCGCTGAGGGCATGCTGCGCGATACCGTGACGCGGACCTTGGCGCATACCCCGTTCGGGCATCGTGCCACGACGCTGAAAATCCGGGTGCGCCGATACCGATGTGATTGGTGCCGGAAGGTGTGGCGTGAGGACACCAGCATGGCAGCACCGGAACGGGCGAAGCTCACCCGGGCAGGGCTGCGTTTCGCGCTCGAAGCGGTCGTGATCGATCACCTCACCGTGTCGCGCACGGCCGCGAATCTCGGAGTGTCTTGGCACACCGCGAATGCCGCGATCCTGGCCGAGGGTCACCGGGCGCTGATCAATGATCCGGCCCGGTTTGACAGGGTCACGGTGATCGGTGTTGATGAGCATGTGTGGCGGCACACCCGCCGAGGTGACAAGTACGTCACCGTGCTCATCGATCTCACCCCGGTACGTGAGAAACGAGGCCCGGCCAGGCTCCTCGACATGGTGCCGGGCCGTTCCAAGCAGGTGTTCAGTCGCTGGCTGAGCGACCGCACACAAGCATGGCGTGACGGGATCGAGGTCGTCGCGATGGACGGATTCACCGGGTTCAAGACCGCATCGAAAGAGCACCTCCCTGACGCCGTCGAAGTGATGGACCCGTTCCATGTCGTCCAGCTCGCCGGTGACGCGCTCGATCGCACCAGGCAGCGAGTGCAACAGGAGACCCTTGGACATCGGGGCCGCCGCGGTGACCCGCTGTATGCGATCCGGCGGGCCCTCAGGACGGGTGAGGCGTTTCTCACCGTGAAGCAGCAGGCGAGGCTTGATGCGGTGTTCGCTGACCCCCGTCATGGGGATGTGTGGCGGGCATGGCGCGTGTACCAGCAAGTCGTCGCCGCGTACCGGGAGAAGCTCGCAGGTCTTGGCCGGAAGCGGTTACGGGAGCTCATCGACACGGTGAAACAGACCACGCCGGCCAGGTTCACCGAGCTCCGGAAACTCGCGTACACGCTCGACCGGCGAAGGGTGGACATCCTCGCGTATTTCGATCACCCGAGAACATCGAACGGACCAACCGAAGCGATCAACGGCAGGCTCGAGCACCTCCGCGGGTCCGCGCTCGGGTTCCGGAACCTCACGAACTACATCGCCCGGTCGCTCCTTGAGGCTGGCGGGTTCAGACCGTATCTACACTCACAAATGCGATGAGCCGCTTTACGCTGCTCGCGGTTGGGCAAGATCAATAGCTTCGGAGTGGCGTTTGGGGCGAGTTGGGAGGCGCCGGGTGATCTCAGCGCAACTTTGGCGAGGGTCAGGTGACCCGTAGCGGGCACTTCAAGTGAATTGGCTTACTTGACCCGCCGGTTCACGATGTGCGTCTCCTGCGTTGGCGCAGGTGTAAGCGGGCTAGTTCGAGTGCTTCGCGATAAAGGGCAGAGGATCAACCGGTGCGCCACCTACTCGCAGCACGAGGTGCAGGTGTGCGCCATATGACTGGCCCGTGTTGCCGACTCGTCCGGCCTCATCGCCAGCACTGACGATGTCGCCTACCTGGTAGCTGTGCGAATTGTTCTGCATGTGGCAGTACAGGCTAGTCACGTCTTCGCCATCGACCTTGTGCTGTACCTCAAGTGCGAAGCCGCACCAGTCGGCAGAGCCTGCTTTGGTGACGATGCCGTCGCCGATGATGCGAATTGTGGCGCCGTCGCCGGCGTCAAGGTCTTGTGCGTTGTGGAAGCCCGCAACCGGGGCGCTTCGGTAGCCGAAGCCGTCAGTGAGGGCTACCTGCTGGTCGAAAGGGTAGCGCAGCTTGGTGTTTGAGATCAGTCGAGAATCAAAAAGCCCGTTCGCGCCAATGATCTGCAGCGGAGCTGTTTCGGCACCAACCTCGCCAATAACCTCGAGAGCCTTCGCGCCCGGCTCGGCGTTCGCAGAAATCAGGTTCTGCGCCTGCACTGATCCGGCGGACTCTTCTGCAAGAGGCATTGTCATGTTTGCGGGGAGCGCAGTAAGGGTGAGTAAGCCGCCTACGCTCAGAAGTGCACTAGCTGTAACTAGAGTGCGTCGCATTGACTTCAAGCCGCTCTTTAGATTCAAAGAGTGGAACAATTTCACGCATTTCCTCCTGTTACCATTTCGTTACTTTACCACTGTGTGCTGAGAAAGCAACCGTGAGGTGAACGAGGAGTGATGTGAAGTCAATCCTTGGTCGCGTGTTCTGAGATACGAAGGTCAAGCCGAAAGTCTACTGGTGCATCGCCAAAGAGCAAACGGCCAGCGGTAGCCGCAGACTCCTCGATAGCGGTGGACACCGCGTCCGCATGCTCGCGGGGCGTGTGCACGATTACCTCGTCATGGAGAAAGAACGCCAGGTGAGGGAGCCTTGCAAAGACTGGCCCTGATGCACTTGCTGACTGGCCAGTCGACGTTGGTTCGAAGGTGCCCAATCGAAGCCGAAGCTCCGCCATCCAGGCCAGCGCCCATTCGGCAGCGGTGCCCTGCACAATGAAATTTCGAGTGAATCTGCCGAATTCTCTCGCTACCCGCCTCGCAGTGTCTTCGTCGCGACGAGTGGCTCCGGGAAGGCTTGCCTCAGACTGTAGAGCCGCCCACTCTTAAAGGCGGCGAGCTTCGACCGAGCCAGGTCGATACGATCCCGCCCTGCTCGCCAACCTTGGCGGCTTCATCGACCAGCCGCATGGCGGACGGAAAGGTTCGGCGAAGCCGGGGGACAAGCCTTCCCGCACCACCAGTAGTCGACCCATACATCGCACCGAGCACCGCAATCTTGGCTTCCTGTCGAGAAGCAACGGCTCCGCTCTCAACGATGCCGGCATAGAGGTCTTTCCCGTGGCCAGCCGCAGCCATCGCGCGATCGCCAGACATCGCCGCGAGCACCCGAGGCTCTAGCTGAGAGACATCAGCAGAAACAAGCAGCCACCCTGGGTCTGCCCGAAGGGCGGGCCTCAGGAGCCTGGGGAGCTGAAGCGCCCCTCCGCCGCTCGATGCCCACCGTCCGGTCACGACGCCGCCCGGGACGTACACGGGCCGATACCTGCCATCGCGCACCCATTCGTCGAGCCAGGCCCACCCGTTCGCGCTGAATAGTCGGCCAAGTTTCTTGTAGTGCAAGAGGGGTGCGACAGCAGGGTGCTCGTGTTCTTCGAGCTCCCAGCGTGAGGTTGAGTCGACTTCGAGGCCCGCCGCGCGGAGCGCCCGAAGCAGCTTTGGCGGTGAATCAATGCTTACCGACGGGTCGCCGAGCGCTTGTCTGACCGCCTCGCCCACCTGAACCATATGGTCAGGCTTTGCGCCGAGCAGGGGGCGCGGCCCTAGCGCTTCCGTCAGAATTCGGTCGTGCTCCGCAACGTCCCACGGCACTCCCGCACCGGAGAGCTCGACTGCGATCAGAGCGCCCGCCGACTCGGCCGAAAGTAGGAGCGAGAGTCGACCGGGGTTCTTGGCTGTCGCGAGCGCAGACCGTTGCCTATCGAACTCAGCGAGTGCAGCATCAATGGTGTCGGGCGCAGTGCGGTGTCGCGGTGTCGTGGCAATCTCAAAGAGAGTTGGCTCGTCTGCGCCCCGCATTGGATCGCCGGGGTCGGCGGCTACCTCCCACTCGCTGGCCGCCAGTAGCGCACTCTTGTCGCTGACTGAGCTGGAGTGCGAGAGGATTCGATGACACAAACGCAGGTCATAGCAGCGTTCCACACGCACACCCGCGCGGAGTATCGCGGGGTATCGCAGCGCGGTGTCGTGCCACACCCATCGAAGTGGAGCTTCGGCGTCGCGCCCCGCGATGAACTCGTGTAGCTCGCTGGCGAGAAAACGGTGCGGCGTAGAGCACTGCCCAACAGCATCAACGTCGATTGCAACGAGGTAGTTGTGATCCTCGCCCCTGCCATTCTCGCCGAGATCGTTACTCGACCCAACGACGCACCAGCGCACGGGGGCTGGCGGGAGTGGGGCTTCGAGAGTCACCCTTCAACGCTAGTCGTTGCGTATGACAACGAAGCGCGAGAAGGTCGGGTTACGTCAGCTGGAGGGTGGTGATGCAGGTCGGATCCTCGGCCCCAGTTTTTATGATCTGCTCGGTGCTGCCGCCCTCGGAATCAATTCGTACCGAATATTCCCTATCGCGTGGTAGCCAGACGCCGACGAAGCCATTGTCGGCTGTGCTTGTGCTCTCTGAAATAACAACCTCGCCGCTTGCAAGGTCGGTCACGGTCAACTCGATTGGAGTATTTTGCAGTTCACCAAGGCAGGTCGTCAGGCTGTGGAACGTGCAGGGGTGGGTCTGTGACACATATGGAGCCATCGAGACGTAGAAGTCCTGGCCATCGAGCGGTAGCGTCAGCTCGTCTGGCTGGCCCGGCTGCAGAGTGACCGCGTTTGGCAGCACTGAGGCAATGAGATCGCTCGGGCGGTCAGCGACGGGCATCGCATCGAGTGCATTGATCAACGCTTGCGGGTTGGTTTGGTCGAGCTCGAGGCTTTCGAGGATCTCGTCAATGGCCCTGGGGGTCGCAGTCTGTGCCGAGCTGGAGCCTTCGTCCGGGGCGACTGCCGCGGGTGCGCAACCGGCAAGACCGAGCGTTGCGAGCAGTGATAGTGCGATGGCGGTTTTCTTAATACCCATAAGGGGTATCGTACCGACGGCTTGTGCAGGCTAGCTGGGAAGTGCTGGTGGTTTTTGGTTCGTTGGCTCAGCAATCTTGCACATCTTGGGCGCTGTCTAGGGCTTCGGGCGGTAGGTGATTCATTGCTGGTGAGAGCTTCTTCAATTGATTGGCTAGGGTGGAATGTCATGCGGCATACGCTGATCAGCGTTTTAGTCGTTAGCGATGAGGGCTTTCAGGGGGAGAG
>JAUCCH010000078.1:0-40391 GCA_034676385.1 Leucobacter sp.
GTGCGATCGTGACATCCGTCGCCTTATGTTGGCCGATGTTAATCAGCAGACGATTCCCGTCCACACAGTACTTGCCGAGAAACGAGTCACCATTAAATGCGGTGGTCACTGTCTCGAGTGAGCCCGTTGCCGTAACCGCGGGGCAGGTCACCTGCGTAAGCGCGGTGATGGGACTGCCGCTCCCCGCCGTTACCGTGAGGAACGCGGGGTCGCTGGTCTTCCAGTCGAGCTGGGCACCAAGCGTGTCAGAAATCACGCAAGGCGTTGCGGTCGAGGGTGTAGTTATCATTATGACCATCCCACTGCGACAGGTTTGCGCCGAGGGTATAGGTCACATCGATGGGAGTGGGGACACCCGCCTCGGTTACGATCACGCCGTTGTCGTCAGCGATAACGTTGACAGATGCGCCAGTGCCAGACTTATTGAATGCAGCACCCGAGCAACCCGTGGTACACGGCCCCGGGATAGTGCCCCTCAGCAGCACATCAGCGGTTGCCGCTACCTCGGTCGGGCCGAACTTCGCGGTGTTGGTGAGCGTGTAGCTGAACGATCCCGAGTTGCCACCAAGAAGGTCCGCTTGGGCTTTGAGTTCGTTCTCCACAATGACGCCAGAAGCCTCGTCAGCAATCGTCGCCTGGTAGGTCACCGTCAGAATCGAGGGTGTGGGCAGGTCGATCTGCCCATCGAAGACTTTCTGACCCGCTGTGCCAACGCCGCTGATTGCCGGCGAGAAAGCTGCGGGCGTCGTGGTACCGTCGAGTGTCGTCGTGACTTGGTTCATGCCAGCTAGATCCCACGTGGTGAGCTTCGAGGTAAAGGAACCGGGAAACGTAGCTGAGGCCCTTGTTCAGCTGATCCTTGATACCGAAGTTCATTCCGGTGCTCCCCTTCGGAAGCTCAACGGTGAGTGTGTAGGTCAGTGGTACGTCGATCACAGTCGTGTTCAACCCCCGGAGAATTTCTTCGTTCGGATTGGTTGTGCTTGGGCCAACGTCAACATACGAATTGAGGTTTCCAGGTGTCACCCCCTTATCAAAGCTCTCATCAGTGATGTTCTCGAACTCGTCACCAGTCGTTTTGAGCACGATGTCCAGCGTGCTCGGCTTCCCCAGATCTCCCACGAAAAATAGTGGCCGGCCCGCTCGTGGCAGCACTGTTCATGGTGAAATTGAGATCAAGATACCCCTGATCGATACCGGCTGGCCACGGGTTTTCAAAAGTGACTTCAATACCCTGGGTGATTGCCGCAACGTTACTGATGGCAGTGTTCCCAGCCGGGGGTGCGCCAACCGTGACATTTGTGCCCATCGTGATCTGGTGCGTGGTCCCGGTCAAATCGTTCGGTGCATTCTGCTTTTGATAGACAACTCGAAGCATCAGCGCGGTGCCTTCGGGAATCACCTCACCCGCAGCTACGGGAGTGCCGTCCTGCTTCATCACCGTCGCAACAATGGCATCTTCTGGCGCAGCGTGCGCGGCCGAAGCCGTGAGCCCCACCATGCCAAGGCCCATAGCGAGTGCGGCGAATGCCGCGATCGCCTGAGATCTCAGGGATCTCCATTTTCTTAATCGTGTCGAACTCGCTCGCACCAGCTACCCTCTCTTCGAGTTTTCAAAAATCGCGCAGCTGAGTCCGGCATGTATCCGAGCTGACTTTACGCATCATGAATACACGTCTCTCAGAGGCGCAGATTTTCCCTCCGATTACAGGTTAGGTTCGCGGGCGAGGCGAAGACGGGGGGAAAGGGTGAATTGCAGGGTGAAATACGCGATTCGAGTTCGAGCCACCTACTCCGCCGAGACAGCGCCCCCCGCAGCAAGTTTGTGATGATGAATCACTTCGGCAACCACGAAGTTAAACCACTTCTCAGCGAATTCGGGATCAAGTTGCGCATCCGCCGCAAGCGCGCGGAGACGGGTAATCTGCCGAACCTCACGGTCAGGGTCGCTCGCGGGCATGCCATTCTCTGCCTTGAGTTCCCCCACCTGCTGCGTGCAACGAAACCGCTCAGCAAGCATGTGAATCAGCGCAGCATCAATATTGTCGATGCTGCTGCGCAGTGCGAGCAGCTTGACCTCGGGCGACTGGTCGCTCACGGTGTTCTCCGATCCTCGATCGATCAAATCATCCGAGCAGGTCGTGACGAACGACAACCTGTTCACGCTCGGGCCCAACACCAATCGCAGACATGCGCGATCCGCTCATCTTCTCGAGCGCGAGAATGTAGTCTTGCGCGTTCTTCGGCAGGTCTTCGAACTTGCGAGCACCGGTGATGTCTTCATCCCAGCCGGGGAAGTTTTCATAGATCGGCTTCGCGTGGTGGAAGTCGCTCTGATTCACAGGCATCTCGTCATGGCGCACGCCGTTCACGTCGTAGGCGACACAGACCGGAATCGATTTTAGGCCCGAGAGCACATCGAGCTTGGTCAGCACGAAATCAGTGACACCGTTGATACGCGACGCGTAGCGAGCCATCGGCGCGTCATACCAACCGCATCGGCGGGGCCGCCCAGTCGTGGTGCCGTACTCGTGACCGACGCGTGCGAGGTGCTCGCCATTCTCATCGAAGAGCTCGGTCGGGAAGGGACCTGCGCCAACGCGAGTCGTGTACGCCTTGATGACAGCGATCACGCGGTCGATCGCGTGCGGCGGCAGGCCGCTGCCGGTCGAAGCTCCGCCAGCAGTCGCGTTCGAGGAGGTCACGAAGGGGTAGGTACCGTGATCGATATCGAGCATGGTGGCTTGACCCGCTTCGAAGAGCACGGTCTTGCCATCCGCCATCGCCTCGTGCAGGAGCAACCCAGTGTCACACACCATCGGTTCGAGCAGCTCGCGGAAGCTGAGCAACTCTTCGACCACCTCCTCCACGCTGATGGCGCGGCGGTTGTAGATCTTAACGAGCACCTGGTTCTTGAACTCAAGCGCAGCCTCAACCTTCTGGCGCAGGATGCTCTCGTCGAAGATGTCTTGGATGCGAATGCCGACGCGGTTGATCTTGTCGGCATAGGCGGGGCCGATCCCGCGCCCGGTGGTGCCGATCTGCCGCTTCCCAAGAAAGCGTTCGGTGACCTTGTCGAGCGTGCGGTGGTACGCGGTGATCACGTGCGCGTTGGCGCTGACCTTGAGCTTCGAGGTGTCGAGGCCGCGTTCGTTCAGGGCATCGAGCTCGAACTTGAGTACCGCGAGGTCGACGACGACGCCGTTCGCTATGACAGGCGTGACGCCCGGCGTGAGAATGCCGGATGGGAGCAGGTGCAGCGCATACTTTTCGTCGCCTATGACGACGGTGTGGCCGGCGTTGTTGCCGCCATTGAATTTGACGACGTAGTCGACTCGGCTGCCGAGCAAATCAGTTGCTCGGCCCTTGCCTTCATCGCCCCACTGGGCCCCGGTGATCAGTACTGCGGGCATCTCAGCCCCTCCTTATTACTGGCAGGCATTACCGAGACAGTCTATCGAAGCCCCGCTGAGGTGCGGCCCAGGCTCGGGCACGACGAGAAACTTCAGCCTTGTGGCGCGCCGACTCATACTTCTGGCATGACGAGTTTAGGCCCTATGGAACGAGGATCAGCTTGCCCGTAGTTCCTCGACCAGCAAGGGCTCGGTGGGCTTCGGCAGCGTCTGCGAGTGCGAAGCGCTCGCCGATCCTCGCCGTCAATGAACCGTCTTGCAGCGCTTCAAAAAGCTCACGGTAGCGCCACTCGCGCTCCTCCGGAGTACGCATGAAGTGCCCGAGAGATGGCCGCGTCACGGAAAGGGATCCGCCCGCGTTCAGTCGTTGCAGGTCGAACGGCGGCACCTGGCCACTCGCGCCACCGAAGAGCACCATCTCGCCGCGCACCCGCAAAGACCGCAGAGAGTCATCAAACGTGTCGTGCCCAACCCCGTCGTATGCGACCGCGACGCCCTCACCACCGGTGAGCTCGCGCACCCGGTCGGCAAAGCCTTCGTAACCAAAAGACTCCGTGGCTCCAGCCTCGAGGCTGAGCTGTCGTTTCGCCTCGGTCGAAGCAGTCGTGAGTACCCGCACCCCGCGGGCGGTGAGCAGTTGGGTCAACAGCAGGCCGACCCCACCGGCCCCCGCGTGCACGAGCACGGTGTCACCCGATTGCGGGTGTGCCGCAGAAGTCGCAAGGTAGTGGGCGGTGCAGCCCTGCAACGGGAGGGTCGCGGCTGTCTGAATGTCGATGCCCTCCGGAACATGCGCCGCCTCGGACGCAGCCACCACGAACTGCTCGGCATAAGTGCCGCTTGCTCCCGCTGTCGCAACCCGGTCCCCCGGAGCAAAGCTGGTTACGCCAGCGCCTACCTCAAGTACGATTCCGGCAGCCTCTGCACCGGGAACGAAGGGCAGCGCCATGTTGTAGACACCAGCGCGCTGGTAGATCTCGATGAAGTTGACGCCGGTCGCCTCGGTCTCAACGAGCAGTTCGCCGGCACCTGGCCGGAGATCCTCAATCTCACGAAACTCAAGTACCTCTGGTCCGCCAGTCTGGCTCACAACAATCGCACGCATCTTCGCTCTCCCTCTGTCGCTACCCTTCAACGCTAGCGCTGCTGCGACGCGGCGGCCAGCTCGCCTCTGGGCAGTCTGAGGGCTTTGCAGAGGGGTTTGTCGGAGCGGACGATGCGGTAACCACTTGGGAAGCCCAGTTCACCAGCGGTTGTGCACCTCTTCGGCCCAGCCGATCAGCCCAGCAAACTCGATCTGTTCACCGTCAGCGGTCTCAAACGAGCCCGACCACTCACCGAAGCACTGGTCTGTGTGTCCCTGCAGCACGAATAGATCCGTGCGGGTGCGCTTGTTGTAGAAGGGAGTGAATGTCGCGTCGAGCCCGCCGCCGCGAATCCGCCAGGGCTCGCGCCAACGCTCACCCTCGACCGAGTACTCCCAGCACGTCTCACCGTGAATCTTGTGCATGCGCCCGTCTACGAAGAACGCGTTCTCGCTCACACCGGTGCCCTCGGTCCACTGGGCGCCCACCTGCACGCCAATGACGCGACCGTTCGAGCGGCCAGATCCCGCGCCCCAATTCCACTGAATGTCGTACGGCCAACGCCCGCGCCCATGGTCGAGCACGGCCCAGGCTTCACCGATTTCATGTTCGACGCCGTCGATGCGCAGCACTCCAGTTGCGGGCCGAGCCACGTCTTTGACCGTGTATTGGAAGCGCGTATCGCTCCATGGCACCACGACCGCGAGCCGCTCGTGTCCCTCTGGCAGCGCCGCAACCACATCGAGCGATACCCCAGGAATCGCACAGCGCAGACGAGTGCCGCGCTCGCCACCAAGCTGCACCTCGTCGATGTCTATTGAAAGATCCTTCGCACGGGCCATCGAACGTCCCTGCTCAAGCGATGCCGCCATAACGGTGCCCCGGGGCGGAATAACCGTCACGGCAGATCCACGTGTTCCACCGGTTTCACGATCGTAGACCCAAATCTCGGGCACGCAAGCGTAGTCAATATGCGACACGGTAAGGCCGATGATGAAGCGGTCCGTTGCGACGTTCCAGTACTCCCAGCGCTTATTCCGGCCATGACCGCGCCCGATGCCACTCGTATCGACAATCGGTTGCGTGGCCCAGCCCACGGCAGCACGATTCAGGCGGCCGTTCGGCAACGTCAACGAGACCGGTTCGGCGAGCGCTGGCTCCATCGCAAGCGTCCTTTCAATATGTGGCGCGAGGATCGCGCTGCCTGCAGGCTACCCGAGTTGTAGCGCGCGTTCGATCCTCTGTCGCACTGACTCCAGCGCTTCCCCCTGCAGGTATCGAAGCCCCAGCCACCGCGGGTTGCCAACGATCAGACTCAGCTGCCGCACTCCTTCTTTGCACTGAATGTCAAAAACGATGGCGTCGTATGTAAGCCCTGAATCGCGTCCACCGGTATGCACCATCACGCGCGGCACCGTGCGCACAGCAATTACCCGCTCACGAGGCAGATCTAGTGCTTCCGTGCCCAAGCCCATTCGAACGTCCAGCCCCTGCGGAGAGGCGCCGAACGTGAAATAGCCGAACTGCCCGCTGCGAGGCACGCTTCCACCAAGCGCAAGTAACTCATAGTAGGTTTCCTCGCACTGCTGCAGTTGATTGACCACGAATGACTGCTGCGTATCCCGTCGAATGCGGCGTGCTCGTATCTCGGCGTACAGGCGCGCCATGACGCCCCACCCCGCAACACCAGCAATCACCATTCCAAAGGTGGTGATGAAAAACTGCGACCTTGGCACGTCGACAATTCGAGTTCCCTCGGGAGTGATCAGCGCATTTAGGGCAAAGACACCGGCGACAATCAACACCGTCACAACGGTGACCCTCAGCATCACGCGGCCGGTACCAATCGGCCACTTCCGATACTTGACCGGAGGATAGAGCAGCAGCGATTTGCCCCACGGCTTTGCCCGGTCATAAGAGTGCAGATTCTGGCCAACAACAGCACTGCTCTCGGGAGAACGCTGATAGACGGCACCAAGCAACCCGTGCACCAGCAGGTCGATCGTGGCGCGCGCATCGCTCGCTGCTTGCCCTGACTCGACAGGCCGGTTGAGGTAGCCGTGCACCGTACCGGGCTGCAGATACTCGACCACGTCAGCGCCTGCCTCACGCAGCTGCCACGCAAACTGTTCAGCAGACGCACGGAGGTCGTCGGCCTCAGCATTCACGATAGTCGTCGGTGGCAGCGCAGCCAGACGGTCGGCCGGGAGTTCGCCCGCAACATATGGGGAAGTCTGCGAGGGTTGATCTTCGCCCAAATAGAACCCGTACATCTCGGTGATGCGCTCAGGGCCGAAGCTCCGTTCCACCGGTAACGAGGTGGTGAGAGCCGCGATCGCCGGGTCGTTACGTTGTGTGCGATGCAGTGTCGGGTACACAAGCGCGAGCGCGTCAGGGCGAAGCGTGGGATCGCCAAGCGTGACGGCAACATCAGCCTGAGCGAGCGCCGCGAGCGTAGCAAGATGCCCGCCCGCGCTCGCGCCACCAACGAACACGGGGCCAGTGTGCCGGGCTCGCACTTCGCGCAGCACCGCCGCAACATCGTTCGACAGCGCTGGCGCTTTGACATCGTCGCTCGCGAGCACATAGTCAACCGAGTACACCCGGAGCCCAGCCTTCGCGAAGTGGCGCGAGACCCAGTCCGCCTCTGGCCAGTCGAGAGTGCCCCGCACGAATGATCCGCCGTGTGCCCAGACCAGGGTGCCCCAGGGCTCTTTACCGCCTTGCAGATCCCGCTTCCCAGGTTCATACACACGAACCGGCACCTCTGCAGAGCCGACACGGTTCAGGTTGGCTGTGCTCGAGCCGCCCGCACCCGCTGTTGCATGACTGGCGGGCCCGATTGATCCGGTAGGCCCGGTGAGTCTGGCCGCCCCCGCAGCAACCGCCGGCCCGGCAACGACCGCATCATGCACGCGAACCATCCGCTAGCCGCCGAGCACGATATTTTCGGGTGTCTCCCCCGCACGCAGGTGCTCGATCTGGCGACGGATGAGCGCGGCCATGCGCGGCAGCATTGCGCTTGAATCGCCCCCCACGTGCGGCGTGATGAGCGCGTTCGTGCACTGCCAAAGTGGGTGATCCTGCGGCAGCGGCTCGGGGTCGGTCACATCGAGCGCAGCGCGAAGTCGACCGCTCTGCAGTTCGGCGACAAGAGCATCAGTATCGATGACTCCACCTCGTGCGACGTTCACAACCAATGCATCATCGGGCAGCGCGGCGAACGCGGCGGCATCCATCATGCCGCGAGTTTCGTCGGTGAGTGGCACGGTGAGGATCACGATCTCAGTGGCCGAAAGCGCTTCGTGGAGCTGCGCGAAGCCCAGTACTTCAACAGGCTCGCCCGCGGTATTAGTTTCGGTGCGCGCGCTACGGGCGATCCTCGAAATGTTGGTTTCGAAGCCCGCCAGCCGAGCCTCCGTTGCCCTGCCAACCCCACCGTACCCCACGATAAGCACGCGGCGATCTGCGAGGCTCGGGAACGACCGCATGTTCCAGGTGCCGGTGAGACCGTCGCGCACAAAGTCGCCGAGCCCTCGCTGGCCAGCGATTGCGAGACCGATCGCGAGCTCCGCAGTCGAGGCTTCATGCACCGATGTCGCGTTTGCAACGAGCAAACCTGCCGGAACGAAGCGGTCAAGCCCCTCAAAACCAATCGACTGCCACTGGACGAGACGAGTCTCGACCTGCGATAGCTCAGCGAGGCGCTTGCGCCCGCCCCAGTACGGCGGCACCACAATATCGATCTGTCTGTGTGGCGGCGGGCCATCGAGGTTCCAGGTCACAAAATCAACCCCGGAGACCTCACCGATTGCCTCGAGAAGCCCCGGATCCTCGGGCAGCGACACCACACAATCACTCATATGGTGATTCTAGTGGCGGGCTACCCGAGGCTTCTGACGCCTCAATTGGATCCTCTCCAGGAGTGCCTATGGGTTGACTTTGATAGTCCCCGTCCGCTTACGAATCTCGTCTGCAATCTCTCGAGCATCGCCCTCTGGTGCGTTCGACTTCTTGTCAGGTCTAGCGATAAAGAGGTAGAGCAATCCGGTAATTAGCACAACACCGAGGCCGATAAGCACCACATAATCGGTGAAGAAATCACCAGATGCGCCAGGTGTCGCCATCAGAATCATTGCGAACACACCGTAGGCGAGCGCCACGATGTTCACAAGCATGCCGAGGCCGCCCAGACTGAACGGACCGGCCGGCTTCCACCCCTTGAACCGCTGGCGCAAGGCTGCGAATACCACCATCTGGAATGACAGATAAATACCGAGGATCGCAAACGCTGTGACCGGCACCAGGATGCCGTCGTTGAAGTAGATCAGTAGACAGATCAGTGCGGGCACGGTGCAGGCCACGATGAGTGCGTTTGTTGGCACCTTGCTCTTCTCGGACACCTTCGAGAGCCACACGTGACCCGGCAGCATTCCATCGCGCGCGAATGAGTACAGCAGGCGGCTCGCGGCGGCCTGCAAGCTGAGTACGCACGAGATAAACGCTGTGACGGCTATGACCAAGAAGACCTTCGCACCGGCGGTTCCGAGGGTAGCTTCGAGGATCGCGGGGATCGGGTCGGCGACTTCACCAGCAACAATCTCTTCGAGGTTTGGTGCGGCGAGCACATAACCGCCGAAGGAGAAGAGCGCCGAGATAGCGCCGACGAAAATCGTCATGATCATCGCCCGCGGAATGCGGCGAGCGGGATCCGCAACCTCTTCCGCCACGTCGCCACAGGCCTCAAACCCGTAGAAGAGGAAGAGGCCGGCGATTGCTGCCGCGAAGAAGACCGGAATATACGAACCCTCACCCGCGGTGCCCATCGCGTCAAAGAAGACCGAGAAGGGGTGCTGTCGCTGGAAAAGCAGTAGGTAGAGGCCGAGCCCGATCACGCCGATGAGCTCAGCAAACAGACCGATCCTCGCGATGCGTGCGAGCCATTTTGTGCCTGAGAAGTTGATTGCGAGCGCAAGCAAGAGCAGGCCGAGCGCAAAGGCGAGGGTGATAAGTGGTGTGAGTTCCGCGTTGAAAAGACTCGCCAGGAAGCCAGCACCAAACTCCGCAACCGAGGTGATGGTCACGATAAGCGCCCAGATATACACCCAGGCGGCAAGCCACGCATAGCGACGGCCCCAAAGACGCCGCGCCCACGGGTAGATGCCACCGTGAATTGGGTACTGCGAAACGACCTCACCGAATACGAGCGCGACGAGCATCTGACCGCACGCCACAATGACGATCCACCAGATCGATGGCGGTCCACCCGTGGCGAGGGCCACCGCGAGCAGCGAGTAGACACCGACGAGTGGCGAAAGGTACGTAAAGCCAAGGGCGAAATTGGCCCAAAGACTCATTGAGCGATCGAACTTCTCCTCGTAGCCGAGAACTGAGAGGTGTTCCTGGTCAGCAAGGGTTCCGGGCACCTCACCATGTTTCGCTTGTCCGCTGGATGACATCGTTGTCTCCTGATCTTCATTGATCGGTGGTCGAACGGCCGCTTGAGGGAAATCATAGACCTGTACCTGTCAATATTGTGCGATTGCTGCCGCTTCGAGTCTTTCCAGGCCCGCCCTAGTCGCGAAGTGCACGGTTCGCCTCGATACACACATGAAATCTTGAAATCCATGTGCCGTTTCTGCCTTTTTGTGCGGTCTTCGGTCTGTGTTCCACGATGGCGCGCGAGAGAACAACACGACAGAATGGAGAAATGACCCCCGCAGCCCCAGCCAACCCGGCAACCGCTTACACCGAGTTCGACTACACGGACGCCCAAGGCATCGATATTCGCGCCTACGTTTGGCTGCCGGGGCCGGATAGCCACAACAATGACACCGACGTGATCGCGACCTCAGCGAGCGGCGACGAACCCCACGCAATCGTACAGATCGCTCATGGCATCGGCGAACACGCACTGCGCTACGACGCGTTTGCACAGGTACTGGCAGCAAACGGCTTCGCGGTCTACGCAGATGATCACCGCGGGCACGGCGAAACCGGCAGACGTCAACACGGCGGCGACCTGTCGAAGCTCGGCAAGCTCGGCCCCGGCGGCCTTCAGGCGACCGAGGCAGCAATTCTGCAGCTGACATCGATCGCTCACGAGAGGCACCCGGATCTGCCGCTCATCATGTTTGGCCACTCCTGGGGCTCGCTCATGACCCAGCGCATCATCAACCACGAGGCCCGCCCATTCGACGCGGTCGTGCTCTCCGGCAGTGCCTACCGTACCCCGCTCTTAATGGAATCGGGCGATCTTAACAAGCGCTGGCGCAGCCCCGAGGCGAACGGTTTCGAGTGGCTGAGCCGTGATCCTCGAACCTCAATTGAATTCATTGCTGACCCGCTCTGCTTCGCAGCCGACATAATCAAACTCTTCGGCCTCGCTGATGGCATGCGGTTGTTCGGCACGCCCGCAGCGGGTGTCGCAGACGTACCGATGCTGATCGTCTCCGGTCGTGATGACCCGCTCAGCCGCGGCGAGGGTCTGCGCAAGCTGGCCGACGCATATCGAGCACGCGGGGTACGCGATGTGACCCTGCGGTTCTTCGACGGTCGGCACGAACTGCTCAATGAAATCAACCGCGACGAGGTCACCTCAGCGATCGTCACCTGGATGCTCGATCACTTTCCTTCTGGCGAGTAGGGGCCCGGCACTACGCTTAGACTCATGTCTCAGCATCACGGAGAGTACAAAGTACCCGGCGGCAAACTGGTCGTTGTTGACTTCGATCTGAGCCCTGCGCCGGATTCGGCTGCTGTTTCGGGCAGCGAGGATCACAATCGCCAAGTCATCTCCAACTTCAAGCTTTCGGGCGACTTCTTTCTCGAACCCGACGAGGCGCTGCCCGTCATTGTCGAGGCGGTAAACGGGCTCGACTCACGATCTGACGTCGCACAGGTCAGCATCGCCGTGTTGCGGGCGCTGCCTCCCGAGGCGCAGCTGATTGGATTCTCGGCCGAAGCTATCGGCGTCGCCGTGCGGCGAGCGCTCACGGGTGCTGCGCAGTGGCGCGACTACGACTGGAGCATTCTGCACGAACCAGCCGTGTCGCCCATGCTCAATGCCGCACTCGATGAGGTACTTGTGAACGCGGTCGGCAGTGGGCGCCGCGGCCCAACTCTGCGCATCTGGGAATGGGACGAGTCCGCCGTAATTATCGGCAGTTTCCAGTCGGTAATCAATGAGGTCGACGAGGATCAGCTCGCCGCCCACGGAGCCCAACTTGTGCGCCGTGTCTCAGGTGGTGGCGCTATGTATATGGAACCCGCGAACAGCATCACCTACGCGCTCTACGTGCCCGAAGAGCTCGTGCGCGGCATGAGCTTTGCCGATTCGTACGCGTTTCTCGACGACTGGGTGCTTGAGGCGTTGCGCTCGCTCGGCATCGATGCGGTCTACAAACCGCTCAACGACATCACGAGCCCAGCCGGCAAGATCGGTGGGGCGGCGCAGAAGCGCATCGCGAACGGTGCGGTTTTGCACCACGTCACCATGGCTTACGACATGGATGCCGAGGCAATGACCCAGGTGCTGCGCATTGGTCGGGAGAAGCTGAGCGACAAGGGCACGACAAGCGCACAGAAGCGGGTCGATCCTCTCAGGAGCCAAACCGGGCTCTCGCGTGAGGCGATCATCGACCACATGCTTGAGGTGTTTACTGCCCGTCACGGCGGCGCTGCCGACAGGGTCACCGACGAGGAGTACGCTGAGGCGCGGCGGCTCGTGGAAGAGAAATTCTCAACCGAGCAGTGGATCCACCGCGTGCCCTAAACCCGAAGTTCCGGTTTGCCCCTTGCCAATCATGGCGCTCGCATGGGTAAACTATGCTCCGACGGCAAGCTGCCTCGCACTGTTTCGCGCAGGGCAGCACACCGTCCGCAGTTGACGCGGTCGACTATGCCTTTGGGCGTCGGCAACCGGGTCTGCGACTTTACAAACCGCAACCCAGGTGTCGCTACGCGACTCGCATTACGCGACACCTCCAAGCCGATGGAGGCACACATGAGCGTCGAACACAATACCCGCGTAATCGAAGACGGTGTCGTTACCGACCTGCGCGAGAAGATGACCTACGGCAGCTATCTCGATCTAAAGACGCTGTTCTCTGCACAGCACCCGGTGAGCAAGCCCGAGCATCACGACGAGATGCTATTCATCATTCAGCACCAGACGTCTGAGCTGTGGATGAAGCTTGCAATTCACGAGCTGCGCAGCTCCCGCGAGCACCTTCGCGCCGATGATCTTGGCGGGGCGCTCAAGGGCATCGCCCGCGTCAAGCACATTCAGGAGGTGCTGACCCAGCAGTGGTCGGTGCTCGCGACCCTCACCCCGACCGAGTACGCGCAGTTTCGTGACTCGCTCGGCAACGCCTCTGGATTCCAGTCAGTGCAGTATCGCGCGATCGAGTTCGCCCTCGGCAACAAGAACGAACGCATGTTGAAGGTGTTCGAATCCGAGCCCGAGAATCATGCCATGCTCGCCGCAGAGCTTGCCGAACCGACGCTTTACGATGAGTTTTTGCGACTACTCGCGCGGCGGGGTTTGCCCGTGCCCGACGAGGTGCTGAACCGTGATGTCACCAAGGCCTACGTCATGAGCGAGGAACTCGTGGCCACCATGAAGCTCATCTACGAGAACCCCCGCGAGCACTGGGAGCTTTATGAGGCGTGCGAGGAGCTCGTCGATCTTGAGGATAACTTTCAGCAGTGGCGATTCCGCCACCTCCGCGTCGTGACGCGCATCATCGGCATGAAGGTCGGCACCGGTGGGTCAAGCGGTGTGAGCTTCCTGCAGCGCGCACTCGAGCTGACGTTCTTCCCCGAGCTGTTCGCGGTGCGCACCGAAATCGGCGCGTCGTAGATTTCATGACGATGGATCGCGTGGTCGTCACCTGCCTCGACGAGGCGGGGCGGTGGCGACCCGCGATGCTGCGTGTTGTCGGCAGTTCAGCTGATTCTGCTGGCAACGCAGCTGGGGTCAATTCTGTCGACAGTATTCATGGCGAGGATCAGCTAACCCTCGAGTATCTCGATGATATGGCTGGCGCAACGCCGCTCGGCACCGGAGTGGTCACAGGCGGGTTCACCGACTGGCACGTGCACCTGCACTTGATCGGCTCTTCTGCTCTACGCGGGTCTCAGATCACGCGAGTGCACGACCTCGGCGGATCCCCGACCGAGCTGCAGCGCATTGCTGCTAGCGATGTGGTCAGCCCGTCGCGCGGTGAGGCCATTGGCGCCCCGGCGAAACCTGTTGCCACGAGCACTACTGGTCTCAACACCATCGAGTCAACGCGACCTACCGGTATCGAGGTGCTGCACGCTGGCGCATTCTTGACCCCGACCGGTGGGTATCCGTCAGACCGCTCGTGGGCACCACCGGACAGCTACCGTGAGGTTTCTGATCCGGCCGATGCGGTGGCCGCGGTGCATGAGATGGCCGCTTTCGGTGCTTCCGCAATCAAGATCGCAAGCAACAGCGAGGCGGGTCCGGTCTTCTCCGACGAGATGTTTGCGGCAATTGTTGCTGCGGCCCAGGCCACTGGTCTTCCAGTCGTGGCCCACGCCGAAGGTCGGGGCGAGGCGCTGCGCGCTGCGCGACTCGGGGCTAACCGCCTAGCCCACGCACCCTTCTCGGATGTGCTTACGAGCGATGAGATTGCCGAACTGGTGGCACGCACGAGCTGGTGCTCGACCCTCGACATTCACGGTTGGGGTGACTATGGCAGTGAATACGAAACCGCAGTTACCAACGTCGCCGCTTTCGTGCGCCAAGGCGGGCGGCTACTCTACGGCACTGATATGGGCAACGGGCCGACCCCCATCGGGTTGAACCCGCGCGAGCTCGGCGCCCTGTCTGCCGCAGGGCTCACCCCCGAGCAACAGCTCCAGGCGCTGACGCCCGGGGATCCTCGAACCCTCAATGCCACGCTACTCTGGACGCCGCGTGACGAATACGGCCAACTCGATGTAGCCGCGGCCCACCGCCTCGCCCTAGCGGACCTCCCGACGCTTGCAAACTAGCTGCCTGACTAGCTGACTAGCTTGGCAATCCTCAAACCCTGACCTCACGGGCTTCAGCGCTGATCCTCGCCAACAACTACATTCGGGATGCGCCCCGCCGAAACGGGGCGTGCGGCTCGAAGCGGCGAGAACGCGACGAACCGGCCACACACCCCTTCGAGCGCCTACCCGTCGAGCGGGCGCTTGCGCGCACGCATCACCGCGAAGGCCGTCAGCGCAAGTCCGCCGAGGCCCCACAGTACGAGTGTGAACACGGCTCCGTCGGCACCGGACACGTCCATCGCTACGGACTGGAACCCACTGAAGAGCGCACCAATCGGGCTCGCATCACCAATGGACTGCAGCAGTGGTGGTGCAGTGGAGATCACTCCGATAGCAAACGCCACGACCAACAGCGCGAACGATATGAAGCGACCGAAGCCCCCAAGCAGGGCAGACAGACCCTGGTTCACAAGCGAGAACGCAATGCCGGCCAGCAGCGAGAGCCCGATGAATGCGAGCCCCTGCGTAAAGCCGTAGCCGAGTAGCAGCGGCAGCACGATCCCAGCGATTGCTCCCTGCGCGGCGCCAATTAGGAGCGCAGGAATCGCGCTTCGCAACGTAATGAAGCCCACTCCGCGAGCGGCCTGGCGGGTGCGCCCCCACAGGGGTGCCAGCACGAGGAACGAAGCGAGCGATCCAGCCCAAAGGGCGATACCCGCGAATAGCGGCACGCCAGAAGCATTGAACAGCTCGTCGCTCGCACCCTCGGCCTCGACCGGCTGCACGGCAACCTCTGCCATGCGCTCGCTCTGCGCCTTGGTGTATCTCGGCACCTCGCTCGCAGCGGTCTGCAAACCATCGGCTAGCGAAGCCGTGCCCTCCGAAGCCTGGCGGGCACCCTCCGCGAGTTGCTGAGCACCGGGCACAGCCTCGGCGGTGCCACCAGCGTAGGCGTTCAGACCAATTGAGAATTCGTTCATGCCACCCGCGTACTGCTCAAGCCCGGTCGCGAGCTCTGCCTGCCCGGCAGCCAGCCCATGCGCACCAGCTGCGAGGCCTTCGCCTGCCTGCTTCAACTGGATCAGCATCGACTCCGGGCTGCCCGTCGACGCAGCAGTCAACTCGTCGATCGCCTTTTGCAGACCGTCGAGCACTTCGGCCTGTGTCGGGTCGCCAGGATTACTCGGCCAGAACTCAGGCGGAATCGCCGCGATCATGTCTCGCACCTGCACAACCTGAGTCAAAGCATCTGCCGAGTTATCGATCACCCCGCCGACCACCATGTTCACCATTCCGGTGTACTCGGAAACGCCCCCGGCAAAACCAGCCCCACCGTTCGCCAACTCACGCGCACCCGAAGCCAGCCCATAGGCACCAGTCGCCAGCTCACCGGCACCGCCAGCGAGCGCATTCGCCCCGCTCGACAGTTCGCCGATACCCGATGCCAGCCCGGCGGTACCGTCGGCAAGCTGCTTGCTTCCGGCCGCCAACGCCTCAGCACCGTCAGCCGCCTCGCCGATGCCCTTGCCAATCTCGGTCATGCCCACAAACACATTGCCTACGTACTGCGCACCAAGCTGAGCATTCAGAACAGAAGTCGCTGTCGAGCTGACTATGCCCGAAAGGGCCGGGTCGAGCAACCGACCACGGTCACTCGTTTGCACATTGATCGTGGCCCGCTCGGCCTCATCGGCACCGCGCGACATCGAGGTCGCCGCACTCGAGAAGTTTTTCGGGATCGTAATCACCGTCGCGTAGCGCCCATCGTCAAGACCCGCTGCCGCATCTGATTCGTCGGTGAGCAACCAAGTGAAATTCATCGCGCGATCTGAATCGTCCACACCGGGTTTCGACTCCTCACCGATCAGTTCAGCGGCGAGCACTCGCCCGAGCGGAACCATCTGGCCGTCAATTGTTACCGGCTTGTCAAGGTTAACGACCGCGGCGGTCATGGTGTCGAGTCGCTCGGTAGGGTTCCAGAGCCCCCAAAGCAGTACCCCGGCAGCTACGATCGGCACCAGCAGCAGGCCGACGAGCGTGCGCCAGGTTACGGGGCGCCCCACGCGGAGCCGTTCGATAGTGGCGCTCATCGCTGCTCCTCCTGGCTACGGTTTGTCAAAGATTCGGGCTGTTGGTTGCGGCCTTCGTGCGGTTCCGTTCCGCCAACGAATGAGGGGGCGAGGATCGCGCCTTCCCCTTCCAGCTTCACGCCAGGCCGCACGACCCCAGTAGCGGGAGGCAACATGGACTCTGCCAAACCTGGGGCACCGAGCAACACGATGACTGGCCCTGTGCGTCCCGAACCGTTCCCCGCATCAGCACCAATCGAAGCAGCCGAAGCAAGCATCCCCCGCGCAAACTCATTCTGCTCAAGGGTGTGCAGGTCACCGCCGCTTGACCCTCGCAGATCAAGCACCAGTATCTCGGGCTTGTCGGCGAGCGCCGCACCAAGTGTCTCTGGGGTTGCCCAGCTCGCTCGTCTGCGCAACGATCCTGCTCGCTCGGGAAGCAGCAGGCCCGCCACCTTCAGCGTGCCAGCTTTCATTGCCCCACGGCCGCTCAATACGGTGGCGAGTGGCAGCGACGCAGCTTCAGCAGGATCGAGCAGCAGTGCTTCTCCCGCAGCGACGCGCAGTTCGGGCACTCGCCCTACACCCGCCAGTACGAGACCAGAAGATGCGATCCTCGCGCCTGGGGAATCTGCCGGCCAGTTCGCGTGCGCGAGTTCTCGCGAGAGCCCCTCGCCCTCGACATCGAATGCTGGCAGCAGCTTGTCGAGCCAGCGCGGCATGCGCCAAGCCCGGTCCCCAAGCAGCTCAAGTGCCGCAGGGACCAGGGTCATACGCACGATGAACGCGTCAACGAACACGCCAACGGCAAGGCCAAGCGCGATCACCTTGATCGACGGATCACCCTCCGGAACGAACGCCGCGAACACCGCGATCATGATGATTGCCGCGGCCGTAACCACACGCCCCGAACCGATGAAGCCTCGGCGAATTGCGGTGCTACTGTCTGAGCCGTGCACCACTTCTTCACGAATACGCGAGACCAAGAAGACCTGGTAGTCCATGGCGAGGCCGAAGAGTACGCCCATCAGAATGATCGGCATGAAGCTCAGCACGGGGCCCTGATGGTGCACGTTGAGGGGGCCAGCGAGCCAACCCCACTGGAACACAGCGACCACCGCACCAAACGCGGCACCAACCGAAAGCACGTAGCCCAGCGTTGCCTTGATCGGCACCCACACCGACCTAAACACCATCGCAAGAAGAATCAGCGAGAGGCCCACGACGAGCACACCGAACGGAACCAACGCTTCGAGCAGCAACCGCGAAACGTCAATGCCGACCGCGGTAAAACCGGTCACCGCGAGGCTCACACCGTACTTCTCAAGCCATTCGTCGTGGTGCGCGCGCAGCTCGTTCACGAGCACCGCGGTGCTCTCCGCCTGCGGGCCCTCTTCTGGCACGACCTGGATGATGCCTGTATCGGCACCCTGGTTCGGCGTCGCGAGAGGCACGTCGGCCACGCCCGGTAGCGCGCGAACCTCGTCGGCGAGATCTTCCATCAACCCAAGCGGGTCAGTACTCGAGATGATCGAGCCGGTGAGTAACAGTGGGCCGTTCGCGCCCTCGCCAAAGTGCTCACCCGTGAGCTCGTAGGTGATGCGCACGGGGCTGTCGGGCTCCAGTGTTTCAGCGCCAGGGAGCGCGAGGCGCAGCCCGAACGCCGGAATCGATGCGGCGCCAAGCGTAATCAACACGAGCAGCACGGTGATGATCGGTTTAGCCGTGACCAGCCGCACCCAGCCACCAAAGAAGCGGTCGGCTTTCGAAGCTTTTGCTGGGGCCGCAGTTTTTCCGGAGTGCGAATCAGCCGCTGCGGGATCCTCGATCGAAGCATGCAACACCCGTCGCTGCTTGCGCGAAAGGATCTTCTCGCCCGCCATGCCCAGCACCGCAGGTGTGAGCGTGATCGAGATCAGTACCGCGATCGCGACAGCTGCCGCCGCCGCAACACCGAGCGAAGTGAGGAAGGGTATGCCCGCGACCGAAAGACCGATGAGCGCAATGATCACGGTGAGCCCCGCAAACACGACCGCTGACCCGCTGGTTGCGGTGGATCGCGCGATGCTCTCCCTCATTTCGACCCCGGCCCGCAGCTGCTCTTGATGTCGACTCACGATAAACAGCGTGTAGTCGATACCGACGGCAAGGCCGAGCATCAGCGCAAGCATGGGTGTCGTCGAGGTCATTGGAATGAACGCGGTGGTGAAGAAGATACCCGCCACCGCGACGCCCACCCCGAGCATCGCGATCAGTAGCGGCATGCCCGCGGCAATCAGCGACCCGAGCGTGAAGATCAGCACAATAAACGCGACCACGACGCCGAGCGCTTCGGCTATCGAGAAGCCGGGAATTGCGATCGAGAGCGCGTCACCACCGTAAGATACCTGTGATCCCTCGGGCAGTGTGTCTTGCAGATGTGCCGACATCTCCTGAATGCCAGACACGGTAGCCTCGGGCACATCACCCGTCGCTGCCTGCATCTGAATGGTGATGAGCGCTGCCTGGCCGTTGTCGCTGAGCCCGCTCGCGGCGATCTCCGCGAACGGGGTTGAAACCCCGGTCACGGTCTCTAGCTTCTCGAGGTCCTCCGCCGCGTCGATGATGGCACTCTTGAACGGCTGTTCGTCAACGCGGTCTCCCTCGGGGGCCACGATGATGATCGTCGCGCTCGTGCCACTCACCTCGGGAAAGGTACGGCCGAGCGTATCGATCGCCGCCTGCGACTCGGTTCCGGGGATCGTGATCGGTGCGTCTGCACCCTGACCCAAGAACACTGCACCAGCACCAAGTAGCGCGAGGATCGCCAACCAGATGATGAGTACGAGTACTTTGGCGCGGGTCGCCCAACGCCCAAGGGCATACAGCATCGAGGACATCTGGGCCTTTCGCGTCAATCGATACATTGCTGTATCCGTTTCGATACAAAAGTGTATCCTTAATTCATGAGTGTTTCCCCGGAGCCTGCGAAGCGGTCTGCACTGCCGCCCGAAGCGCTCCCTGCTGCGCCGACGGCGCGGCGCCGCGAAACCCGAACCCGCCTACTCGAAGCAGCTATCGAGGTCTTCGCTGAGGAAGGGCTGCGGGGCGCATCGGTAGAGGCGATCTGCAACCGCGCTAACTTCAGCAGAGGTGCTTTCTACTCAAATTTTGAGAGCAAAGAGCAACTGTTTCTTGCCCTATTCGAGCGTGAGCTTGAGCGCCGTGCATACATGATCGAGACGCAGGCGGTACCACTCAAGCCAGCGCTGCGCGAGCGCGGCTCGCAACTCACCGCCACCGAAGCAGCACGCTACATTACTGATTTCTTCGCCCCCACGCAGGACTCGACCACCTGGTTCGTGCTCGAGACCGAGTTCCTATTGCTCGCGATGCGCGAACCGGCGAATGGCGCGGAATACCAAAGGTTTGTTGATCGCTTTTACTCAGGGATTGCTGGCGCCGTCGAAGAGATCATCGGAGCCACCGGGCGCGTATTCTCCATCCCGGTCACCCACGCGTTGCCCGTGATGACAGGTGTCTACGAGGGTGCCCTGCGTGACGCGGTAATCTCAGGCACCGGCCCCGAACAGACTCGCAGAGAACTCGGCAAGCGCCTCTCAGAGCTGCTCTTTGCCCTGACCGAGCCGGTGTCGGAGGCTAGCTGATCCTCGCCGCGTCCCTGTCGCTTTTACCCCACGGGCGCCGTCACGGCCCAACCACGACACCACCTGTCCAGTACTCCTGAGCACAGGACACCGACTTCCCGAGGCGTCCGCGTCCTTCTTTACCGGTCGGCCTTGAGCGTCGGATTCACAATGAATTTCTGTCCGGTAGTAGCACGTGCATACTGGCGAATAGTGTCGGGGTGCAGCATGTCAGAAAGTGAGATCTCCTCGCCGTAGCCGCTGCGAAACGTGGTGTGGATTTCAGCCACCACGCGCGCACGCAGACGGTGCGCATCTTCAGCGCTGATCTTCTGCAAGAAATAGGTCAGTAGCCAGCCGCCGACGCCCCACGCCATGCCATACGACTGCCTCAGCGGCATCGGCGAACGATCGAGTCGACCGTATACGTACACCTGTTTGTGAACCGGAGAGCCATAGTCGCCATACTTAGTGACGTCCTGCAGCAGCGCCAACTCCATTGCTTCAAGAATTTGGCTCGCAAGTTTGCCGCCACCAATCGCATCAAACGCGATGGTCGCACCGGTCGCTTTGATCGCTTCGTAGAGCGCTTCTTCGAAGTCCGGCTGGCTCGAATCAACTACCCAAGTGGCACCTTGTTCGCGCAGCAGGTCTGCTTGGGCCGGGGATCGCACGATGTTCACGAGACCGACCCCATCGGCAATACAGATGCGGTTCAGCATCTGCCCAAGATTCGACGCGCCCACTGTGTGCACGAGCGCGGTGTGGTTCTCAGTACGCATCGTCTCGACCATGCCCAACGCGGTCAGCGGGTTCACCGTGCTCGATGCCACATCAGCCGGGTTCGTGCCCTCAGCAAACACCAGGCAGTCGGTTGCTCGCGCTGTGCAGTACTGCTGGTACATTTTGCCCGAGAAGATTGCAACTGTACGACCAAGTAACGCTTGCGCTTCGGGCGAGTCTCCGGCAGCCACCACAACACCGGCACCCTCGTTGCCAGCCGGCAGCGCCTTGCCCAAGCGGGCTGCCAAGCTGGGCAACACCGACTGCGGCAACTCGCCCTGCGCAGCAGGTAGCGACGACCCTTCCACAGACCGCAGCGAATCGATCTTCACGGCAGACAGCAAACGTCCTACGTCTGAAGGGTTGATCGGCACCGCCTCGATACGAATCAATACCTCGTTGCCCGAAGGCACTGGCACCTCACCTTCAATGAGATGAGCATTCAGCTCACCCTCCTGCGAGATGAGTGTGCGGAGTTGAAGCTGCGTAGCAGGCAAAACGGAAGTGGTCATAATCAATAGACTAGTGATGTGCTGCTTTCAGACCGTGACATCAATGCCGAACTCGAGTCGGGACGCATTGGGCTCTCCCCAAGCGAAGCCGAGATGGTGCAACCTTCGAGCATCGACGTGCGCCTCGACCGCTACTTTCGACTTTTCGACAACCACAAATACCCGGTAATTGATCCCTCGCAGGATCAGCCGGAGCTCACCCGCCTGATCGAGGTCGACCCCGAAGAGGGCTTCATCTTGCACCCCGGCGAGTTTGTGCTCGGCTCAACCTACGAACAGGTGCGACTGCCCGACGATGTCGCAGCCCGCCTCGAGGGTAAGAGTTCGCTCGGTCGCCTGGGGCTGCTCACCCACTCGACCGCGGGGTTCATTGATCCCGGCTTCGAAGGGCACGTGACACTTGAGCTGTCGAACGTCGCGACTCTGCCGATTCGCCTGTGGCCAGGCATGAAGATTGGTCAGCTCTGTTTCTTCCGCCTCACCTCACCCGCCGAGAAACCGTACGGTGCAGGCGCTACGTTCTCGCGCTACCTCGGGCAGCGCGGTCCCACCGCCTCGCGCTCGCACCTGAACTTTCATCGCGCTGACGTTACCGCGACGGACGCGGGCCAGCCCGGCGCGTAAGCCCGCACTCTGCGCAAGGCCCCCACCGGGCGACCCCAAGGCCAACCCCCGCAGACCGTATTCAAACGCCGAGATGCCACGAGGTAAGCAGATGACACCAAACTACCTACCGGCAGAGCTTAAGGTCGACCCGATCTGCGCGGCAGCACTCCGCTGCTTTGTGGTGAGTGGGTTCCACGGCACCACAATTCGGCAGATTGCCGCAGAAGCCGGGCTCTCGGTGCCGGGAATTGACCATCACTACGAATCAAAAAGCGCGATCCTCGTCGCACTGTGCGAACTTGCGATGGATCAACTGCTTCAGGCATCGAGGCTGGCAGTCGCCAGCGGCACAACCACACTCGAACGATTTGAGCACCTCACCAGCTGCCTCATTCAATTCCACGCTGAATACGGCGAGATAGCCTTCGTCACATACAGCGAGATTCGTAGCCTACCTCCAGAGGCCCGAGAGGAACACCTGCAGGCACGCAGGGACGAGCAGGCGCTCGTGACCGAGGTTGTTGAACGGGGTGTTGCCGAAAGCATCTTCGCAACACAGAACCCGACCGAGGCGGCTCGCGCTATCAGCACGCTTTGCCTTGGCCTGTCACAGTGGTATCGCCCGGGCGGGCCGATGTCGGTCACCGAACTGTCGATGTCTACCTAGAGATCTGCAAGGACACCGTGCGGCTGGTGCGTTAGTTTCGTAGGGCACATCGCACGAACACGCCGATGGGAGGCAGAGCGCACGAATAGCTACCGCGTGCTCCTGTTCTCCCTAGCCCACGCGCTGCGCACTCGCAATCTCAAGCAGCCGCGGTACCTCAATTTCAAGCGTCGGCGCAAACTCATCGCCCGGGCGCTCGCCTCGCACCCAGCGAGTGTAGATGGCCTCAAGAAACACAGACGACTTCCAAAGCGCCAGCATCTGGTACCAGGGCAGATCGCTCACATCGAGGCCGGTGCGCGCTGCATAGCGTTCCGCGATCTGCGCGCGATCAAGATAACCGCTCTGCGTGGTTGCCGTGCTAATTTCCATCACAGATCCGGGTGCCGTGAGGTCACTATAGGTGGCCGTCAGGTACCCAAGATCAGCGAGAGGATCGCCGAGCGCCGCCATCTCCCAATCGAGTACCGCTAGCACGCGCGAAGGCGCTTCTCGCTGGTACATGACGTTTCCGAGACGGTAGTCGCCGTGCACGAGCGCATTACGCTGCGTTGTCGGCCTGTTTGCTTCGAGCCACACACCGAGCTCGCTGATCAACGGAAGCTCACGCTCAGACACCTGGCCGGCAAGTCCCGAAAAAGTTTTGATCTGGCGCTCAAGGTAACCGTCTGGCCTGCCGAAGTCAGCGAGACCCGCACGATCCAGGTCGACCGTGTGCAAGTCAGCCAAGGTATCGACAAGCGCCTCCGAAGTGACGCGTCGCTGCTCTTCGGTATCGAGCGCAGCCGGGGCGTGTTCGATAATGATCTCACCGTCGAGATAGTCCATCACGTAGAACGGCACCCCAAGTACCTTGTCGTCTTCGCACACAGCAAGGATGTTCGGTACCGCAAAGCCTGCCTTTGCGAGTCCGGCCTGCACCCGAGCCTCGCGCAACATGTCATGCGTCGAACGCGGCAGTGGCGGCCGGGGGCCTCGCCGCAGTACGACTGTGCGATCCTCGCGTTTGATCAAATAGGTAATGTTGGATTGACCGTCACCAATGCGCTGCCACGCAATCGACCCGGCGCCGATCTCACGATCATCAAAGAACGCTTCCACCCGATCAAGCACCAACAGTGGGGGCTGGTCAAGGCCTGCGGCATCAGTGGCCGTCGCAACGACTTCAACACCGTCGGGTTCGAGGATCACCGTTCGTCCCAAGCGTCGCGACCATCAGGGTCAACGAAATCCAGCCGCGACTCCCCCGCCTCGCGCTGCTTACGCCTCCGCGAAGAGGCACGCCTCGAGATCGCCCACTTGTGTGTTTCGTTGATCCGTCGTAAATGCGGAACGGGCGCACCTTGTTTGCGTATGAAGCGAGCGGGAGTGCATCGGTCACTCCGTCGCCACCGCACAGCTGGATCGCGCGGTCAATAACCCGGAAGATCGCCTCAGAGCAGTGCACCTTCGCGATGCTGGACATCGCTGAACCCGCCTTAGGGTCGGTTTCTAACAGCGCAGCCGTGCGATCGATGATCGCCACGGAAGTTTCGATGTCGATCTCACTCTGGGCCAGCATGTCCTGCGCAATACCAAGGTTCTGCATGGAACTGCCGAAGATCTCTCGGTTTGCTGTGCGGTCGAGGACCAGGTCTTGCGCTCGCTTTGCGAGCCCCAACCAACGCATGCAGTGGGTGAGGCGGGCTGGACCCAACCGCACCTGTGCGTAACGGAAGCCTTCACCTGCACCGCCGATCACCGCATCGTCGCTGAGGCGTACGTTCTCGAAGTGCAGGTGCGGGTGGCCCCCGGCAATAGTGGTATCGATGGCGTGAATCGGGTTGCCGATGCGCACTCCCGGGTGATCCATATCGATGAGGAACATCGTGGACCCGGCCGGGATCCCTTCGCTCTCGACCGCCTCATTGCGCGCCATGAGAATACAGAACGCTGCACCGTCGGCGCCGCTTGAGAAGCGCTTATGGCCATTGACCACCCAACCGCCGTCAACTCTTTCGGCAAGAGTCTGCAGTGCGGAGGGGTCTGATCCCGCGCCCGGATGCGGCTCGCTCATGCCGAAGCAGGACCGTACCTCACCCGACGCGAGCGGCCGCAGGTATTTCTCTTTCTGCGCATCGCTCGCGATGAGCTCAAGCATGTGCATGTTGCCCTCGTCTGGTGCCATGCAGTTCATCACCGCGGGGCCGATCGGCGAGTAGCCGGCCTCGGTGAAGATGATGGGCCACTGCTCGATCGAGAGGCCTTGGCCACCGTATTCAGTGGGCAGGTGTGGGGCGAACACACCGGCCTCTTTGGCAAGCTGCATCAGCTCTCTGCGTCTCTCATCGCTGAGCGAGGTGCCAGGTTTCGGTTCAGCAGGGATCACCACCTCGCGAATAAAGGCGCGCGTGCGCTGCCTGAGTGTCTCAAGTTCTGCTGTGGTGATGGACATACAGACTCCGTTATCTTCAGAAACCCACTGAGTCAGGATCGCACTGAAGTAACCCGACAATCACCATGCTAGCATCACTGACCGATCGATCGCTCGGTCAGTGTCTAGTCGAAACCATCTACGCGGCTAACAGGTGTCGTTCGCCGGAACAGGCCAGGCTCACAGTATCCGCTTCACGCGCCATCGTTCCAGGATGACGCAACGGAGTTGAACTACTGCCCCGATTACTGCTGCCCCGGCAGCAACTCTACAAAGAGCGCGTCCGCCTCAGCACACACCACATCACCGTGCAGAATCTCGCCACGCAAGAAGCGTTTGCGGCCCTCAATCTGCTCGACCCAGGCATGCACCCGCAGTCGTTCGTTCACGGGTGTGATCGCCCGAAAGTCTGTCTTCAAGTATGCAGTCCGCGACGGTGCCCGGTCGAGCCCTGCCGAAAGCCGACCAAGAATATCGTCAAAAATATAGGCAATAATTCCACCGTGAGCCGCACCATTCACACCAAGGAAATAGTCTCCGATGAGGGTTGTTCCCTCGAAGCGCTCATTGTCGAGCACCTCAACAATGAGCTCTGGGGGACGTCGCATACACACCCGTGTGCCGCCGCCGCGAGCGCCCATACCTGCGCTCCGCCTCTGGCACCCAGCGATCCTCGGCCTCGCTACGCAGCCCGGCTAAACCGTCACGAAACTTATCCATCTGGCTCTCGCTGAGATCGGCAGTTGCGAATGCGTTCAAAAACCCCTGCAGCTCACCGATCACCTCAGCGTAACGTGGACTCTGCTCATCGGGCTCGGTCTCGAGCCAATTCAAAATAGCCTGGCTGGCATCATGAGCTTTCGCTGCTTCGCTCCGCAACAAGTACTTCTCCTTAGATGGATCCTGCTTAGCCGGGTGACGATTATCGTTGCGCCCGCGCTGCCTGCTTGCGATCACGCTCGGCCTGCTTCTCAAGCATGTCGTTGTATGCCTGCAGGTCGGCGTCACCGGAACGATCCGCAGCACGATCCTGCCGCTTCTGCTCCCGCTCATCGCTCCGCGACCATTGGATCGCAACGATCAGCGCGAGGGCAAGCGTAGGTAGCTCGCCAATTCCCCAGGCTATACCACCGCCCGTGCTCTGGTCCTCAAGCGGGGTCGCACCCCAGGTTCGGCCCATTGCTCCGTACCAATCGGCCATCATCAGTCCGTCGCCAGTCATGACCGTGACACCGAAGAACGCGTGCGATGCCATCGTTGCGAATAGCGTGACGATGCGCAACGGGTATGGGAAACGGTACGGCACCGGGTCGATGCCGATCATCGACAGGCTAAATAGATAACCCGAGATGAGGAAGTGGATGATCATGGCCTGGTGACCGACGTGCTCTTCGGCTGCCCATCGCGCAATCGGCGTGAAGTAAAAGACCCAGAGTGAGCCCACGAACATCACAGCGGCGAATGCCGGGTGGGTGATGACCTTCGCGTACGGGGTATGCACCATCCAGAGGATCCACTCGCGAGCGCCCCACGACCCATCGTGCCGCTTGGGAACCGCACGCAGTGTAAGCGTGACCGGCGCACCGAGCACCAATAGGAGTGGGATCAGCATCGCCAAGAACATGTGACCGAGCATGTGCACGCTGAAGAGGTATTGCTCATACGCGTTCAGCGCGCCGTTGGTGGTGTAGAAGAGCAGGGCTAGGCCACTGACCCACGCAACTGTTCGGCCAATCGGCCACTTGTCACCGCGGCGATGCAGGCGCCAGACCCCACCGAGGTACATCAGCACACCGAACAGTGAGATCAGTGTCCACGCGAGATCGAACTTCCACTCTGTGATGTAGCTCATCCAAGTAAGTTCTGGGGGCAGAGGATCACCAGTCAGCCACTCGGCCGGTGGCACCGTGAGGCTGCCTGTCTCGCGTGCCGACTCGAGCGCGAGCGGGGTTGCGGTGCGTCCAAGTGCGGCCGCGAGGCCGCTGGCAGCACCCATCACGGCAAGCTCTGCCACAATCAGCCACGCAAACACGCGACCGCCGCCCTCGCCCGGGATCGCCTTGATGGCGCGCTGTCGCCAGATTACGCCAAAGATGCCGAGGCCCACGAGAGCAAAGATCTTGAGCAATACGATCTGGCCGTAGCCCGTATTGAGTAACTGATCCAGGTCACCCACGCGCATCCAGGCACTTACCGCACCGGACGCGGCCACACCGATGAACGCGAAGAACGCTAGCGCGCTGTATCGCTCCACGAGGGTCGCAAGCCTGGTCTTATCCACTGACTTCGCGACGAACACCAGCGTGATCAGCCCACCTAGCCAAACGGCCGCACCAATGAGGTGCACCAGCAGCGAGTTCACCGCTTGGGAGTGGTTCGCAGCGCCAGCAGCGTGGCCCTGGGAAGCGATCGGAAAAGTCGTGCAGAGCGCCACAATGAGGGTGACCAACACGAGTCGGCGATCCCGCACTGCAAAACACAACACCGTAGTTACTGCCGCAACCAGAATCAATGCGAGCCAGTACTGCCCCAGCTGAATAGTGGTGACAAATTGCGCGAGCCCGGCTCCGAACATGGCGTCACCTGAGAGCGGCTTGCCCAACACATCGGCGTAGGTAAAGACCAAGGCTGCAGTGGCAGCAACTGTGACGACCGCGGCACTGCCAGAGGCAAGATCCATCGCAATCCGCGACTCTGGCTTGTCGCCCGAGAGCGCCCACACCACCATCACGAGGGCACCAATCATGCCGGCCATGCCGACGTTCATCAGCGCGCGTGAGATCGGTACGCCGTAGCGCACGATGTCACCCGGGTCGAGCAGGCTTCGCTCCTGGGCAGCTCCGCCTAGCGAGAGCCCAACGAACAGGATGGCAAGGGTGGCCGCCAGCAGTACCGCGGGCGCGAGAATGCGGAGGGATCGAGGCACCCGTCAAGCCTACGCCCTGCGGCTGAGTGCATTCATTGAGACTCTGGGCAGGGATCCTCGATCAAACAAAACGGAACCCCCGGCCGAAGCCGAGGGTTCCGAGAAGAACTAGCGTGAAGAAATTACTTCACAGAAGCCTTGAGCTTCGAACCAACCGAAACCTTGACGCGCTTGCCCGCGGGGATTTCGATGGTCTCACCGGTGCGGGGGTTGCGGCCGGTGCGAGCCGAGGTGGTAGCGGTCTCAAACGAGAGCCAGCCGGGGATTGCAACCTTGCCACCAGCAGCAACGGTCTCCGAGATGGCAGCGAAGAGGCCATGGAGAACGTTGGACACAGCGGCCTGGCTCTGGCCAGTCTCTGCAGCGATCTTGGCAACGAGCTCAGTCTTGTTCAGCGACATAGTTTCCGTCTTCCTCCCGGGCCTGCGCTATGCGCTCGTGCCCTTGCTTGGTTTCCCCCGCAATACGGGGAGATCGGTTGATCGCGTACGAATCTACCCCACAAATGCCCAGATTCCGCGTAATCAAGCCGATTTAGACGAGAATTTGAGGGTTGAAGATGCAAAATTCAGCTCTCGGCACATATTTTTGGGCTTTGCAGGGGTTCTTCACGTCATTCGCGACCAGAAATTGGCCCCAAAAACAAAGAGCGGGTGCGGCCAAAAATGGACCGCACCCGCCTGTTCAAGCCGCTACTTAGAGCGTCGAGAATGCCTCGTCGAGGATGTACAGAGCCTCATCGAGCAGCTCGTTCGAGATGTTCAGCTGGGGCAGCAGGCGCAGCACGTGGCCGTCGCTTCCGCCGGCCATGATGAGCAGGCCGCGCTCCATAGCTGCCTTGCTGACTGCCTTGAATGCGTCTGCATTTGGCGCACCGTTTGCGTCGACAAGCTCGACACCGATGAGTGCACCGTGGCCGCGTACCTCGCCGATGACCGAGTGCTTCGCCTGAAGCTGCTCGAGACCAGCGGTCAGGTACTTGCCGATTTCGAGGGTGCGATCCATTGCGCCGGGCTCAGCGAGCTGGCGCAGCACCTCAACCGAAGCAGCTGCAGCAACCGGGTTGCCACTGTAGGTGCCGCTGAGTGCGCCTGCGGGCATTGCGTCCATGATGTCAGCGCGGCCGGTGATGGCCAGAGCGGGATGCCCGCACCAATTGCCTTAGCGGTGACGACGATATCGGGAACGAAGCCGAAGTGCTCGCTCGCGAAGAGCTTGCCCGTGCGGCCGAGGCCGGTCTGGATCTCGTCAGCAATCACGACGATACCGTTCTCGTTGCACCATGCCTGGATGGTCTCGAGGTAGCCAGCTGCCGGAACAACTACGCCGCCCTCGCCCTGGATGGGCTCGATCACGAAGCAAGCCAGGTTGTCAGCGCCCGAAACCTTCTCGAGGTAAGCGATCGCGTCGCGTGCAACTGCCGCGCCGTCCTTGCCGCCATCGCGGAAGGGGTACGAGGTCGGTACGCGGTAGATCTCACCCTGGCGGGGGCCTGCACCGGTCGAGTACGGCTGAGCCTTGTAGTTCATGCCGAGGGTCAGGTTGGTGCGGCCGTGGTAGCCGTGATCGACTACAGCAATGCCGTTGCGGCGGGTGAACGAGCGCGCAACCTTGACTGCGTTCTCGATTGCCTCAGCACCGGTGGTGCTCATTGCCGACTTCTTGGCGAAGTCGCCGGGGGTCATCTCGTTGAGCAGACGTGCGACCTCGGTGTAGAGCTCATAAGGCGTGACGGTGAAGAGGGTGTGGCTGAAACGATCGAGCTGTGCACGCATCGCGTCGACTGCGGCGGTGTTGCCGTGACCGAGTGAGGTTACGCCGATGCCGCAACCGAAGTCGATGTACTCGTTGCCGTCGAGGTCGGTGAGCACCGAGCCTTCTGCGCGGTCGATGTATACGGGCATGTACGAAGCGACCGAGGCCGAGACGGACTCGTTGCGACGCGCGTGTGCCTCAGCCGAGAGTGGGCCGGGAACCGCGGTGCGCACGCGCTGCGGGAAGGTAACAGTTTCCATTGGAATCTCCTGTAACTCTTGAGTGAAGTTTTCGTGTGTGAAGTTATGAAGTTTCGAGGATCAGTGGGCCGCCTCGCTGAGGCGACCCACCTTACCCGCTGGCGCCTTGACGCCATGGAGTCTGTACTAGACGGTGTCGCGGCGCGCGATGTTGTAGAAGCGGATCTCCTGGTATTCCTCGAGGCCCTCGTGGCTGCCCTCACGACCGAGGCCCGACTGCTTCATGCCACCGAACGGTGCTGCCACGTTTGAGGGCACACCGTTGTTGATGCCGACGAGGCCAGTCTCAAGCTGATCTGCAACGTTGAGCGCGCGGTCAAGATTCTCGGTGAATACGTAGCCGGCGAGGCCGAAAGGCGTATCGTTTGCGACGGTCACTGCCTCTTCCTGGGTCGAGAAGCGGCTGATCGCAGCAACCGGTCCGAAGATTTCGGTGCCTGCGATGTCGGTGTTGGCCGAAACCTTGTCGAGCACGGTCGCTTCAAAGAAGTAGCCGGGTGCGTCAGGGGCGCTGCCACCCGCGCGAAGTTCTGCACCCTTGTCGGTCGCGTCCTGCACAAGTGCGGACAGCCGCTCAACGGCACGACGATCAATGATCGGCCCCATATCTGCGCCCTCTGCGATTGCAGCACCGAGCTTCACCGAAGCCATCTTCTCTGCAAATGCCTCAACGAATGCGTCGGCAATGCCGTCCTGCACGAAGATACGGTTTGCCGCGACACACGACTGGCCACCGTTACGCATCTTGGCGAGGAAGACGCCTTCAACGGTGCGCTCGAGATCAGCATCGTCGAAGATGATGACGGGGGCATTGCCACCGAGCTCCATCGAGCTCTTCACAATGTTCTTCGCGGCGAGGCCCATGAGAGTCGAGCCGACCTCGGTCGAACCGGTGAACGAAATCTTGCGCACGCGGGGGTCAGCCAGCACTGCCTCGCTGAACGCGCCCGAACCGGTCGTGGTGACGACACGCATGAGCTCCCGGGGAACGCCCGCCTCTGCCATCAATTCAACGGTTAGCAGCGTAGTTAGGGGGGTAAGGCCGGCCGGCTTGATGACCGAGCCGCAACCCGCAGCAAGTGCCGGAGCGATCTTGCGGGTGATCATCGCCATCGGGAAGTTCCAGGGAGCGATCAGCAGCGCGAGGCCGACTGGAGCGCGTTTGGTGAGGATCGTCGAGCCGCCGTTGGGGTTCTCGCGGTAGCTGCCGGCTGGGCTCAGGAGTGCGTCGGCGTTCCAGCGAACGTAATCAGCTGCGTACTGAACCTCGCCCTGAGCTTCAGCTAGGGTCTTGCCCATCTCGCGGCTGATGACAAACGCTAGGCGGTCACGGTTCGCCATGAGGTGTGCGTATACATTGTGCAGCACATCAGAACGGTGGCGGGGAGTCGTCGCTGCCCAAGCACGGCCTGCCTCATCAGCAATAGCAACCTGCTCGATTGCGTAGTCAGTGGAGTAGCTGGGGAGAGTCGCGATGCGCTGCTCAGTCGAAGGGTCGAGCACGGCGAACTCGTTCGCACCGGGCTCGTGGTTTGCAAAACCCGGCAGGCTAGCAATCGCGGCGTCTGAGGCGGCGAGGCGCTCTGCGGAGGGGCTGAGCAAGGTCATGATGTGACTCCTTTATCTGTGGTTCTGAAACTGCGTAACGCAACATTGCCAGGCAACGGTCGATTGAACTGGCTCGAGGATCGCCAGGCGTTCCGGCATGTCGAAGCACCTTCGGCCACTATTACTGTATTACAGTAACACAGCAATTGCGCACGGGCGACCTTCCGTGGAATGCACGCTACGATGGCATAGTCGACAATAAAGAGCACCCCCAGAACGGCGGATCGCTCCGAGGTGGCCAATGATGGCTCCGGTCGAGATCAATCCTCACGGGTATTTGCTTCGCTACAAGATAACGATTCAGAATCTCAGACGCCCGTATGTCACAAGGTTCGTGAAACTGTATTACAGTATAGCTTTATAGCCGAGAGTGGTGAGAACATCGCAACCCTCGGCTTGCTCGCGGCCGACCGTCGGCCGACCAGACCAATGGAGGTTTTCCACCATGTTCAAACGCAAGAGTGCACTCGCGCTCGGAGTCATCGCTGCGCTCAGCCTCACTGCATGCGCATCGGGTGGCGACAGTGGCGCCGGCAAGGCCGAAGGCGACAGCTACACCATCAAGTTCGGACACGTCATCTCTGCAGGTGACACCCAGAACCAGGCTTACGAGTACTTTGCGGAGCTCGTCAACGAGCGTTCAGACGGACGCATCACTGTTGAGGTGTACCCGGACAGCCAGCTCGGTGGCGAGCGCGAGATGATCGAGGCAGTCCAGGCGGGCAACCTTGAGATGACCGCTCCCTCGGTTGGCGTACTCGCAAACTTCGATGACTCACTGCAGGTCTTCGACTTCCCCTTCATCTTCGAAGATGCCACCACCGCTTACGAGGTTCTCGACAGCGAGATCGGCACCGAGCTGCTCAGCGGCATCGAAGAGAGCGGCCTCACCCCGCTCGGCTGGGGCGAGAACGGCTTCCGCAACCTCGCAATGGTGAAGGAGACTGTCATCCTTCCCGAGGACATGAAGGGCAAGAAGCTCCGCACCATGCAGGTGCCGATGCACATTGCTTACTGGGAGAGCATCGGAGCAGCTCCGACCCCGATGGCATTCCCTGAGGTCTTCACTGCTCTGCAGCAGGGTGTTGTTGACGGCGTCGAAAACCCCTTTGAGCTGATGTTTTCGGCTAAGTTCACTGAGCCGGCAACCAAGCTCACTGACCTGCGTTGGATCTACGACCCCGAGGTAATCCTCATCGGCCAGGACTTCCTTGCAGGCCTGCCCGCAGCAGACCAGGAGCTCATCACCACGGCAGCTGACGACATGATCGTCAAGCTCCGCGAGCTGAAGGTCGGCATCAACGACGAGATTCGTGGCGAGATCGAGGCCGCTGGCGGCACCGTCGCAGATCTCAGCCCGGCTGACCGTCAGGCATGGATCGACGCAACGATCCCGTTCTACGAGGCAAACGCTTCAAAGGTTGACACCGAGAAGCTGAAGGCGATCCTCGAAGCTGCCGGTAACACCACCTTCCTGGAAGCCATCAAGTAGGTCTTCCTATTGCGGGTTCCGTACCAGAGAATGGTGCGGAACCCGCTTCATTTGTTTTTGTCCTAGAAAGCCCCACACATGCTGAAACGCATTATTCATCACCTCGACGAGTACGTCGAGGTGTATTTGGCCTCAGCGGCCCTTGTGATTTTCTCGGTGCTCGTAGTTCTGCAGGTGTTTATGCGCTACGTCTTGGGCGCCCCCCTCGTCTGGTCCGAGGAACTCGCCCGTTTCGCGCTCGTCTGGTTCGTCTGGATCGCCGGCAGTTACGCGGTCAAGTACCTGCGTCACGTCAAGTTCAACGTCATCGTCGACCTCATCGGAAGCAAGCTACCCATTGCACAGCGCGTCATTCGCGTGTTCGTGTTTGGGCTCTGGCTCGCCTTCCTCGTGCTCATGCTCGTGCTCTCCTGGCAGCAGGTCATGCAGCAAGTTGCTAGCGGCCAGGTTTCGGCCGGTGCGCGGATCCCAATGTCTTTCGTCTATTTCGGACTCACCCTCGGCATGGCGCTGATGTCTATTCGCGTCACACAGCACCTTGTGCTCGCGTTCGTTGACATCATGAAGCACCCGAATGAGCCCATCCCCAAGCCCTCACTGGAGGTTGACTGATTATGGGTCTCGCAATACTTTTTATCGCGTTTGCGATACTGCTCCTGATCGGTATGCCGATCGCATTTGCGCTCGGCATCGCTTCGGTGCTCGCAGTGCTCTTCACCAACGTCATCCCGGTGAGCTACCTCACGCAAACGATGTTCGGCGCAGTCGACTCGTACCCTCTCCTCGCCGTTCCACTCTTCGTGCTTGCGGGCGTAATTATGGAGTACGGTGGCCTATCGAAGCGTCTGATCGACGTGGCGAAGGCATTCGTGGGACATATCACTGGTGGCCTCGCCGCGGTCGCGCTGCTTGCGACTACTGTGTTCGCGATGCTGAGTGGCTCGGGCCCGGCAACAGTTGCTGCGATCGGCGGCATCATGATTCCGTCGATGATCCGCGAGGGCTATAGCAAGGGATACAGCGCGGGTGTGCTCGCAACGGCTGGCGGCGTTGGCATTGTGATTCCCCCGAGCATTCCGCTCGTGATTTACGGCATCACCACCAACACTTCGATCGGTGACCTCTTCATGGCCGGGTTCATTCCGGGCTTCATCATCGTGGTCGTGTTGTACCTCGTGAGCCGATACTATGCGAAGAAGGGTGGCTTCGGCACCGGCGTGCCTAAGGCTTCCTGGAAGGAACGCGGCCTCACCATTTGGAGAGCAAAGTGGACTCTGCTCATGCCAGTCGTCGTGCTCGGTGGAATCTACGGCGGTATCTTTCCCCCGACTGAAGCCGCAGGCATTGCCGTCGCGTACAGCGTGATCCTCACACTTGCCTACCGTGAAACCAAGCGCTCGAATATCCCACAGATGTTCAAGTCCACGCTGCTCATCTCAGGCATGATCCTCGTGATCATCGCGACCGCTTCGACCTACGCACGAATTCTTACCGTGGAGCGCGTACCCCAGCTGGTCTCGACCTGGCTCGGCACCCTTGCTGTTCCGTTCTGGATCATCCTGCTCGTCATCCTCGTGATCCTGCTCTTCATGGGTATGTTCATGGAGACGCTGGCCGGGATTATCCTGATGGCTCCAATCCTGGTTCCTGTGGTCAATGGCTTCGGCATGGATCCGGTGCACTTCGGTATCGTCATGATTATGGCGTCGATGATCGGCTTCGCGACACCACCGGTGGGTGACAACCTGAACGTCGCCTCCGCGATCAGTGGGCTATCGATCGAGAAGGTCAGCGTTGCGGCGCTCCCGTATGTGATCGCCTTGGTCGCAGTGCTTGTGGTCATCACGTTCGTACCGCAGATCAGCACGTTCCTCCCGCAACTGATGAAGTAATTCGTCGAGGATCAAAAGGGTCTCCCGCGCCATTGGCGCGGGAGACCCTTTCTGTTTAGACAACTAATCGGCAGCACACGGTCGAGCCGCAGTGCGCAGTCGTAAGTCCGGGCGCCGAGTCGACAGTCTGCGCTCTACAGGTTTGGGCTACTCTCCCTATGCCCCGTAACTCGACATCACAGGATTGTGGGTGGCCTCTCCCGTTTCTGGGTCGACGATCTCAAACGCGGGCGAAGCGGTACGCAAGAAATCAATATCCGTCCGGCTCTCACCGTGCAGCACAAGCTCTGCACCAATCTCACCAATAGCGGGCGCCGCGCGAAATCCGTGCCCGGAAAAGCCAGTCAGCACGACGACGTCGTCTGAGGCTGGGTGATGTTGCATGTGCTCGAGCATTGAGCGGGTGTAGCTCTCGACGTACGTGTTAACCCGGTATGGCCGCTCGGCCAAGCCAGGGAAGAGCCCATCTCGCACGCGCGCAAATCTCTCCACCTGCTGCTCCAGTGCGTCACCACGAAGCTCGCGCGGCAACGTGTCAGGATCACCCGTGACATGGTGATCGTTAAAGCCAAGGCCAAGTTTCACGGAGAAACCGTCACCCGAAGGTATCCCGTAACAGTAGTTCGGGGCACTCTGCAGAAACGGTGGCATCCCCCGCAGGTGCCCGGGCGCCTGCGCGAAGTACCAGGCGGAGGTAAGCCTCCTAGCAACCACCTCGTGCGCAAGGTGTGGCAGCAACTTCGGCGTCCAGCCACCGGCAGCCACAACGACGCGATCGTACTTTTCGCTTCCGGCCTCCGTAACCACAACGGCACCGCGATCCTCGATCTCAATGCCGGTTACCGGGTCGAAGCGATGAATCATCGCACCGTTCTGCTCGGCAAGGCCCGCGGTTGTCGCAACCGTGAGTTCCGGCCTAATTGAAGCGCCCGCGACGTCCCATACCCCGATATCGTCTGGGTGAAAGGCAAACTGAGGAAACCTGCGCGCGAGATCTTCGCCCGACAGCTCTACGATCTCTGCGCTCGTAAGCTCAGCAGAATTGACTGCCTGCTTCATCTGTGCTGATCCGGCCCGCCCAAATAGCAGCACGCCTGTCTTGTCTCGCAGAGGCATGCCCGCACTTTGCTCTAGCCGATCCCACGCTTGGCCTGCACGCACAATGATTGGTGCGTACTTCGGCTCGGCAAGCTCGAGGTTCCAGAACAGTCGGCTATCCCCGCCCGCACCGGCCGTCGGGTGCCCCGGGTAGTGGGTCTCATACCCGTGCACCTCAATCCCGGAGTGCTGACTCAGCTGCCAGAGCACCTGAGAGCCAATAGCTCCAAGGCCCACTACCGCAATCTTCACGCGTTGAGCTTGGGCCGAGGGCGCACCAAGAATGCGGCGGCCACCGCCACAGCAGTCACCGAACCCGCCATGACGGCTAGCCTGGCGGTGTCAGCTGACTGAGCGTCAGCGAAGCTGAGATCTGCAACCAGCATCGCGACTGTGAAACCGACGCCGGCGAGGGCACTCACACCAATGAGCTCACGGAGCTTCACCAACGGATCTAGCTCGGCCCGGGTCCATCTAGTCAGGGCAAGAGTAGTCAGTGTGATGCCGATCGGCTTGCCCAGCACGAGGCCGATCATGATGCCAATCGCAATGGGGTCAGCGAAGAAGCCTGCCGAACCTGTAATGGCAACGCCTGCGGCGAAGAAGGCGAAAACAGGTACTGCGATGCCGGTAGAAATGGGGCCGAAGCGGTAGCCGAAGCTTTCTGCAAGATAGTGCGGCCGGGTAGACACGTCACTGGGGTCGTACTCAGCGACACCCTTCGGCATCATCGCAACAGGTACGGTGAACGCAAGAAGTACGCCGGCAATTGTGGCGTGCACCCCTGAGGCGTGCACAAGAGCCCAGGCCACAACGCCCACGGGTAGCAAGGTGAGCCAAGCCGCCAAGGGTCGTTTGTAGTACCAGCCAGCAAATCTCCGTGTGAGCAACGCATACAGGCCCACAAGCACCAGGGCAGCAATCAGCGGCAGGAACTGGATGCCGTTGGTGTAGAAGAAGGCAATGATGCCGATTGCAATGAAGTCGTCAACTACGGCGAGGGTCAATAGGAAGATGCGTAGCGCGAGAGGAACCCTTGGTGCGATGAGACCGAGCACCGCAACAGCAAAGGCAATGTCGGTGGCGGTAGGAATAGCCCAACCGTGCTCGGTGCCCTGCCCCGCGTTTACCGCAAGATAGAAGAGTGCTGGCACAGCGACGCCGCCTAGTGCTGCGACAACCGGAACAATCGCGGTCGAAAAGCGGCTCAGCGCTCCCTCTACAAACTCCCGTTTGAGTTCAAGCCCTACAAGGAAGAAGAAGATCGCGAGCAGGCCGTCGGAGGACCACTGCCCCAGTGTGAGGTTGAGACCTAGAGCCTCTGGGCCGATCCTCGTGTCTCTCAGAGCAAAGTACCATTCGCTTGCGGGACTGTTCGCAAGTGCGAACCCTATGATCGCAGCAATCATCACAAGGACGCCACCGACCATCTCAACCCGCAGTAGGCGCTTCAGTCGCAGCGTCTCGCGCTTACTCACATAGAGCATAATTCGGCTCGTGCGGGGTTGTGCGGAGTGCTTGGCGGTGGTGAGGCCCGGGGTGGGGGTGGGCTCGCTCGATTGGTTCATTTCACGTCTCTTTGGGTCGTCCGACTGCTTTGTCGACCAGACTTCCCGACACACCGCAGCAATCCTAGTGTTGCGCGCCTGAAATCCTCTGGTTAAGTTGTAGAATGGGGTATGCCGAGAACAGGACGCCCGAAAGCCGACTTGATCCTGAGTAACGAGGAGCGCGAGCAGCTGCTGCGCTGGTCCCGCCGGGCGAAGTCCTCACAAGCGTTGGCGTTGCGGTCCCGGATCGTGCTCGGCTGCGGCGGAGGCCTGGACAACAAGACGGTGGCTGCACAGGTGGGCTGCTCGACGAACCCGGTCAGCAAATGGCGCGCTCGGTTCTTGGAGGCTCGTCTGGATGGCCTGGTCGATGAGCCGCGGCCGGGGCGGCCGGCGACGATCACGGCCGAACAGGTCGAAGATGTGGTCGTGGCCACGTTGGAGTCGACGCCGAGGAATGCCACGCATTGGTCGCGGGCGAAGATGGCCGAACGCTCCGGATTGTCGAAGTCCACGATCGGTCGAATCTGGAAAGCGTTCGAGCTGAAACCGCACCGAGAAGACGGGTTCAAACTCTCCAACGACCCACAATTCGTGGACAAGGTCTACGACATCGTCGGCCTGTACCTTGACCCGCCCGAAGCGGCCGTCGTCTACTGCGTCGACGAGAAATCGCAGGTGCAGGCCCTGGCGAGATCACAGCCGGCATTCCCGATGATGCCGGGCATGCCCGAAAAACGTACCCATGACTACGTCCGGCATGGCACGACCAGTCTGTTCGCGGCATTCAACACCGCCGATGGCACCGTGATCTCCAGCATCCACCGCCGCCACCGGGCGATCGAGTTCAGGAAGTTTCTGGCCAAGATCGACGCCGCAGTCCCCGAGCACCTCGACGTGCATCTGGTCTGCGACAACTACAGCACCCACAAGAGCCCGAGCATCGTCACCTGGATGGAGAAGCATCCCCGGTTCCACCTGCACTTCACTCCGACGTACTCGTCCTGGATCAACCAAGTCGAGCGGTTCTTCGCGTACATCACTGCCGACTTACTCCAACGCTCCGATCACCGCAGCGTCCGGGCGCTGGAGAACGATATCCGCTCCTGGGTTAAAGGATGGAACGAGATCCGAAGCCCTTCGTTTGGACCAAGCCCGCCGAACAGATCCTCGAATCCCTCAAAAGACTATTACAACGAACTACCGGCGCGGGACACTAGCAACGCAATGGGGAGCCCGGTGACAGCTACTTCGCCAGGTATCCGCCGTCAACCGGGATTGAGACGCCAGTCAAGTACGCGGCACCGGGGCTCGCGAGGAACGCAACGGTAGCGGCCACGTCACCGGGCACTGCGATTCGGCCAGCGGGATTGCGCTCGCAACCCGATCAGCTTCGGCTGCGGGATCGGCAAGACCGGCTAGCCAATCCTCGTAGGAGGGGCGTGCGAGTCATTCCGGGCGCAACCGCGTTTACGCGAATGTTGTACTGCGCGAGATCAATGGCGGCAGCCTTCGTGAAGGCAAGCATCGCACCCTTGCTCGCACTGTAAATGCCCATGGTTGGGACGCCAATGCTGGCAAGACGAGAGGTGACGTTGATAATTGAACCACCGTCGCCCTGAGCCCGCATAGCGCGCGCCGCTGCGATCAGCAGGTTCATTGGCGCAAAGGTGTTTGCTTCGAACGTCTCGCGATCTCACCTTCGCCTACGTCGAGCAGGTCGTTCGTGTGGTCAATTGCCGCGTTATTGACCAGCACATCGAGCCGACCCATCTCGGCGACCGTCGCTTCGACAAGAGCGCTTGGAGCGCCGGGCGTCAGTAGGTCTGCTTGCAGGAATCGAGCTGTCTCGCCGAGCTCCGCAGCCACACGCTCACCACGTTCGACAGATCGCCCACTTATGACAACCCGAAACCCGTCCTGAGTGAGTTGTTTGGCGATATCGATGCCCATTCCAGAAGTTGCACCCGTAACAAGTGGGACCTGATTGTTCTGCTGCATGCCCATTTTGCCCACCTTCACGCCGAATGACCTTGCGCCGATTACCGCATCGGCACACTACTGTATAACAGTATGCCACCTTCGGTCCCGGAGGGTAATCGTGGGCTAAGTGGAAAGGTGACCGATGAGGAAGTCGCGGGATTCATCTAAGTGATATTCCCAGGCACGCTCGAGTTCTTTCATGCTCGCGTCACCCTGCAGGAGCAGGAAGAGCTCTTCATGTTCCTCGTAGGGTGATTCACCGCGGCCAAAGTGAGTCTCGGGAAGCGCAAGCAGGAGTCGGGTCTCATTTGTGATCGCCTCGAAGTAGGATCGCAGGCGTTCGGACCCACCGGCCTCGACCACGGCCTGGTGAAATGCCGCGTCCGCTTCTGCAACCTTCGCCCAGGCGGGGTCTTGCCCAAGGTCAATAAATCGCTCCATCGCGCTTCTGACAGAACCCAGTGGGGCCTTGCTCACCTTGGCCTCACGCACCGCATCAAGCTCAATAAGCTTTCGAACCCTGAAGATATCCCGCACCTGACTCGGGTCAAAGGTACGAACGCGAGCACTATATCCGGGGTCACCCACCAGCATGCCCTCATTAATCAGCTGCTGCACGGCAATTCGTGCTGTCGGCCTAGCCAT
>JAUCCH010000079.1:0-6734 GCA_034676385.1 Leucobacter sp.
GGTGACACGCTGTTCAACGGTGGCCCTGGTGCGACGGGCAGGTTATATAGTGACTACCCGACGATCGTGAAATCGATTAGGGAGCGGTTGTTTACGCTTCCTGCAGAGACGATCGTGCACACCGGGCACGGGCCGACGACGACGATCGGTGCCGAAGCTGACCTGCTGAAGGACTAGCTGGTTCATCGGAATCGGAAGTTGTCGGCTGAATCCACCAGCTTCGAATTGGCAGATAGTACGAAACGGCACAGATACTTTGGGATTTCGTGTGTGGTTCCGTGTGATCTGTGCAGTAACTGTCAAAGTGGCAGCTGACATGAGAAAGGCTCGGTGCCAGTTCAACTGGTACCGAGCCTTTGATCCTCGAAGAAACTAGCCTGCGAAGCGGAACAGCTTCTTGTTCGCAAACTCGAGCATGCCGCCCTTACCGAGCTCGTGGCGCACCCTTACTTCTTGACGCCACCGAAGGGCACATCTGCACCCTCGAGGCCGGCGCCGCCAATGAAGACCATGCCCACATCGAGCTGGTTGCCGACGCGCTCTGCGCGCTCCAGGTCGTCGCAGATCACGACCGAGCCGAGGCCGTATGGCGAGCTATTGGCGAGGTCGATTGCTTCTTCGTCGCTTGACACCTTGTAGAGCTGTGCAACTGGGCGCAAGAGTTCCTGAGTGTAGACGTCCATGGACGGGGTCACGCCGCCGATGACGGGTCGGGGTATAGAAGTTGCCCTCGGGGGGAGTTATTGCCCACGAGCACCTCTGCGCCCTGATCGATGGCACCCTGCACCTGTGCGGTCAGCGTTGCGGTCGCATTTGCAGAAGAAAGGGGGCCGTAGTTGCCCGCCTCAAGCGACTGCGCTGCAATCGCGGCTTCAAACTTCTCTTTGAACGCGTCGTAGATCGTGTCCATAACAACGATGCGCTTTGAGCCGTTGCATGCCTGGCCGGTGTTCTCCATGCGTCCACCAACAGCGTGCTCAACCGCGTGGTCGAGATCTGCGGTGTCGAGCACGAGGAAGACATCGCTGCCACCGAGCTCAAGCACGCACTTTTTCAGGTGACGTCCGGCCTGCTCGCCGATGATCGCGCCCGCGCGCTCCGAGCCGGTGAGCGAAACGCCCTGCACCCGGTCGTCAGCAATGATGGTCGAGATCTGATCGTGTGTTGCGAACACATTGACGTAGGCACCCTCGGGGAAGCCAGCGTCAATGAAGATCTGCTGCAGCGCGAGCGCCGACTCGGGGCACTGTTCCGCATGCTTCAGGATGACGGTGTTGCCGAGGATAAGGTTTGGTACGGCGAAGCGAGCGACCTGGTAGTAGGGGTAGTTCCAAGGCATGATGCCGAGAACAACGCCGATGCCCTGGAAACGGAAGAAGGTCTTGAGGCCGTCTTCTACGTCAAGCTGCTCGTCTGCGAGCCACTTTTCGGCGTTACTCGCGAATGCCGCGGTGATCGCTCCGGAGAATTCTGCTTCGCCGATTGCCTGGTCGAGGGGCTTGCCCATTTCGCGATTGATGATCGCGCCGAGCTCATCCTTGCGCTCATCGAACAGCTCTGCCGCGCGCTGGGCGAGGGCCGCGCGCTCGGCAACCGTGGTCTTGCGCGACCACTCGGTGTAAGCCTGCTGAGCGGCAGCGAGAGCCGACTCGATATCGGCCGCGGTTGCATCCGGGTAATCCTTGACAGTTTCACCAGTTGCAGGGTTAATGACGGCGTACTTGCCCATGAGCAGATCACTCCTTAGTGAACTTCGTTGTCGGTGTATCAGCAAGTCTGGCACACCGGGGCGCAATCGCTCCATTTTTTCGGAAAAGTCGCACCACTCATGCAGGAAGTGCTGAATTCATCCGCGTATATCCAATATTGCTGCGGAATTCGTTGCGAATTCGAAGGCGGTCTGAATTGAATTTGTGCAGGCTAGCCCTTGTGCGGCAGCGTGATTGGTGCAGTGTCAGGAATCGGGCTTGCATCTTTGCCACGAAGATCCGGCATCCAACGGGTGCTGATGATTGCGGCAAGCACCGTGGCGACGAGAAATAGTGCCGATACGAGGATCCCGCCAGAGCCCCCGTATAGGTCAATCGCGATACCGGCGACCGCAGAACCGAGCGCAACGCCCACGAGCTGGCCGGTTCCTACCCATCCGTACGCTTCCGCGGTCTCCGAGAATTTTACTGTCGAACTCACGATGGTGAAGAGTGCGGCAAACATTGGTGCGACTCCGATGCCACCAAAGAAGAGCATTGCACCAAGCCAGATCGGGTTGAGGCTGATGAGGCACAAGAGTGTGCCGGCCAACACGATCAGTGATCGGAATACCATCGACCAAGGGGTCACATCGCGGTGTCCGAACATGAGTCCGCCGACGATCGAGCCGGCCGAAAAAATAGCCAGAATCACACCGGACTGAATACCGCCGTGTCCGAAAGTGCCCACGACCCCGGCTTCAAGCGCGGCGAATGAGGCAACAAAGAAGAATCCGACAATGCTTGACACCACCACGGTCGGGCGGCCGAAAACGGCCCCCAGACGTCTGCGCGCCGGGGGAATTCGCACTCGGCCAACCTCGGGACTCGTCATGAACCAGATGCCGCCGCCCACCATGAAGGCCGCTGCAAGCAGCAGCCCCCAGACCGTGCTGATTTGTATCGACACGAAGACGGCGACGACTGGCCCGATAATCCAAATGATTTCCTGGGCCGAAGCATCGAGCGAGAATAGTGCTGAGATCTGTCTGCCTGGCACGAGGGAAGGGTAGATCGTACGTACCGCAGGTGTCACAGGTGGAGTCGTAAGGCCAATCACAAACGCAATCATGGCCACGACGACCAGCGGGAGTCTGGTGAGCGCGACGAGTATGAGTAGTGACGCACAGATCACCGTGGTTGCAGTGATCACTCTACGCACGCCCAGTTTGCCCAGCAAGCGACTCGTGAGCGGGCCAGCGATTGCCTGGCCAACACTCTGGGCGGCGAGTATCAAGCCAGCAGACGTGTAGTTGCCATAGAACAACTGAATATGCAGCAGGATCGTGATCGACAGCATGCCGAACGGAAATCGCGCAGTCAGCTGCGAAAGCAGAATGCGAAACACACCCGGCGTGCGTGCCAGGTCACGATAGATACCCACCGCAAGAGTCTAGTGTCTAATGAGGCGGTGTCAGAGTGATTTTTCGGTCAAATCCTGCGTGCAGAATCTATGCACTTACCTCATGCATTACCTTCCAGAAATCGCTTTCTGCACGCGCTGAAGCGATACCGGTTCTGCGGTACGTAATTTTTGGGCGAAGAGACTCACCCGTAGCTCTTCGATGAGCCACCTCGCGCGCACGAGATGCTCGGGCGCATCGACTGGCAAGGGGATCTCGCCGCCGGCGTCCCTGAACATTGCAATTGCGCGATCGATCTCGTTCTGCCAGGCACGATCACGACCCGCTTGCTCGGCGAGACCGTTCATTCGTACTCCGATGGCCTGTAGGTAGACAGGCAGGCGTTCGAGGCGGTCTAGGCCAGTACGTGAGACGAAGCCGCCCCCGCCGGTTGACGCGTAGACGAGGCCGTTGAGCTGTGCCTTCGCATCGGTAACCTGCCCGAGCACGTGGAGACTCTTGGCCGATTCGATCGCCCTGTTCGCAAGTCGAGCCTCATTGAGTACCTTCGCGGTGAGAGCGATCCCCCCGTAGATATCGTCGATGAGGGCTCTTGCGTAATTGTTTGCGGTTTTCTCAAAGTCGCTCGCAAACCAGATGAGCCCATCTGGAGAGACGCGTTGGATCGCCCGATCCGCGACCGCGAGCGACACATCGGCGATCGCGTCGTCGAGTGAGCGGTACGGCCCCGCACTCAGCAGGAGTTTTTCCTGGTTCGAGAGGTGATCCCGAACGTAGCTTGCGGGGCTCGGTGAGCTGAGGGCGAGGAGCCGCCGTATGCCACGTTTGGACAGTCTCGATTGCTCTTCTGGGTCTGCGACAAGTCGCAGTTCGACCGAGGTGCGACGGTCGACGAGTGCCGGATACGCGCGCACTGTTCCTGCGCCGGAGCGCCCGCCGGCGTATGTGGTGTCGACGTGACGGGGTAGATCACCGAAGCTCCACTCGGTGAGGCCAGTGCGCTCGAGATCGTTCTTGGGCAGAGCGGCTTGGGCGACGCGTGCCACGCCCTTGGTGGCCTGGTCGCGGTGAGTACGCTGCAACTCTGCGAGATCCTTGCCACTGCCGATCGTGCGCCCTCGCGCATCGATCACTCTGAACGTCGGGGTGAGGTGCGAAGGTAGCTTTTCAATATCAAAATCGGTGGGCGAGACTTGCATGCTCGTGCGCCTGCGAATTTCATCCGCAAGTAGCGAGGTGAGAGAGCTGTCGCTTCCCGTGAGTTTCGGTTCGATTGAAGCAAGCAACGTCCGAGCCCAGTCAGCTGCCGGAACGACGTGCTTGCGGATTGCCTTAGGCAGCGATTTGATAAGCGCTGTCACTAGTTCCTCGCGAAGCCCGGGCACAAGCTTCTCAAACTCTGTGCCGTCGACCCGGGGGAGCAAAGGCAACGGTACCGATACCGTCACACCGTCGTCGGATGCGCCGGGCTCAAAACGATACCGCAGCTTCAGCGTTTGGTCGCCGTGCCGCCACTCGCGCGGGTACTCATTCTCGTTTGTGGCCTGCGGATCCTCGTCCTGCAACAAATCTTCGCGGCGCATCGTGAGGAGCTTCGGGGTTGAGCGCTGTGTCTTCTTCCACCAGCCCTCAAAATCACGCGTACTTGTGATTTCCGAGGGGACTCGAGCATCATAGAAATCGAACACGGCGTCGTCGTCGCCCACCAGATCGCGGCGGCGCGATCGTTCCTCGAGCTGCTGTAATTCGCGGCGTAGCTGACGATTCGCACGGTCAAATGCCTGCGGTGATTCCCAGTCTCCTTCGACGAGTGCGTGCCTGATAAACAGTTCTCGAGCGAGCTCTTGGTCGAACCGGGAGAGCTGCACTCGCCTTCGCGCCACGATCGGGACGCCATACAGCGTGACTCGTTCGTAAGCGACCGCCGTGCCTTGCTTTTTCTCCCAGTGCGGTTCGCTCAGTTGGCGCTTCGCGAGCGACCCCGCGAGGTCTTCCGCCCATGCGGGGTCAACGGTGGCGTTTCCGCGCGCAAAAAGGCGGCTCGTTTCGACGAGTTCCACGGTCATTACAAACTCCGGTGGCTTCTTCGAAAGCACGGAGCCGGGGTGCAGCGTAAACCTCGTGCCGCGGGCACCGATGTATTCTTGCGCTGGTTTTCGGTATGAGGATCCCGGTGTAGTGCCCTTACCCCGATCAGCGGGGGCGCGGCGATCCTGCAAGTCATCACGAACGCCGATGTGGGAAAGAAGCCCTGCAAGCACGGAACGGTGGATCGCTTCGGCACTGCCGCCAGCCTCCATTTCCTGTGGAGCGTCTGGCTTCGAATTCTTGTCAGAACGTCGTGCGTTCTTCGAGATCTGCCGGTAGAGGTCCATCCACTCTCGAACCCGAAGAAAATTCAGAAACTCAGCCTTACAGAGTCGTCGGAATGCGCTCGAAGACAGCTCTTTCTGTTGCTTCTGAAGGTAGTTCCACAGATTGAGCAGGGCCATGAGGTCGCCAAGAGGATCCGCAAATCTCGTGTGCAGTTCGTCGGCACGGCCTCGCTGCTCAGCGGGCCGCTCGCGTACGTCCTGCACGGTGAGCCCTGCAACGATTGCCACAATCTGGTTCGTCACGCCATGCGCGTGGGATTCGACCACCATGCGAGCGAAACGCGGCTCAATCGGTAACCGCGATAGCTCGCGGCCTATTCTGGTGATCTTCGGCTGCTGCGAGCGCTGTGGCCCGCGCGCTTTCGAACCTCTTTCGGGGCCGCGCACCGCGCCCAGCTCTTCGAGGAGAGCTAGGCCATCTCGAATATCGCGCTTGTCTGGTGGTGTGAGGAACGGAAATTCGCTGATGTCGCCGAGGTTCAAAGCGAGCATTTGTAAGATGACGCTCGCGAGACCAGTGCGCAGGATCTCGGGCTCGGTGAACTCTGACCGGCTCTCGAAATCTTCTTCGCTGTACAGTCGGATCGCGATGCCCGCGCTCGTGCGGCCCGAACGCCCCGAACGCTGATTTGCGCTCGCCTGCGAGATTGCCTCGATTGGAAGTCGCTGTACCTTGCTGCGAGAGCTGTAACGTGAGATTCGGGCGGTGCCCGCATCGACGACGTAGCGAATTCCGGGCACTGTAAGGCTCGTCTCCGCAACGTTGGTGGCAAGCACGATGCGGCGCGCACCTGACTTGTTGCGTTCGAACACGCGGTGCTGTTCCGCGGCGCTCAGACGTCCGTACAGGGGCAGAATTTCGGTATTCGAGGATCCTCGCCCGCTCGAAACCCGGCCTTTCAGTGCGTCCGCCGGCAATCCGGGTTTGCCCAGGCGCTGGCGAATGGCCTCGACCATCTTTAGCGCCAGCTCATGCGAGTAGCCCACGACCTGGCCTGTTCCCGTCCAGGTAGGAGAAGGGCACCGATGACAGGCGGTGGCCGAGGCGAATGGCGCCATGCTCGCGGATGGCCGAGAGCGTGTCATCGGGCATCGGGGCGTTGTGGGCGCTGGCAGCGAGCGAAAAGCACGGCGGAAAGGATCAGCAGGCCCGTACGAATCACAGGGTGTCCTCGCGAACGGATGAAGCCGGTATTGTGCCCTGACTTGCCGCAGGTGACGACCGCCGCGCACGGTCGGCCGGGGGG
>JAUCCH010000080.1:0-41365 GCA_034676385.1 Leucobacter sp.
GCTGTGACCTTGGTTCGGTTGAGTATTGCTGTACACCCCGAGCGCGACGACATTCGCCAGTGCCACCACGTGTACCTCAAAGCTCCCGGCTCGACCGCACAGCACTCACGCCACGCAATGGCTATCTATCCGGGCTGGTTCGACCGCTCCCCCTGCGGCACCGGCACCAGCGCACGTATGGCGACACTGCACGCCCGCGGCGAGCTGCCACTGCACACAGACTTCATCAATGATTCCTACATCGGCTCACGTTTCATCGGCCGACTCATTGAAGAAACAGAGGTAGCCGGCAGGCCAGCTGTGATCCCCACGATCACCGGTCGCGCCTGGGTCACCGGCACCGCCCAGTACATGCTCGACCCGAGCGATCCCTTCCCGAGAGGATTCTTGCTGTGAGTCTGCCCTACTACGACGCTGAAGCTGTCGTCGCGGCCCTACCTTTTGACCGCACCATGCGGGCAATTGAGGAGGCGCTGCGTGCCGATATCGATCCAGAGCTCGATGGCCCCCGCCTACTTGCGGATGCGCCTGACGGAGAGTTTCTACTCATGCCCGCGCAGAGTGCGCGCTTCAGTGGGCTCAAGGCACTCACTATGGCTCCGAACAACCCTGACCGGGGCCTTGAGAAGATTCAGGGCGTCTACGTGCTCTACTCGTCAGATACGCTCGCGCCGGTGGCGATCCTCGAAGGATCAAGCCTCACCGCAATTCGCACCCCCGCGGTAGCGATCAGCGCGGTACGTCAGCTCGCAGCCCTCGCGGCCCCCGGCGCGACGAACTACCCGAATCGCCACGCGTGCTCGTGTTCGGCGTGGGAGTGCAGGGCCGCAGCAGCATCCTGGCGACCCGCGCTGCGTTCCCGTCCGCCACCTTCGAGGTCATCGGGCGCCGCCCCGAGCGCGTCGAGGCACTGCGCGCTGAACTCGCGGCTGAGGGCATCGAGATCACGCACCGCGAAGATGTCGATACCGCCGTTTCCGAGGCTGAAACACTTCTCATTCTCGCGACCACCGCTTCTACCCCGCTCTTTGACGGCGCACTCGTCAAGAACAACGCCATCGTTGCCGCAATCGGAACCCACGGGTACGACGCGCGCGAGGTCGACGACACGCTCGTGGCTCGTGCAGACATCGTTGTTGAAGGCCGCGGTTCTGCGCAGCGCGAGACCGGCAACCTGGATAACCGTTCTTCACCGAGGCCGACTGGCAGAACAACCCACGGGCAGGCGTGCGCGAGCTCGCCCGCGGTCAGGTCACCCGCCTGCCGCAGACCCTGCGCCTCTATACCGGCGTAGGAATGTCGTGGGAGGATCTGGTATGTGCCATTGTAGTGTTCGAAGAAGGCACACCCTCCAACTAAGCTCAGGAGCTTCCCTTGTCACAATCGCAGCCCCACCCAGCCCGCTCGCACCCGTGAAGCGGCCGCTGAACCTGCGCGAAACTGTACTCGAACAGCTGCGCACGGCAATCGTGACAGGGGAGCTCACCGAGGGTGAACTCGTGTCTGCGCCGACCCTGGGTCAGGCCTTGGGAGTCTCCGCAACCCCGGTGCGCGAAGCAATGATGGACCTCGTACGCGAGGGCCTTGTCGAAACCGTCAAGAACAAGGGTTTCCGCATCACGACGATGAGCGACAAGGATCTGGACGACCTTGCACAGATCCGCATGCTACTTGAGCCGCCCGCGATCAGCATGGTTGCGCAGAACATTCCCGAAGAGGCATTTGCTGACCTCACGAAGCTCGCGGACTCTTGCCTTCGTGCGGCAGAACGTGAAGATCTCGGTGAGTACCTTCGCGATGACCGTGATTTTCATGCGCTTCTGTTAACCCACACCGGTAACCCCCAACTTGTCGACCTTGCCACGTCACTGCGTCGCCGCACCCGCCTCTACGGTATTGCTGCGCTTGCTCGCGACGGTCGCCTCCCCGCGTCTGCTCACGAGCACCACGAGATCCTTGAGCTACTCAAAGAGGGCAACGGCCCAGCAGCGGAAGAACTGATGCGTAGGCACATCGGTCACGCCCGTAATTCTTGGGCAACAGGAGCAGAGGAAGCGGCGCTGGCCGCAGCGCGAGAAGGAGCACCCAAGGGCGCATGACACAGACCAGCGATGTCTTGATCATCGGCGCAGGCATTATTGGCTGCGCTACCGCATACTACGCAGCCAAAGCGGGCCTGAGCGTCACGGTGGTCGAACGAAACTTCCCAGCGAGCGGCACGACATCGCGTTGTGAGGGCAACATCCTCGTCAGCGACAAGGAGCTTGGCCCCGAGCTTGAGCTCACCCGCTACTCGCTCGGCCTCTGGCAGGACGAGCTTGCCGAGCACGGTCATCTCTGGGAGTTCGAGCGCAAGGGAGGCATCATCGTTGCCTCGCGCGAGTCGAGCCTCGCGTCACTCGAACGTTTCTCGGCTTCGCAGCGAGAGTTCGGCATTCACTCGCAGCGCCTCGACGAAGCGCAGCTCCGTGAGCTGGAACCAAACATCTCCGGCGACGCGCTGGGAGCCGCTTTGTACCCAGATGACAGCCAGGTGCAGCCGACCCTGGCCGCCGCACACCTATTGCGCCTTGCGCGCGAGCACGGCGCGCAACTTGTCACTGAAGCCCCCGTCACAGCGCTACTTCGCGATGGCGATCGGGTGATCGGCGTGCGCACACCAAAGGGTGACTTCCATGCCGCGCACACGGTCAACGCAACTGGCCCCTGGGCGGGCGCCATTGGTGCACTCGCCGGAGTCAACGTGCCGGTGATGCCCCGTCGCGGCTTCGTAATGGTCACCGAACCACTCCCGCCTATGGTGCACCACAAGGTCTACGCTGCCGAGTACGTGGACAACGTGGGCAGCAGCGACGCCGGCCTGCAGGCTTCCCCCGTCGTCGAAGGTACTCCCTCCGGCACGATCCTGATCGGCTCAAGCCGCGAGCGCGTCGGCTTCGACTCAACGATCAGCACCGAGGCCCTCGGCCGTATTGCCCGCAATGCTGTCGAACTGTTTCCGTTTCTCGCTGATGTGCGGATGCTGCGGCACTACCACGGCTTCCGTCCGTTCTGCCCAGACCACCTTCCGGTGCTCGGCCACGATCCTCGCGCTCCAGGGCTCTGGCACGCGGCCGGGCATGAGGGCGCGGGAATTGGGCTTGGGCCCGGCACCGGCAAGCTTCTCGCGCAGGCACTCGCAGGCGAGACGCCCGACCTGCCGCTCGGCCCGTTCAGGCCCGAGCGCTTCGAAGAGCAGGGTTCGCAGGGTCACGAGCCTTCGGGCCACTCCGATAGCGCAAACGATAACAGCACTTCTACACACTCCGGGGAAACCGCAGCATGAGCGCAAACCAGAAGCCGGTCAAGGCCACGTTTGAGGGCGAGCCAATCGAAGCGCCTGCGGGCGCAAGCATTGCAGCAGCGCTCATCGCTTCTGATCGCATCGCTTGGCGCGATACCCGCGATGGCGCCAAGCGCGGACTCTTCTGCGGTATCGGCGTGTGTTTCGACTGCCTCGTCGATGTCGACGGCGAGAGCGGTCAGCGTGCCTGCATGATTCCGCTACAAGAGGGCATGAGGGTGTGCGCGGCGAAAGGCCCACAGGCCGAGGGCGGTCAGCACGCATCAGACGAGGAGGCTGCCAAGTGAACGAATTCACCGAAACTCAGCCCGCCACAGAGTTTGACGTTGCTATCGTTGGCGCCGGCCCCGCAGGCCTTGCCGCCGCGGGCGCCGCGGCCGCACAGGGCGCCCGCGTCGTCGTGATCGACTCTTCCGAGCAGCCGGGCGGCCAGTTCTGGCGCCACCGCAGCGAGGCCGCCGGTGTCATCGACAACGGCGAGTTGCACCACGGATGGCGCGAATATTTGCAGCTGCGAGAGGCCTTCGACACTGGCGTCGCAAATGGCGCGATCCGCTATCTGCCCTCTACAAGCGTATGGATGGCACAATCCGCACAAAATAAGCCTGTGAGCACACCACAGATCTCGTCCGAGGGCGATGCATTGGTTTCGCAGAACGCAACGCGCAACCGGGGCGTACAGCAGGAAGCTGCTCGCGAACCGAACCAGGTTACGGCCGGCAAGAATTCCTCTCACAGCATCAGGTTCACCCTGCGATTGACCCCGGCACACGGCGGCGGCCGCAGCGAGCACCCAACGGTGCGCAGCTCTCGGCTCATACTGGCGACAGGTGGCTACGACCGGCAGCTCCCCGTGCCGGGCTGGCAGCTGCCCGGCGTAATGGCCGCCGGTGGCATCCAGGCTTTCGGCAAACAGAACGGGATGCTGCCAGGCAAACGCTTCGTAGTCGCGGGCACAGGTCCTTTCCTACTCTCGGTTGCCGCAGGCATCGCGCACCAGGGCGGCACCGTTGCCGCGGTGCTCGAGTCGTCAAACCTTATGGGCTGGTTGCCGCGCGCGCACCGCGCCGCCGGGGTGCCAGCGAAAGCGCTTGAGGGTGTCGAATACACATTCGCGATGCTCAAGCATCGCATCCCGTATCGCCCTCGCACCGTCATCACCGAAATTCTCGGTGATGATCGCGTGATCGGTGTGCGCACCGCTCGTGTGCGCCGCGACGGCACGATCGTGGCGGGCAGTGAACGCCAGATCGACGGCATCGACTCCGTCGGTCTCGGCTGGGGCTTCACCCCTCAGATGGAGCTGCCAGTGCAGCTTGGGGTGAGCACGAAACAAGACGTCGACGGGTCACTCATCGCCGTTGTCGATGAGGATCAGCGTTCAAGTCTCAACGGGCTCTTCATCGCCGGTGAGCTCACCGGCGTCGGCGGGGCCGCACTCGCGGTCATCGAAGGAAAGGTCGCGGGCCGCACAGCCGCACTCGAGGCAACCGGGCAGGGTGTCACGTCTGCTGCGGCCCACGGCCCAACCAGCGCAGAGGCGCGCGCAATTGGGCGGCAACGGTCATTCGCGAACGCGATGAACCTGGCACACCCCGTGCCCTCGGGTTGGCAAGAGCTGCTCCGTGATGACACGATCGTGTGCCGCTGCGAAGAGGTACCTGCTGGCGCACTACGCGAATCGCTCGAAACAATGGCGGGCGAGGATCTCCGGACCCAGAAGGGCCAGAACCGTGCGGGCATGGGCTGGTGCCAGGGCAGGGTATGCGGCTTTGCGGTCTCGTGTATTTCCAGCGGCGCTGATCCTCGAAGTGCCTCAGTCGAGACTTCACTCGCGCAGTCAGCCAAGCGCCCGCTCGCGCAGCCGCTCCCGCTCGGAGCAATCGCCGAACTCGACTGACCACTCGAACCGATGCACCTTCGGGCATCCGCCCTCACCCTCGCATGCACAGAGTCAGCGCTCAAGTGGTATGGGGTCAACCTGCAGAGAGGTGCTCCGTCAGGAAATCCTGGGCTGAGTCCAGGTGGTCGAACCAGGCTTCTTCCAGTTCGGTGAGAGTGTTTGCACTATGCAGCAGGTTGAAAAGCTGCTCGTGCTCGTCATAGAGCGACGCACCGCCCTGGTAATGTTCTCGCAGTAGCGCGATAAACAGCCGAATCTCGCTCGTGATGCCGGAAAAAATACCCTGCAGCCGTTCAGAGCTCGCTGTGTTGACCACCGCGGTGTGAAATTCGACGTCGGCTGCTGCGATCCTGGTCCAATCGCTGCCATCACGAAGCCCAGCAAAGCCTTCAAGCGCCTGCTCAATAAGCGCAAGTGAAAGTCGTTTCTCCCAAATCTCACGGATCGCGTCGAACTCAATCATGCGGCGCACTCGATAAATATCGCGCACCTGTTCTGGATCAAAGGTGCGCACCCGCGCGCTTGCGCCGGGGTCGCGCACGAGAATTCCCTCGTTGATGAGCTGTTGTACAGCCACCCTGGCGGTGGGCCTCGCAATTCCGAAGTCGATCGCGACCTGGGTGTCTTTTATTTCTTGCCCCGCGATGTAGTCACCAGCGAAGAGCCGCTCCCGCAGCATGTTCGTCGCCGCTTCGGCAACCGAAACGGTTTCAAGCGGACGGCTCACTATGTACCTTCCCGCTGAGCTTGCCCGAGCTACGAGACTTGCTCGAGCTGCCAGGTTTGCCCGACCCGTCGAGCGCGACCGCAAGGTGCTCGCTGGCCCGAATCTTCTCGACCTGTGACACCTGCATGGCACAGCTGTAGCCGTCGGTCAGGATAAGGGCCTCTTCGCCACCCGACGCAATCGCCGGAATGATCGAGTGCTCCGCAACCTGCATCGACACGTCAAAGTGCTCGGCCTCAAAGCCGAAGTTGCCAGCGACGCCACAGCACGATGACGACTCAACGACGCGATCGACGCCCCACGCCCGCAGCACCCGTCGCTGCGACGCTGGCCCGAAGGTGGCGTGCTCGTGGCAGTGGGTCTGCAGCACGGCCTCTGCCGGTGGTGCGGTGGTCGGCCGCCAGCCGCGCCCAACAGCCGCGTCAACCGCGACCGCGAAGCTTTGCACCCGAGCAGCGACTCGCTCTGAGGCAGCCCCAGGCACGAGCTTTGGCCCATCGTCACGGATCGTCGCCGCACAGCTCGGCTCAAGCACCACGATTGGGCGTTCCGTGCCGTCATCGAGCTTGTGCACGAGGTTCTTCAGGCGCTTCGCCGCACCGTCGCGCTGCCCGGTCGATACCCAGGTGAGGCCGCAGCAGGCGTCTGGCGTGCAACCAACCTCAGCCCCGGTGTCACGCAGCACGCGCGCAGCAGCAGACACGACCTCGGGCCGGAATGCCTTCGTGAAGCTGTCGACAAAGATGAGCGTGTCGCCGGTCTCTGAGAACTGCGCCTCGCGCTTCTGCTCGACGTACTGCCGGTGCGGCTTGAACGCCGGCAACTTGCGCCGTGCGCTGATGCCGAGCTTTTCTGCGACCCAGCGGAAGGGGGTCAGGTTCGCACCCCAGTTGGCAAGCCCACTCACACGAGTGATCAGCGGCAACCAGCGCGGCAACCAGCCAATCGAGTAGTGAGTAAAGGGTCGCAACTTGCCACGATAGTGATCGTTGATGAGCTCAGATTTTGCCTCGGCCATGTCAACCCCGGTCGGGCAATCGGTCGAGCAGGCCTTACACGACAGACACAGATCGAGCGCCTCACGCACCTCGGGCACGGCCCAGCCACCCGCGACGGTGCCGTTGCCGCGCGCAAGCTCCTGCAGTACACGGGGGCGCGACCGCGGGTGGAGTCCTTTTCGTCTTTTGTCGCCCGATAGCTCGGGCACATGAATCCGCCGGTGGTCGCACGACAGCGCCCCACCCCGATGCACGCGTGCGAGTTTCCAACGAACGCACCCAGCTCACCCGAGACGTGCGCCTCGGATGCGACCACCGGGTCAGGTAACCCAACAAGCGCGAGCGACTCCGTGAACGAGGGCGGGTCGATCATGATGCCGGGGTTCAACAGATTCTGCGGATCCCAGATCTGCTTGAACTCACGGAACAGGCCCAACATCTCTGGCGAGTACATGACTTCGAGCAACGATCCTCGCGCCCGACCATCACCGTGCTCACCCGAAAGCGAGCCGCCGTGCCGCACGACTATCTCGGCCGCTTGGTTCATGAACGAGGTGAAGTTTGCTTGCCCGGCTTCACTGCGCAGCTCAAAGTCGAGGCGCATGTGCACGCAGCCCGCCCCGAAATGACCATAGATCGACGCCCGGTAGCCGTGCGCATCGATCACGGGGAGCAGCTCAGCAAGATAGTCAGCGAGCTTTTCGGGAGCGACGGCCGAGTCTTCCCAGCCCGGCCAGGTCTGCACCCCGTCGAGCTGCTTAGACGAGAGCCCTGCCCCCCGTCCTCGCGCACGCGCCACAGCTTCTGGCGATCCTCGGCCGCCGTTGCGATCACGTAATCGCGCATGCGACCGTTTTCACGCAACCGCCGGGCGAGCTCTTCGCAACGCTCAGCCGCGGCCTCAATCGTCTCTGCCGAGAACTCAACCATGACGTAGGCGACGCCCTCGGGCAGACCCGCCACAGTATCGGCGCCGCGGCGGTGGCGCATGATGTCAACGATCGACGCGTTGAGACCCTCAATTGCGCTTGGGCGCAGCTCAAGCATCGTCATCACGTCGCGGGCGGAGTCGACGGTGGTGTCGTACCCGACCGCTAGGAGCGCCGTCGGGCCGGGCTTGTCTACGAGCCCAACGCGAGCCCGAAGGATCATCGCTAGTGTGCCCTCGCTGCCCGCGAGCGCACGAGCCACATCGAACCCATTTTCAGGAAGTAAATTAGCGAGGTGGTAGCCCGAAACCTGGCGCGGGATCGTATCGAGCTGGGTGCGCAGGGCTGCCAGGTTCTTGCCGCGCAGCACCCCAAGAGCCTCGTTCAAGCGTTCAGCACGATCAAGCGCATAGGTATCTCGAGGATCGACCGCACGCAGCCCACCCTTCGCCGCGATGAGGTGCGCGCCGTCAGCGGTGAGCAGCTCGATCTCGTGCACGTGGTGCGACATGCGGCCGTACTCGACGGAGTGGTTGCCACACGCGTCGTTTCCGATCGAACCGCCGATCGTGGCACGCGTCATTGACGAGGGGTCTGGGGCGAAGGTGAGTTCGCCGTTCGTCTTCTTTTCAACGTGGCTGCGCAGTTCGCTCATCACGACACCGGCATCGACCCATACGGTCTTCGACTCGCGGTCAATCTCCGCGATCTCGCGGAGACGGCGTGACAGGTCGACGATGACGCCTTCACCGATCGAGTTGCCCGCCATCGATGTTCCGCCACCTCGGACGGTGACGGGCATGCCAGTTTCGCGACTCGCTTCAAGAACGACGCGACAGTCGTCTACCGTGCGCGGGAACACCACTGCGCCAGGGCGCAGGCGGTAGTTGGAAGCGTCGTAGGAGTACTCCATGAGTCGACGCGAGGAGGCGTCAACTTCTACACCACTGGTCTGCAGCTTCTCGATCAGCTGTGCGGGCTGCATGGGGTTCTCCTCATCGAACTCGCGGCGCTGCTCTCGCTTCGTCGCTACTTGCGTTATGCCGCCACTGGCGCGACTGACGTCGCTGACTTCACTACGGGTGTCATTGTCTTGACGATTGGCGCGGTTGGCGGCTTTGGCGGCTTTGATCCAGCCATCGCCAACGATGCCACTGAACTCTCCTCTGACTAACTGTATAACAGCAAACCAGCTCGAGCAAACACGTGGCCTCGAACGAGGCCGCTGGCGCACCGATGTGATTCACCTGGCGCATTGGCCGGCCCCGGCCCGCGCTGCTCAACCCTTGCATCAACCCTTGCCTCGTCCCTGCCCAGGCTCTGGCCCTGCCCCACCTCACCTCCACAACCGCAAGGGGTTAGTTAACGTTGCTTAACCCGAGCTGAGCCAACGTTAACTAACCCCCTGCGCGATGGCGCAGGCAGCACGGTGACATGTTCCGAGCAGGTTTCGTTCACGACCCCTTCCAGCCCCGTGCGATGTATTGAGACGTCCCACTCCGCCAGCCCTGTATCGCAAAATCGGGGCCACGCTTCGCACGCTCACCAGCAGTGAGCGATAGAAACGTGACCCCGATTTTAGGTTTCGAGGATCCGGCAGCACGCTACCGGCAAACTCACTATGTCCCGAGGTATGCCTCAATGACACGCGAGTCTTCGGCCAACTCGTGAGCAGGCCCCTCAAGTGTTACTCGACCAGACTCGAGCACATACGCCCGATCGGCGATCTTCAGCGCAGCCTTCGCGTTCTGCTCCACGAGCAGCACGGTCGTACCCTGCCTGTTGACCTCACGAATGATGTCCATCACCTGGCGCACGATCAGCGGGGCGAGGCCCATTGACGGCTCGTCAAGTAACAGCAGCTGCGGGCCGCCGACGAGCGCACGGCCGAGCGCAAGCATCTGCTGCTCGCCACCCGAGAGCGTGCCGCCCTGCTGGGTACGACGCTCCAGCAGACGCGGCATCAGCTCATACGCGTAGTCCGCACGCTCTGCCACGAGCTTCTGATCCTTCACGAGGTACCCACCAAGCAGCAGGTTCTCGTGCACGGTCATCGTCGAGAAGATTCGGCGCCCCTCAGGAATGTGCAGCAGACCGGCCTGCACCATGTCCCACGGTTGCAACTTGGTGAGATCCTTGTCCCCCCAGGTCACCTTGCCGCTCTTGGGCCGCACGAGTCCCGAGATCATCGACAGCGTTGATGTCTTCCCGGCACCGTTGTTTCCGAGCAACGACACGATCTCGCCCTCGTTGACCACGAGGTTGAGGTTGCGCAGCGCGTGCACCCGGTTGTAGTAGAGCTCGACATTCTCGAGAACTAGCTTGCTCATTCGTCGCCCTCCCCTAGGTATGCAGCGATCACTAGCGGATCGTTCTTGATCTGTTCTGGAGTGCCATCCGCGATCTCTTTACCGTAGTTCAACACCACGATGCGCTCCGAGATCTGCATGACGAGACCCATGTCATGCTCGATCAGGACAATGCCAACACCGAGATCACGGATCTTCCGGATCAAGCCCATCAGCTCGTTCTTCTCGTTGTGGTTCAGCCCCGCACCAGGCTCATCGAGCAGCAGCAGCTTCGGCTGCGTTGCGAGCGCACGAGCGATCTCCACACGACGCTGCTCGCCGTAAGGCAGCTGCGTCACGAGCAGTTCGTCGTCCGCGCGGAACCCGACGAAGTCGAGCCAGCCTCGCGCATCCTCGGTGCACTGAGCCTCGCTGCGCTTGTAGCGAGGCGTGTGGAACAGCGCGTCAAGCACGTTCTGACCCAGCGTGGCGTGCATGCCGGTCTTCACGTTCTCGAGCACCGACATCTCACCGAAGAGGCGTACGTTCTGGAACGTACGCGCCATGCCCTTCATCGTGATGTACGAGGGCTTCTTGCGCGTAATCGGCTCACCATCGAAGACGACCGAACCCTGGTTTGGGCGGTAGAAGCCAGAGATACAGTTGAACGCGCTCGTCTTGCCAGCACCGTTTGGCCCGATGACCGAGACGATCTCGCCCTCGTGCACCGAGAATGAGAGACCGTCAACTGCCTTAATACCACCGAACGAGACGGCGAGGTCTTTCACCTCGAGCACGGTGCGCCCGATCTGTGCCTCGGGGCCACCGGCACCGCCGGCACCAGAGTCCGACTGTGCAGCCGAAGCCGTGAGTGTGTCACTCATCGTTACAGTCCCTTCTCATGAGTGGTGGGCTCAAGGTCGTCCCCGCTATTGCTGACGTCAAAGCCGCTGTCTCCGCCAAGTTCGTTGCCGAGGCGATCGTTCTTCGCATTCTTCGCGCTCGTCTTGTCGATGGCCTCATCAAAGTCATCGTCAATGCCAACGACACCGACGACCGAGGTCGGCGGGATCTGCGGAATCTCCCGCTTCTTCAGGAAGGGCAGCACGGCGTTCGCCGGCCAGATGCCCTTCGGCCTAAAGATCATCGCGACCACGAGCAGCACACCAAACAGCAGGAATCGCCACTCACTGAACTCACGCAGCAGTTCGGGAGCAAGCGACACGAACAGCGCACCAATGATCACACCGGGAGTCGAACCCATACCGCCAAGCACCACGGCCATCAGCACGAGAGCCGAGTACAAGAACTCGAAGCTGTTTGGCGAGATTGCTGAGAGGTGACCAGCCATCAGAGTGCCAGCGAAGCCACCCCAGATCGCACCAATGATGTAAGCCATCAGCTTGGTCTTATACCCGTTGATACCCATCGCTTCGCTGACATCTTCATCATCACGCACTGACTTCCAGGCGCGACCGAGCTTGCCCTTGCCTAGGCGCGAGACACCGACCACAGCGAGACCGATACCCACAAAGAGTACGAAGTAATAGAAGAGGATCTTTGAAGTGGATACCCGCGATATCGAGGCCATCTGAGAAGGACCACCCGAAGAACGACCAGCTCGGAATACCGTGAATACCCGAGGGGCCGCCGGTAATCTTCAGGTTGTTCGCAGTGATGCGGATAATCTCACCGAAGCCGAGTGTCACGATCGCGAGGTAGTCACTGCGAAGTCGCAGCGTCGGTCCACCGATGATGATGCCGGCGATGATGCAGGCAAGAATCACAAACGGAATCGTTTCGAGCATCGAGAGCCCGAACTGGGTGGTGAGAATGCCGCTCGTGTATGCGCCGACCGCCATGAAGGCAATGTAGCCAAGGTCGAGTAGACCGGCATAGCCGACCACCACGTTCAGACCCATCGCCAGAACGATGTAGATCATCGCCGAAGTGAGAATCGAAATGATGTACGGAGTCGCAGTGACGAACGGCAATATTGTTGCCGCGGCAAACAGTACGAGGCCTACGAGTTTCATGAATCGCTCGGGCGCGAGGATCCCTGAAATTGCGGGAGGCCGCTCATCGTGGGCTTTGGCGCCGGTAGGCGCTGAATCATTTTCGCCATCGGTCACACCCTCTCAACTACGCGCTCGCCGAGGATGCCCGTCGGCTTAAATACCAGGAACAGGATGAGGAAGCCGAAGGCGAAGACGTCTCGCCACTGGCCACCCAGGAAATGAGTGCCGAACGACTCGAGAAAGCCAAGTACTAGACCACCGAGCATGGCACCGTACAGGTTGCCGATACCGCCGATCACGGCCGCGGTGAACGCCTTGAGGCCGATCACGAAGCCCATGAGGAAGTCGATCGTGCCGTAGTAGGCAGCTGCCATCACACCAGCAGCACCCGCGAGCGCCGAGCCGATGAAGAAGGTGCGCGAGATCACTCGGTTCACGTTCACGCCCATCAGCAGCGAGGCCTTCTGGTCAAGGGCAATGGCGCGCATCGCACGCCCCTCACGAGAGTGCATGATATAGCGCTGCAACAGGAACATGAGGATCGCAGCAACCAACATCAGGATGAGCTGCGGCATGGTGATACGAGCGCCAAGCACCTCGATGGGTTGGCCCTGCAGGCGGATCGGGAAGACGAGCGGGCTCGCACCGAAGATCTGACGCACCGCGTACTCGAGAGTGAAGGAGACGCCGACTGCCGTAATGAGAGCGGCGAGCCTAGGACTCGTGCGCAACGGACGGTACGCCACGCGCTCGATAAGCACGCCGATGCCACCGGTAAGCAGCATCGTGATGAGCAGCACCAGCAAAAGAATTGGGATCGATCCGAGCCCGAAGAGGCCTGTGAAGCCACCGAGCACGACGAAAGCCAGGAATGAACCAAGCATGTATAGGTCACCGTGAGCAAAGTTCAGCAACTTGATGATGCCGTAAACCATGCTGTAACCCAGGGCGACCAGGGCGTAGAACGAACCGACGAACAGTCCATTCCAAATGAGTTGAAACACTTTGGGGTTGCCTCTCTGCAGCCGAAAAAGGGGAGTTCGGGTTACCCCGGTGAACACTGAATATTCACCGGGGTAACCCGAATCGCAATTAGCTCAGGTCGTCCTTCAGTACGAAGGCGCCACCGGCACCCGTGGGCGCGACGATAACGAAGCCGCCGCCCTCACGTGAACCATCAGCTGCGAAGGTCAGGTCTCCCGAGAGCAGTGGGAAGTCCTTCAGGCCCTTGAGCGCTGCGGTTACTGCGTCGTAGTCGGTCGAACCGGCTTCGTTCATAGCTGCTGCAAGCACCTTGACTGCTTCGTAGGTCTGCATGGAGTACGGACCAGGCTCTGCGCCGCCCGAAACGCCCTTGTATGCCTCAACCCAGGCGTCGCCACCCTCGAGCATGTCGGGGGTGCGAGTGAAGGTACCGAGAACGCCCTCGATAGCATCGGGTCCTGCGATTGCAGACAGCTGCGCGTCGACCGAGCCGTCACCAACGAGGATCGGACCATCGTAGCCAGCGGTACGTAGCTGGTTAATCAGCAGGCCACCGGCCTGGTAGTAGCCAGTCCAGAAGACGAGTCTGGGCTCACACCAAGCAGGCTGTTGATGTTCGCTGAGAAGTCCTTCTCGTCGGGGTTAACCGACTCACGCTTTGCAACGTTGAGATCGCCAGCCTGCTCAACGAACTGGTTCGCCAGGTCGACAGAGTAGTCAGTGGTGTCGTCGATGACGACGATCGACTTTGCGCCGATCTTCTTTGCGTATGCAACCGCGGCTGCACCCTGCTGGGTGCCGGTGCCGTTGATCATGAACGCGCCCTGGTCGACAAGCTTCGTTGAGTTTGCCGCCGGGATCACCATGGCGATACCAGCTTCAGCGAAGATCGGAAGAGTCGGGAGAGTCGCGCCGGAGCAGTAGCCACCGACCGAGCCCTGAACACCCGCACTCACGAGTTTGTTTGCGGCGGCAACTGCTGCGGTCGCGTCACAGCCGTCGTCTTCAGTGACGAGCTCGATCTGGCGATCGTTGACGCCGCCTTCTGCATTGACCTCGTCAATTGCGAGCTGCGCGCCGAACTTCATGTAGTCGCCGAATGCGGCTTCTGAGCCGGAGAACGGCGCGAGCATGCCGAACTTGATCGGGCCATCGCCCGAGTCGGTCTCACCGCCGCCGGCTAGCCCGCCTGAACAGCCCGACAGCACGAGTGCTGCTGTGGCAGCAAGTGCGCCGAACGCGAGGGTGCGCTTCATGCGCGTGTTGGTTCGTGAGAACATCTGTGTTCCTTCCCAATGATGCTTCGTTGGATCAATCGATATGACAGATGAAGAAAAACTGTCACATTCAGTGCAATTTTACTGAGATTTTCTTCAGAAATATCTCGAGAAGGTCACAGTTCCACATTAATGATGTTGAAAAACTGCATGGTATCGTTCACTTCAAACGACGTATGCTTCACCTTTGCGCGGGAGTATCACGCGCGGCGTAGACTAGAGAAGATGTCTGATCAACAAAAGCCCTGGGTGATCGAGAAAATTCTCGCCTATTCTTCTATCTCAATCATTGTGATTGCTGTCATTTCCTACATCACCACGCTGATTGTTGCGATGGCCGCTGGAAGCGAGGTGCTAGCTGAAGGTCTCTGGCAGGTAGTCACATTTATTGCCTACGTCGGGCTGCCGGTTGGCTTTGCCTTGTTGATTACTCTCCTCATCATCAACTTCAGCCGCAGAGGCCGAGAGAAATAAGCGACAAGTGAGCGGCACTCTTCCCCTCGCGGCTTTGCTTGCGAGCATGGATCGCGCAGCCCTTTCGCGCCTGGTCGCGAGCCGTCGCGTGGTCTCCCCTTCGACGGTAACCGAACCGCTTGGGCTCGCTATCGAACTGCTTCGCACCGATTCAATTACGCGTGCCCTCCAATCTGCGCACCGAGACTCCCTCGACGCCCTCCTCGCCCTGTCCGAAGGCCGAGACGCAGAATCTGCGATCCTTGACGATCTCGCCAGGTTCGGGCTTGTGGGGCTCAGGGCCGAAGAGCCAAGCACTCCCGCAGCCAACAAGTTTGTCGCCCTCCCCGAGGTGAGCGAAGCTCTACCCACTAACGAACTCGCAACGGTTGAAGTGGTCTCGACACCACTCCCAAAGCCCGAAGACCTCACTGGCTGGTTTGCCACAGGGCTCACATCTGTTCGCCGCGTCGCCAAACTGTTGCACACGATCGCCGCACATCCGGTGCGGCTCGGGCGCAAGGGGCGACCGGCAGTGGTTGCGGTGCGCGACCTCGCCGAAGCCGCACATTGCACGCCCGAGCAGGCTGGCCACCTGGTCGAGGTCATGCGCACCGCAGGATTACTCAGCACGCACCGCGACCGAGCGGCGGCAGAACAACTCAGGGTCACCGAGTCAGCGACTGAGCGGTGGCTCATGCAGCTTGATTATCCGGAGCGTTGGATCGAGCTCGCACGCGCTGCAACAACCTGGTTTGATGCGCGACTGCTCCGTGGCGTTGAAGAGTCGAGCGGAAACCTGACCGTGTGCGCGGAGAGACTGCCGCATGACTATCCCCTACTCCTCGAGGCAGACCTCGAGTCACTCATGAGCGTCGTTGAAACCGCCGACGAACTGGGGCTCACTGTGCACGGATGGCTAACCCCTGTCGCAGATGCGCTCCTGCGGGGTGACGATAGCGTTGCGCTCATGCTGGCAGCACGCGACATCCCAGCCCCCGCCGCCGGCGTATACCTGCAACCAGATCTCAGCATCATCGTGCCCGGCCCACTGCACCCGCAAGACGAGGCGATACTGAATTCCATCGCCGAGACCGAGCAACTTGGTCCGGCCGCATCCTTGCGAGTGAACACCGAACGATTGTCACAAGCAGTGCTTCGCGCGGGATCGAGCACCCAGGTAATCCGCGAAGCTCTCGAACGGCTCTCGCCCACCGGCATCCCGCAGCCGCTCGACTACCTCCTACGTGACCTCGACCGCCGATCCGTTGACCGTACCTCGAGCGATGAGGGCACCCCAAAGTCCCTCTACTTCGCGGCCCAAGAAGATGACACCGAGCTGATGACAATTGCACAGGATTCGGCGGTAGGCCCAGAACTGAGCGCTATCGAGAACGAGTCAACGGTCACCCCAGCCAATGAGACCGAGTTGGATCGCATGATCGAGCGCGTTCTCGATGCGGCGCGTGACGCGGGTAGCGAGGGCGACCTGACCCGCAGACTCGAACTCGCGATTCGTGACCGCAGTCCAGTGATCGTCACCGCCGTCGCAGGCAAGATAGAGCGAGAGTTCACGCTGCTCCCCGTCTCTCTCAAGGCCGGGCGACTGCGTGCGACGGACCAGATCGCGGGCGTCGAACGCACGCTTCCGGTGAGCGCCATCACCGCCGTCGCAGCCACCTGAGGCAGCATTCAAGACGCTCGGCCGATCCTCGCCCCTTCAAAAATAGAGGCGCCCCTCCAGCCGAAGCCAAAGGGGCACCTATATATACGGACTCAGTTGTGACTAGCTTGAGGCCACGCAAGCCGCGCTGTAGTCGGTCTTGTCGAAGCTCGGGCCGGTGAAGCCCGACTCGATTGTCTCCATGCCGAGTTCCACATCAGGGTTCGGCTTGCCCACATACATGGACTGCGGGGCGTTCGCCTGCGGGTCACCGCCGTAGGTCATGTCCTGGGTCATCCCGGAGAAGTCCACGGTCAACCCGTCAACCTGCGCCCTGATTCCAGCGGGAGTCAGGTCTCCCGCAGCGATTGCCGCCTTGAGCACTGACACCATCGGGTAGTTGATCGCCCAACCGATGACGTAGCCGCCGTTCGTTGGCACTGTGCCGTCGAGCGCGCGCTTCATGTCAGCGATCGCTGCGCTCTCGCCGTCCCAGTTCTCATAGGGGGACATGTGGTGGTACATCGCCATCAGCGCGGGTGCCGCGGGCGACTGGAGAAGTGCGGGGTTCCACGTCGGGAGCGCACCCATGAACTGACCCTTGAAACCGGAGGCCGCGAGCTTGCCCACGATCTCGGCTGTCTCTGCCGGCCCGATCGCAAGCACCACGACGTCGGGGCTAGATGCGAGCACCTTCGCCACAACCGCATCCTGGTTACCAGCGACCTGGTTCGGGGCGGTTGGCACGTACTCGAGCTCGGTCGCACCGTTCACCTCAGCCCATCGGGCCACACCGGCGGCAGAATCTCCACCGTAGTCACCGGGGTATCCCACGGCCTGAACACTGGTCGGCTTTGCGACCTTCTCCGAGAACCAGTCGAGACCCACGATTGCCTCGGTGCAGTACGAGTAGCCGGTCTCCATGACGATGCCGCCATCGTTCTCCTCGAACGCGAAGCCCGACCACCAGGTGGTTGGCACCGCGACCAGGTTGCGCTCGATCATGTCGTCCAGCACTGCCTCAGTGTTCACCGTGCCGAGAGTCTGCGCGATCGCTGCGATGTTGCCCGCAATCTGGTTGTACTGTGCCGCGTGCTCCGCTGCCTGATACTTCGTGTCTTTCTCGTAGGTGGTCACGTCGACGTCGAAGCCGTCGAGCCCTCCGTCAGCGTTCACCTGTGCCCAGAAGTCTTCCTGCGCGTCGGTGATCGGGCGGGCGAGCGCCGCAAACGGGCCCTCGGTGAGGTCCGAGAGAATTCCGAGGTAGATGCAACCGTTGTCGGGGTTCGGCGAATCCTTGCAGGGCTCAGCAGTGACTCCGGCCCCCATCTTCAGCGCACCGTCACCGGTGCCACCGTCACCGGAGTCGGGCGTCACTTGCGTGCATCCGGTGAGCGCCAGGGCGCCCGCGGCCATGAGCGCTAATATCGCTCGGCTCGTTCGTTTTGTACTCATCTCATGCTCCTTTGCATTCGATCATTTGTGGCTGGAATTGGGTGCCCGGTCAATACGAGAATGGCCAGGCTTTGAAGTAGTTGCGCACACGTATCCAGAGCCCGTATAGGCCTCTGGGTTCAACGGTGATGAAGACGATGATCAAGACGCCGAAGACGATGGTCTGCAGTTGGAAGATGTTGAGGAAGCCACCGCTCGACCCGCTGAGCCATGGGATTGCTACCGTGAGCTCTTCGAGCAAGCGCGGCATCAGCACGACGAAGCAGGCGCCGATGATGGTGCCCGAGATTGTAGCGATGCCGCCGATCACGACGACCGCGAGAAAGTCGATCGAGAGGAAGAGGTTCCATTGCTCGGGGGCGATGCGCCCAACGAGCATTGAGAAGAGTGCACCCGCGATTCCTGCGAATGCTGAAGAGAGGGTAAAGGCGAGAGTCTTCGTTCGGAGCAGATTCACGCCCATCACCTCGGCCGCGATATCGCGGTCGCGCACGGCTGCAAAGGATCGCCCTACGCGCCCCCTTGCGAGGTTTCGCGCCGTCACGCCAAGAATCACAAGAATGGCAAACGAGAGCAAGTAGAACGATGCCTCGGGCTTGAGGAGGATCGGCCCGATCGCGTAGGTTGCCGTCATATCCACACCGAAGAGCGTGCGTCCAGCAACTCCGCGGCCGACTCCCTGCCCGCCGGTAATTGGCACCATGATCTTGAAAAGATGTTCGCCGAGGATCAGCAAGCCCAGCGTCAGCACGGCCAGGTAGAGCCCGCGCACTCTCGTAGCAAGTGGTGCTACCAGCGCGCCGATCACTGCTGGCACGAGCGCCGCCGCGGGGAGCACGATCGCGAGGTCAAGCCCGAGCCCCCAAGTGTTGGTGCCGGGGGTTCCACCAAGCACCGCCGCGGTGTAGGCACCAATGCCGAGGAAGAACGCGTGCCCAAGTGAAACCTGCCCCGCATACCCGGTGAGCAAGTTGAGGCCAATTCCGCCGATCGCATAGATCACGGCCAGTGTCAGCAGGTAGGTAAGGTCGGCGGCGATCAGGAACGGTGCTGCTATCGCAATTGCCACCAACACGATCGTCCAAAAGCGCTTTGCCGGGGTATTGAGCAGCGCCTGGTCTGCAGCGTAGCTCGTGTAGAGAGAGGGGCGCCCTCGCCGTACGATTCCGGCGACTTTGCCCTGTGAGTGCTCAAAATTTAGGTGAGTCGATGCGCCAGTGAGCCGAGACATCTGCTTCTTCGTGTGCTCCGGAGTCATGGTCATACCCGTTGCACCTCCTTCGTTCCGTAGATGCCGTAAGGTCGCACGAGCAGCACGATGAGCATCAGTAGGTATGGCACGACGAGATCAAACCCGGTCCCAAGCCATGGTGCGAACATCGGCTGATAAGTCTTCGTCAGCGCCATCGCAACACCAATAACCAACCCACCAATCACCGCCCCCTTGATGGAATCAAGCCCGCCAATAATGAGCACTGGTAGTGCCACAAGGGCAAACAGGGCATCAGTCGCCTGCACCACGGTGCCACTCGCGCCGAGCAACACCCCACCGAGCGCCGCGAGCGCACCGCCGATTGCCCACGAGATTGAGAACATGCGACCGACGGAAATGCCCTGGGCCAACGCAGTCTCTTGATCTAGGGACGTCGCCCGCATGGCCAGCCCCAGTTTCGACTTGCTGAGCCACCAGCCGAGCAGCGCGATGACTGCGAGCGCGATCACGAAGCGCGCAATCGCACTCTCGTAGACCATGACACCGCTTTCGCAGCCGGAGATGCCCATCGATTCGGTTCGGACCCCGCCCAGGCACACGACGTTCAGCTGCCAGGGATCACCGATGATTCTCGGGTTGGATTCGAAGAGCCTGAAGGCCACCACTAAGAGGGCGATGAAGAGCCCCACCGTGACTATTGCGGCCGAGAATGCTGCTCTACCGACCATCGGGCGGATTGCGACCCGCTCTATGCCTGCCGAGAGCAGTGCGATGACGAGCATCCCGAGCGCCACGGCAACCGGAAACGGCAGCCCAGCATCAATTGCGAACACGCTCGTGGCGAAGCTGCCAAGGATCAGTAGTGCGGGTTGCGCAAAGTTGAGCACCCCGGTGGCCCGGTAGATGATCACGAAGCCTACGGCGATGAGGCCATAGACGGCGCCCTGCCCGAGACCGGTAGCGAGCGCTGAAAGCAGCGAAGTCATCCGTTCCTCCCGAGGTCTGCGCCGGGGTAGGCGCTCGTGTCTGCGTATATGTCTTCTATGAGGTGAGGAACCGTCTCGGCGAATGCCTTACGCTTAAGTTTCTGAGTGGCCGTGAGTTCGCCGTCTTCATGGTCGAGCTCTTTCACGAGCATGCGGAATTTGAGCACCGACTCAACACGAGCAAGCTTCGTGTTCGCCTCGCGTACGATTCCGCTCATGAGCTCAATAACTTCGGGTTTCTCCGAGAGGTCTCGGTAGGTGGTGAACTCGATACCCTCACGCGATGCCCAGTCTGCAACGGTGTCATACTCGATACCGATGATCGCGGCGAGAAAGGGCTTGCGATCTCCGATTACTACCGCTTCCTTCACGTATGGTGAGGCCTTGAGCAAGTTCTCAATCTCGCTCGGCGCAACGTTCTTACCACCCGCGGTGATGATGATGTCCTTGATACGGTCAACCACTCTGAGGTGGGTACCGTCGACCCATTCCCCGACGTCGCCCGTGCGCAACCAGCCGTCCTCACCAAGCACCTCATCGGTCGCATCCGGCTTCCCCCAGTAGCCAACGAAATTGCCGAGTGACCGGGTGAGGATCTCGTTCGTGCCCTCCGCAAGCATCACCTCGGTGAAAGCGTGGGCCTCTCCCACAGTGCCCACCTTCATGCGCCCATGGAAGTTGCTCGTCGTAACCGCCGAGTTCTCGGTCATTCCGTTTGCCTCGGAGAGTGGCACGCCAAGCCCCAAGAAGAAGGCAAGCACGTCAGGGGCGATCGGAGCCGCACCCGATATGGCGTGCTTGACCTTGAGAAGGCCCAGCCGCTTACGCAGTGGCCGATAGTACGGCCAGTAGCCGAGCCCGTACAGTGTCTTCGCCCGCGGAGTGAACTCACCCCCATTGCTCATGCGATCCTCGGCGATCTTCACACTCCACCGCGTAGCAACACGATGGATTGCGCGCTTCAACCAGCTTGCGTTCGCCATCTTGATCGCGACCCCAGCCTGAATCTTTTCCCAAATGCGAGGCACCGCGAACAGAATGGTCGGCTGTACCTCAGCGAGGTCAGAGGTGACGGTGTCGATACTCTCAGCGAAGTGCACCACCGTGTGTGTTCTGAGGTTTACCCAAACCGAAATACCGCGCTCAACTACGTGCGACAGTGGCAGGTACGAAAGCAAAACGTCCCGTTCACCAATACTGTTGCCGAGCAGGCCCCCTTCAAGGGCAAATATCTCCCCCGCAAACGAAGTATTGCGAGCGCTCAGCATCGCACCCTTTGGTGGGCCTGTGGTGCCCGATGTGTAGATGAGGGTGACGAGGTCGTCATCGCTGCGTTCACTGTCTATCTCGTCAAGCAGCCCTGGCTGCTTTGCTGTGAGCGCTGCTCCGCGCTCGATCAGCTCATCGATTGAGATGAGCTTTGGGTGGTCGTAGGCGCCGAGCCCACGCCCATCGAGATAGACAATCCATTCCAAGCTCGGGCATTCAGGCTCTGCCTCGACTGCTTTGTCGACCTGCTCCTGATCCTCGGCAACAAGTACCCTCGCCCCCGAATCTTGCAGCAGATAGATCACTTCGGTGGCGGGGTTCGTCGGATACAGACCAACGATTACGGCGCGAAGCGCACACGCGGCGACGTCTGCGAACAGCCACTCTGGCCGATTCTCGGACTGGATCGCCACACGATCACCAAAGGTGATACCAAGGGCCGCCAAACCAAAGGCAACCTCTCGGGCCGAGCGATCATAATCTGCCCAAGTGATGTCTTGCCAGATGCCCGCATCTTTCACTCTCAAGGCCGTGCGGTCACCGCGTTCGCTAGCGGCAGTGGCGAGCGCCCGGGACAGGTGCGCTACCTCGCGAGGCGCGTGCTTATATGAGTTCATGCCCGAGCCTCCCCGTGAGATGCGCCCTCGGCGAGTTCAATTACCTCGTTGATCATCGTTTCGGATGCGCCACCGAGGTACGCCGCGATGACCGCGGGGTCGCCCTGCACTTCCTCCGGGGTACCGAGTGCGATGCGCTTGCCAAAGTCGATCACCATGATGCGATCCGCGAGATCCATCACAAGACGCATGTCGTGCTCCACCATGATCATGGAGGTGCCGAGCTCGGTACGAATATCGAGAATGTACCTCGCCATGTCCTCCGTTTCCTCGGAGTTCATACCCGCGACCGGCTCGTCAAGCAGCAGCAGCTTCGGCTCCATCGCGAGTGCGCGGCCAAGCTCGATGCGCTTCTTGATGCCGTAGGGCAGGATGCCAACTGGCATGTTGCGCACGCTCGTGAGGTTGAGAAACTCAATCAGCTCTTCGATGCTGCGCCTCGCGGCAAGTTCTTGCTTGCGCGCCCGACCAAGCCAGAACATACCCTCTGCCCAGGTGTAGTTGGTCAGCTGATGACGGCCTAGGAGCAGGTTGTCGAGCACCGAGAGGTTATCGAAGAGTTCGACGTTCTGGAAGGTGCGCGCGACGCCGCGCCTTGCTATCTCATCGGGTGCGAGGCCGAGCAGGCTCTCGCCGTTCAAGGAGATTGCACCCTCCTGTGGCCGGTAGACCCCCGAGATGCAGTTGAAGGTCGAGGTTTTGCCCGCTCCGTTTGGGCCGATGATGGCGAAGAGCTCTCCATCTTGCACGTCGAATGAGACGCCGTCAAGAGTCGTTGCCCCACCGAAGCGGAGGGTGAGATCACTCACGTCGAGCAGTGTGCTCATGACAACCACCTCTTACGTCGCTTGTAATGTTTCACATCTCGCAGGCTGGTCGAGTCTGCACCTATGCCAAGGTAGAACTCACGAATATCGTCGTCATCGCGCAGGGCCTTCGCCGGCGCATCCATCACGATCTTTCCGTTCTCCATCACGTATCCGTGGTCGGCAATCGACAGCGCCATCGCGGCGTTCTGTTCCACGAGCAGCACCCCTGTGCCGCTGTTCTTGATCTCGACGATGAGGTCGCGAATGCGCGCGACGATTTGGGGGGCAAGGCCAAGACTCGGCTCGTCGAGCAGAATGTACTTCGGTTCGGCCATGAGCGCGCGCCCGATGGCGAGCATCTGTTGTTCGCCGCCCGAGAGATACCCCGCGTGCTGACTGCGGCGATCCTTGAGGATCGGGAACATGCCATAGATGCGCTCAAGCTTCTCCGCCATGTTGACACGGCTTTGCGTGTACGCACCGACCCGAAGGTTTTCTTCAACGGTGAATTCGACGAATACCCGTCGCCCCTCCATTACCTGGCTGACACCAGCACGCACCACGTCGGGCGCTTTTCTCGTGTCGATCGGCTGCTCGTCAATGGAGACGTGCCCCTTCGAAATCTTGCCTCGGTGAACATCAAGCAGGCCGGTCATTGCCCGCAGGAGCGACGTCTTGCCCGCCCCGTTCGCGCCTAAGAGCGCGACGATTCCCTCTCGGGGAACCCTGATGCTCGCGCCTTTCACCACAAGCATCACATCTTCGTAGACCACTTCAAGGTTGTGCACTGCCAGCGTCATTCGCACTCCTTCGTGTCACAACGCCGTGAACGATTGATAGGAAACCTAACAGTGAAGTTGGGGATTATTAGGAGGAATCGAATAACGGTTATTCATTCGTGATCAACTGTCGAAAACGCTGTCAGAGTTCCCCAATATTCTTGAGTTCCGGTGAGTTTTCTGTGAGGATCGCGCGAACACACACTTCCTTTTGCGCTCGCTTCAGGTAATCGGCATTTGCTTGCACGCCAGCTTTCTCCGCTGACAGAAATTGACACCCGACTCATCGCGCACCCGGACCCCTCTCAGCAACCGAATTTCTCACGCCAGGGGCGAACCCCTGCTCGAGCCCAAAGAGATAGAATAGACAGCTATGACTCTTGGGCCCCTGATCGTGCAAAGCGACCATACTGTACTCCTCGAAGTCGCGCACCCCGACTCGGAAGATGCGCGACATTCGCTCGCAGTATTCGCCGAGCTTGAGCGTGCCCCCGAGCACATCCACACCTACCGAATCACTCGCCTCGGCCTGTGGAACGCACGAGCTGCCGGCCACACTGCCGAGGAAATCGTTGCGACACTCGATCAGTTTGCAAAGTTTCCGGTGCCGTCACAGGTGTCGAGCGAAATCTCTGAAACGATGCGTCGCTACGGCCGGCTCACGATCGAACGGATTGCAGGCAGCGAAGAGGACTACGCAACGCTTGCAGCCTCGGCTGGTGTCACCACCGCAGCAGCGCCGGAACCCGCGGCCACAGCAGCAGCCGCTTCCGCAGCAGCTTCCACGACCGCGACAGCAACAGCAACAGCAACAGCAACTTTGCCCGCACCGGCAGCCGAGGGCGTGCACACAACGGAGCCTCACCAAGCAGAAGATCTGGGCAAGTGGCAGCTCGTGCTGCGCTCAGACGATGCGGCGATCCTGCGCGAGGTTTCCAGCGCAAAGAAGATTGCACCGTTGCTCGGTAACAAGATCGACGACTTCACCTTCCCGGTCGAGCCCTGGGCCCGTGGCGAATTGAAGCAGCAGCTTGTTGCCCGCGGCTGGCCTGCCGAAGACCTTGCGGGCTACACTCCGGGCGAACCTTACGACATTCAGCTCGACTTCACGGTGCCCAGCGCACCCGCCGCGTCAGCCGATGCCGATACCGATGCAGAGACTCCGGCCAGCATTTGGCACATGCGCGACTACCAGCAGAAGGCGGTCGACGCGTTCTCTGCCGGTGGTTCGGGCGTAGTCGTGCTCCCGTGTGGCGCGGGCAAGACCATCGTGGGTGCCGGGGCTATGGCTGCGGTCGGGGCGAAGACCCTGATCCTCGTCACCAATGCTGTCTCTGCACGCCAGTGGCGCGACGAGCTGCTCAAGCGCACCACCCTCACTCCCGACGATATCGGCGAGTACTCGGGTCAGGTGAAAGAGGTCAAGCCGGTCACGATCGCGACGTACCAGATCCTCACGAGCAAGCGGAAGGGCGAGTACGCGCACCTGTCGCTGCTCAACGTGCAAGATTGGGGCCTCATCGTGTATGACGAGGTGCACCTGCTGCCCGCACCGGTGTTCAAGCTGACCGCCGAGTTGCAGGCTCGCCGCCGTATCGGCCTCACCGCAACGCTCGTGCGCGAAGACGGTCGCGAGGGTGATGTCTTCAGCCTCATCGGGCCGAAGCGCTACGACGCTCCCTGGAAAGACATCGAGGCGCAAGGCTTCATCGCGCCCGCAGCATGCTTCGAGGTGCGCGTCGAACTGCCCGAGAGCGAGCGGTTTGATTATTCGGTAGCCGAGGATCAGGACCGCTACCGGCTCGCCGCTTCTGCATCGACGAAGCAGCAGGTTGCCAGACGAATCATCAACAAGCACCCCGGCGAAAGTGTGCTCGTCATCGGGCAGTACATCGACCAACTTGAGGCTTTCGCCGAGGCGCTCAACGCCCCGCTCATCACCGGCCAGACTCCGGTGGACGAGCGCGAGCGGCTCTTTGGCGAGTTCCGTAGCGGCGAGATCAAGCTGCTCGTCGTTTCGAAAGTCGCGAATTTCTCGGTCGATCTGCCTGACGCATCGGTCGCGATTCAGATCTCTGGATCGTTCGGCTCGCGCCAGGAAGAGGCCCAGCGCCTCGGCCGCCTGCTACGCCCGAAGAGCGACGGGCTCACCGCCTCGTTCTACACACTCGTGACTCGCGACACCATCGACCAGGACTTCGCACAGAACCGCCAGCGTTTCTTAGCGGAACAGGGATACGCTTACACGATTCTGGATGCGGCTGAGCTGTAGTTGCTCCGAGGCTGGGTAGTGCTCGACTACGCCGCATTCTCCGGTCTCTGGCAGGGAAAAACACTTCTACATGGGTACGAGTGGGCCTCACACATCATCAGTTTCTTTCTCAGGCGTAACTGCTCTTTGATTGAGTTCTACCAGCTGTGCTTCTTCAGCTAATGCTCGGTACAACGTCGATTGCGAACCGAACCCAAAAACTTGTGCAAGTGTCAGCATGTCGACATCTGGGTTTTCTCGTTTCGTCTGCATGGCAGCTGCAGCGCGCAACCGCCGAAGTTCCCGTTGAATGGTTGACCCTTGCCGCTGAAATTCGAGCTGCAACTGCCGTGATGACACACCAAGGTCGGGCGCCAGGTACTCAGCGTTTAGTGCGGGGTTGCTGAGATTCAGCCGCAGCGCGCTTATTGCTCGCTCAAAAAGGGACGGCTGTAAACCATCGCCTTGCGAGGCAAGACGTACAAGTGATCGAAATACGTCACCGATAGCATGTCGAAAAGCAAACGCATCAGCTTTCGGTGGAGCATCTTGGACGAGTGCGTAAAGCAGCTGGAAGTATGAATCAACAAGTGCGGCACCGATGGGTTCCCTCAGAGCGCTCAAATCAGTGGGCAGTGCAATATCTGAAACTAAGCTCGCCGGTACCGATCCAAAAATGAACTCGGTGAGTGGCCCCTTGAACGTCATGGAAATGTGATCGTGTCCGGACGGAACGATAAAGACCCCTGGTGCTCTTGCGGGTTATAGGACAAAACGAGTGGATGAAATCCCGATCTAGCCGCATCATCATGCGGTAAAACAGGGATCGTTATGCTCCGGCACCCTTAACTGTGCCAAAAACGTCCAACACCACCCGCTGCCTGGTATGCAACACCACGCTTGTGAAGAACGGCCGAACCACTGCCGGAACCCAACGCTGGAGATGCGCTCACTGCGGCGCATCCCAAGTAAGGCAACGCCCCGACGTCACACAAAGACACCAGCTCGAACAGTTCCTCACCTGGCTCCTCGGGAAACTCTCCCAAGCAGACCTTGGCGGACCCTCAGCTGCGAGACAGTTCCGCCGCACAACTACCTGGTGCTGGAGCATCGAACCACGCCTCGGCCCTGTCACCACCACTCATCACACGATCCTCGTCGATGGCATCTACATCGGATCCTGGTGCCTCCTGATCGCCGTCACCGAGTCTTTGCAAGTGCTGGCCTGGCAATGGTGTGCCAGAGAATCCACTGCCGCCTGGCAAGCACTCCTGTCTCGTATCCCTGCCCCGACAGTGGTCGTGTGTGATGGTGGGGCCGGGATCGCGTCGGCACTCCAACAAGAGTGGCCCCACACTCGAATCCAGCGCTGCATCTTCCATATTCGTATGAACCTGCGCCACCACCTCACGCTCAACCCGAGAACCTTGGCTGGTCAGCATCTCGCCCAGATCGGGCGAACTCTCTCCGAAGTCACCACAGTTGAAGAAGCGATTCAGTGGCAGAAACTCCTTGATGTGTGGTGGCGAGCCTACGGACACCTCACCAAAGAACGCACCCGCTACCGCGACGGCAGCACGGGGTACACGCATGACCGGCTCCGCAAAGCCTGGAACCTACTCCACACCCTGAACCGAAAAAACGGGTGCTGTTCACCTATCTTGAGCACGGCAACGGGCGAACCACTTCACCACTTGAGGGTGGCATCAACAACGGAATCAGAACCGTCCTGCGCAACCATCGGGGCATGAGCGAAACGCATATGAAGCGGGCCGCTGAGTGGCTTCTCACAATGAAAGAAATACCGTTCGATCGGGCACACGAAATGATGCAGAGCCCGCTCCCACAACGTGAGTCACCAACAGAAGACCTGGAAGAGTCTCCAAGTCCGCCGCTCTACGATGCTGGTCTTGATTTGGCCTGGGTTTAGTTCCGACCGGTTTGTCCGTTACCGGATGAGTTCCGGCACCGGTTCAGTGTCAGCATAGTACGCCGCTTCCACTTCTGCAGGGGTGCGCATATCGAGTTCCCCATGCAAGCGTTCGTTGTTCCACCACCACACGTACTTCAACGTGGCGAATTCAACCTGCTCGACCGTTCTCCAGGGTCCTTGCTGCCGGATAAGTTCAGCCTTGTAGAGCGCGTTCACTGCTTCAGCCATCGAATTGTCGTAGCTATCACCAACGGTCCCAGTCGACGGGATCGCGCCGAGCTCAGCGACCCGGTTCGTGTAGACCATCGACATGTAGTTGGCGGGTTCAACCGGTCGATGCAACACCGGGGTTTTGAACTAACTCTAACTGCTCCGCAAACACCTCGGCTGGGGTTGAATCGTGTCGTGTTTGATGGAGGGTAGAGATTCCCGGAAGGAACCCCACCCCTCATGCCCAAGCAATATCCCACTGAGCTTCGCGAGCGAGCCGTGCGCCTCGTCCGTGAAGCGCAACAAAACTCAGAAACCTCCTACGGAGCGCCCGCTCGCATAGCAAGACAACTTGGTATCAACCCTGACACGCTGCGCGGTTGGCTGCATCAAGCTGAGATCGATAGTGGTGCCCGCCGCGGCGTCACCACCAATGAGGCCACCCGGATCACGGAACTCGAACGCGAAGTGCGTGAACTGCGGCGGGCGAACCAAATATTGAAGAGCGCTTCGGCTTTCTTCGCGGCGGAGCTCGACCGCCCATCACGATGACCGAGAAAGTGGCCTACATCGACGCGCATCACGCTGAGTTCGGGGTCGAGCCAATCTGCCGCGCACTCGAGGACACTCCTGCGCAGATTGCCCCTTCCAGCTACTACGCGGCTCGCTCTCGGCCGCCCTCGGCGCGGGCAATCCGCGACGAGGAACTCTGTGCTGCGATCAGCCGCATCCATGACGCGAACTATGGCGTGTATGGGGTACGAAAGGTGCATGCTGCACTCCGCCGCGAGGGTGAGCGAGTCGCCGAGTCGACGGTCCGCCGGCTCATGCGACAGCTGGGCTTGCGCGGAATCTCGCGGGCAAAGGGGCCTCGGACGACCAAACCCGCACCCGAGACTGATCGGCCATTGGACTTGGTGAACCGGCAATTCGTGGCATCACGACCGAACGAGCTCTGGGTGGCTGACCTGACGTACGTGCGCACCTTCTCGGGATGGGTGTACGTCGCATTCGTGCTTGACGTGTACTCGCGCATGATCGTGGGGTGGCAGGTCTCCACCAGGCTCTACACCGACCTCGCACTCGATGCCCTCCGGATGGGGATCTGGCGGCGTGAGCACGCAGGCCAAGACCTTTCCGGTCTCACACATCACAGCGACCGCGGGGTGCAATATCGTGCAATTCGCTACGCTGAACGACTTGCGGAGTGTGACGCGGTCGCATCGGTGGGTTCCAAAGGCGATAGTTATGACAATGCCATGGCCGAGGCGCTCAACTCGCTCTACAAAGCAGAACTGATTCGAAACCGCGGCCCCTGGGTCGGTATCAACGACGTAGAAATCGCGACCGCTGAGTATGTTGATTGGTACAACGAACGCCGCCTCCACGGCGAGCTTGGCCATGTCCCACCCACCGAACATGAAGCCGCCTACTGGGCAGCAACACCGCAGCCAGTTCTACTCAAAACCAGATAAAAGAACCCTCTACCAAACTCGACACTTGACAGATTCCCTGCGACGGGGCGGAGCGCATTCTCCCGGTGTCTCCCAGGCGCTCTGGGGTTTCAAGCAAATTCTTGCACTTCGAGCACAACACTGGCTACGTGACCCAGAGCTTGCGAATCACGCGCTGCAGGTGGCCGAATGGGCAAAAGCAGAAGAACTGCCACTCATAGAGCTCCAGGCAATCGATATATACGCGCACGAGCATGTGAACATCGACGCCGCGCAGCTAGAACGTGCAACCAGGCTGGCCGACATGATCGACCAGCCGATCGGTGGGGCGATCCTCGCCCATATCCAGGCAATGACGAACTCGGCGAAGACCACGATCGAACCCGAAGAGCGGCTACTCTCCGAGCTCGGTCTGTGGCTGCCACTACCACCAACACAAAATCTGACGGGTTGCGAGCGCGAGATTGCTCTCTTCACCGCGCTCGGGTACTCCTCGAAACACATTGCTGATCGGCTGCATCTTTCGGCACGAACGATCGAGACCCATCTCACCCACGTCTATACCAAGCTCGCAATCGGGGGCCGTGAGGAGCTTCGCAGCTGGTTCTCTCACCGGCGAGAAGCTGCGTAGCGCGGTTCTCAGACTTTCAGCCAGTTCATAGCATTCTCCCAGAGACTGAAAGCATGAACACTCAGCACAAGGGACCTCGCATTCTCATCGTCGACGACGAGCCGAGCATTCGCGAGCTACTCAGCACAAGCCTACGCTTCGCAGGTTTCGGAGTGCGCTCGGTCGGCAACGGCGCGCAAACCATCTCGGCTGTTCTTGAAGAAGAACCAGATCTCATCATTCTTGACGTCATGCTGCCCGACATGAACGGCTTCAGCGTCACCAAGCGTCTGCGTTCGCATGGCTTCACCGCTCCGATCCTCTTCCTCACAGCGAAAGACGATACCGAAGACAAGGTGATGGGTCTCACGGTCGGTGGCGATGATTACGTCACGAAGCCGTTTAGCCTCGATGAGATTATTGCGAGGATCAAGGCCATCCTTCGTCGCACCACCCAGGAAGACGAAGAGGTTGTACTTGAGACCGGACCCATCGTGCTCGACCAAGACACTCACGAGGTTCGCGTCGATGACACCCCGATCGAGCTCAGCCCAACCGAGTTCAAACTACTGCGCTACCTGATGCAGAACGCGAACCGCGTGCTGTCGAAGGCTCAGATTCTCGATCACGTCTGGGAGTATGACTTCAACGGCGACGCCGGCATTGTTGAGTCGTACATCTCGTACCTGCGACGCAAGCTCGATCCGCTCACCGGCGAATCACTGATCCAGACAAAGCGCGGCTTTGGCTACATGCTCAAGACCGACGTGAAGTAGTCGGCATTGGGTGTTACTGAATTCAAAAACGGCCCCGAGGCACCTCGGGGCCGTTTTGGCAGTCGCTGGAACGACATCACTCTTCGCGCGAAGATCACGGGCGTCACGGTGTTTATCCTGTCACTCGGCCTCATCGTCGCAGGAATAGGAACGCAGTCATTTTTGCGTCCACAAATGGTCGCTACGCTCGACAAAGAACTGCACCAGATGTTGCGAAACCCAGACGCTGTGATGGGAGCAAACTTCGATCCTCGAGCGCTGCAGTGTGAGGACGTGCGGTTTGCCAGCTCACGTTTTTATGTAGCGGTATCGGACGGCGATGGCACGCTGCTGTGTGATAACTCTCAAGTGCGCGCCGACAACCTCGCACCGACTCCACCGGTGGTGCTTCCTGCTGATGCCGAGCTGATGAAGAATAGCACCTTCGCCCTGGACGGAAAAAACGGAATCGAATGGCGCTTTGTCGTGGGTCCGATCATGTCGAACCAAGGCGGTGACCCAGGCGGTACATTGTTCATAGCCGCTTCAACGGCAGAGATCAATCGCACCATGACGGCATTCGCGCTCGTCTTCTCGGGCTTCGGTATCGCCGTATTGCTCCTAGGCGCCGCACTCACGCGGATCCTCGTCACCAATACCTTCGCACCACTCGCCGAAGTCGAACAAACAGCCCTTGAGATTTCACGAGGAGACTTCTCAAAACGCATACTCGTGGCAAGTCCGCACACGGAAGTCGGCCACCTCGGGCAGTCTCTCAACGTCATGCTCGACCGAATAGACAATTCCTTTGAAGAGCGAGCGCACACGATCGACAGGATGCGCCGCTTCATTAGCGACGCCGGGCATGAGCTGCGCACCCCGCTCGTCTCTGTGCGCGGCTATGCGGAGATGTACCGCCACGGCTGGATCACCGAGGGTGAGCAGCTCGACCAAGCGATGGAACGCATTGAAAAAGAGGCAATCCGAATGGGGTCGCTCGTCGACGACCTGCTGGCACTCGCGCGGCTTGACGAAAGACGCCCACTAGATGCAGCCCCGCTGCATCTCAATCAGATCGCGGCAGACACGGCGCTCGATACGCACGCGCAAGCTCCCGACCGTGAGGTTCGAGTCATTGAGGATCCCTCGTCGCCAGTCGTGATCGGCGACGAGCACAAGGTACGCCAGGTCGTGACAAACCTGATTGGCAACGCGTTACGCTACAGTCCCGAAGGCAGTCCCATAGAGATTCGGGTCACGTCTAACCCCACGCGCCAAATTGCCTCATTCGAAATTATCGATCACGGCGAAGGTATCCCCGAGCAGCTCCGAGCCAAGATATTCGATAGGTTCTGGAGGGCAGACACGTCACGCAACCGAGAGACGGGAGGGTCCGGCCTCGGTCTCGCGATAGTGCAGTCAATAGTGACAGCACACGGCGGTACGGTGAGCGCTCACGAGACCCCCGGCGGCGGGGCAACTTTCAGGGTCGAGCTACCAATTGCGCCTGACGCAAGCGACGACACCGTGCCGGTGCCGAAGATTCGTTAGGTAACCTCGCCTAGCGCGCGCCAGCCGCCTGCGGCGCCAGGTGTTCTTTGAGCTCGCGCTTCAGCACCTTACCCATGTGGTTACGCGGAAGCTGACTCACGATATGCACCTGTTGGGGCACTTTGTAACCGGCGAGACTGTCACGTGCGTGCGCAATCAGCATGTCTGGGGTGACTTCTGCTGCCGAGTCGGGGGTAAGCACCACGACCGCAACCACGATCTCGCCCCACTTCTCATGCGGCAGGCCAATCACCGCCGCGTCGGCGACAGCTTCGTGCCCGAGCATGACTCGCTCCACCTCTTGGCTCGAAACATTCTCGCCGCCACTGACCACCATGTCCTTGATCCGATCGACGATGTAGAAGTACTCGTCGTGATCTTGAACCGCGACATCACCGGTGCGAAACCACCCATCGACAAAGGCTGCTGCGGTGGCCTCCGGATCCTCGAAGTACCCGAGCATCAGTTGCGGCCCCCGCAGGAGCAACTCGCCCGCTGTTCCAGTCGGCAATGATTCGCCATTCGAATCCGCTACCTTTGCCTCGACACCGGGCGACGGCTTACCCGCCGCACGCAGCAGCTTCGAGTCGCCCGTAAGCCCCGCCCGGTGATCCTCGGCCGTGAGCCAGAGCGCCGCGCCACAGGTCTCGGTCAGCCCATATGCCTGCACAAAACCAGCGTTATGAAAAGTCTGTAGGGCTCTTCTCAGCAACTGCTCTGAGATAGATGCCGACCCGTAGAACAGGTGGGTCAGAGAGCTGAAGTCGATTGACTCGACTGTGGGCTCCTCGAGCAACATGTGCAGCATCGCCGGCGCCACCGGCGCCAGCGTAATTCGTTCACTCTCGATCGTTTCCAGGTAGTCGAGCGCGTTGAAGCGATCCTGAAGGTAGATTCGCGCCCCAACCGCGAGCGCGGCGGGGATAGCATGGGCGGTCACGTGGCTCAGCGAGAAGGGCATGAGCAGCCGAGACTGCGCGTGAAGCTCGAGACGCTCAACGAAGTTTTGGGCAGAGGCATCAATCGAGCGATTGGGGAGGAGCACGCCCTTTGAATCGGCTGTCGTGCCGGAGGTGTGGATCAGCCACGCTGGCGCATCCGGGGTCGGAACACCGGCAGGTGGCTCGAACAGGGGGCTTCGTTCCCCAGTACGGTCGTCGAGCCCGCGATCCATGGCTGGAGCGTCGATATCGATAACCAGCGTCGACGTAGCCAACTGCTCGCCGAATCGCTGCTTCCGAGGCGAGTCGATCAGCAGCAGACCCGGCTGCACCCTGTTCACCACCGCGGTGGCGGCCGTCAGATCCGCTCGACTATTGATAATGGCTAGGGTTCGGCCCATGCCGGGCACCGCGAGCAGCACTTCAAGAAACTCGATGGAGTTGTCGGCGAATACCCCGATAACCGAGTCGCCCGGCACCCGACTGCGCAGATCGAACTGTCGATGCTGAATCCGCTCGAGCAGTTCACCGTAGCTGTAGTCGACCCCCAAACACGAGACTGCAATGCTGTCTGGTTGAGACCTAGCTTGGTCTATGAATGCTCGGTACATCCCCAATTCCTCGACTCCCTCGTACGACAATGCCGGCAACCCCTAGTGATCTATTTCGAACGTCGAGATGCGATTGGTCACGGGCTCGGCCGCCCGTGGGTGGAGTTCGTTGAGCACCACCTGACGCAGGCGGGCAAACTCCGGAAGCGCCTTCGTGGTGAACTGGTTCCGCGGGCGAGGAAGGTTCACTTCGACCTCCAACGAGATCGAAGACGGTCGCTTCGAGACTACGAGCACTCGGTCAGCGAGGTAGATGGCCTCATCGATATCGTGGGTGACGAGCAACCCGGTCATCTCGTTGTCGCGGCAGATTTTCAGCACCAGATCTTCGAGATCCGAGCGCGTTTGGGCATCAACCGAAGCGAACGGCTCGTCGAAGAGCAGAATACTTGGGCGATATGCCAGCCCCCTGGCGAGAGCAGCACGCTGCTGCATGCCACCAGAGAGTTCCCACGGGTAGCGGTCGGCAACATCTCCAAGACCAACCTGCTGCAGCGACTCCTCGGTGTTCCAGCGACGCTCTGCCGCATTCGGGAACTTTCGCTTGATGGCGATTTCAACGTTTGCCCTGATCGTGGCCCAAGGCATCAGAGCTCGGCCATAATCCTGAAACACGAGCGCCATTTCTGGGTGCGGTTCGGTGACAAGCTCACCGTTGATTCGCACTTCGCCCTGCGTCGGACGCATCAGCCCAGACAGCGAACGCAGCATCGTGCTCTTGCCAGCACCGGAGGGGCCGACGATGGTGACGAGCTCTCCCTTGTCGACAGTGAAAGTAAGGTCACGGATCGCCTCCAGGCTGTTTTTCCCCACCCCGTAGGTGTGACCCAAATGTGTGACTGTAAGCATCGTTGCCCCTGTCCTGTTCTATTTGCTGATAGCCCGCGAGGCGAAGTACCACGCAAGGAGATGTTTCTGAAGGTATGCGACGATCGCGTTAATCAAGATCCCAAGAATGCCGAGCAGGATCATACCCGACCACATGTCGGCCATGAAGAAGCTACCCGCAGATTCCCGGGTGAAGTAACCGATTCCATTGGTGCCACCGAAGTATTCCGACACGATCATGATCATGAACGCAAATGAGATTGCCGTACGAATCCCCACGCTGACCTGTGGCGAAGATCCCTTCATGTAGATGTGCCAAATTCGTTGGAGCCGGCCGAACCGGTAGCTTCTCATCGCGTCTAAGAGCACCGAGTCGATCCCGCGAACCCCATCTACCGTGTTCATGATCACCGGGAAGATGGCGACGTAGGCGATCATCATCACGCGCGAAAAATCGCTGGAGCCGAGAGAGACCAGGAATATCACCACGATAGCCGAGCCCGGCAATGAGCGGCCAAAGGCCAGGTACGGACGCACGATCTTGAAGAGGCCGGGTTTCATTCCGAGCAGCATGCCGATGGCGACCCCGCCCACCATCGCGATGAGCACACCCAACCCAAGCCGAACCAAGCTCGGGACCACGTGCACCGGCACTAAGGCAAAGAGCCAGTTGGCGATGAAACGTTCAAGCACAAGCTCGGGCTTTGGAAAGAACATCGAGGGGGTGCCTCGAGTCGAGGCAAACCACAGTGCGATCAGCAGGATCGGAAGTACCAGCGGCGCTACACCGCGCCACACTCTGTAAGCGGCCACTATTGCAGTTCCAATCGTGACGAGGGGTGCCAGTGCAAGACTCTGCGCTCCACCCAGGCGAGCAATTGTTCGGTGACGAGCCCGAGTGCGGCAGCGGTGAATGCGGCCCCAAAGAGGTTGACGTAGGCGCCACTTACATAGGCGCCAGACATGATGCCGCCGAGTCCCTTGCCGGTACCAAGCAGTTCCACGGTCACCGTAATGACAATCGCCATAGTGGCGGCGACTCGCAATCCAGTCGCAACAAATGGGAGTGCCCCCGGAATGATGATGCTCCGAAGTCGCTGCGCTCCCTTAATTCGATACACCCGTGCTGCGTCAAGAAGCACTGGATCGGCATCGGCAACTCCGGCGGCGGTCTGCAAAATGATTGGCCAGATCGCGCCACCAATGACGAGGATGATCACGGAGTTGATTTGCAGACCGAACAGCAGCAGCACGAGCGGCAGGTATACCACTGAGGGAATCGGCCGAAAGAACTCTACAACTCCACCGATGAGCAACGACACACTCCGAGAGAGCCCCGCCGCGGTGCCGATGACAATTCCGATTACGGCCGTAATGACAAAGCTAATGAATGCCGCCGAAATCGTCTGCCACAGTGCAGTAAGAAACTGGGGCGAGAAAATTGCCGCCACGAACCATTGCACCAGTTCAATCGGGCCGGGAATTGTTCGCGGAGTCAGGCCGGCAGTTTCTGCCAGCTGCCAGGCAAGAAGGATCGCGAGTGCCACGCCCAGGGGCAAGCCCCAAGCCACAGCGCGCGAACGCTGAGCCTTGGGGCTTGCCGTGCCCGGCTTCACTGGAGGTGTTTCAAGCACGCTCATGGTGATTCAGTTTCGACGTCACTGTTTGGCAAAACGAGGATCCACGAACTGCTCAAACTCCAGCGGCTGAGAGAGGAATCCCGCGTCTACCATCGACTGCATGTTGTCTAGCACTGCACCTTCATCAAGGGCGACCTGCCAGTTCATGTCGGGGAGCCCTGCTGCGGCCTCTGCCGGCAATCCGGCCTCTTCAAGGAATCGTGCCTTCATTTCGTCACGGTTTTCGTTCCCGTAGTCCCAAGCGCGGTTCAGCACCGAGAGGAATCGCTTCGCAAGCTCTGGGTTCTTCTCGAGGAAATCCGACTTGGCGAAGTAGGTGGGAACCGGCGATCCTGGATCAGAAACGCGGCTCAGGTAGGTGCCGTCGGCACCGAGCATGGCCCCGATGAACGGCTGCACAGCGACTGCAGCATCGACGTCTCCGCGCTCCATTGCCTCAACCATGCCGGGGAACGGAGTTGCGATCCACTGCACAGTTGAAGGGTCGGCACCCTCGGCCTTCATGTGATTGATCACCTTTGCCTGCGAAGGCCCCTTGAGCTCCTGCACGGCAACTTTCTTGCCTTCAAGACCCTTAAGGTCCGTAATGCCCGATTGCGCTGAAGCTACGACACCGGCCAAGCGCTCCTCCATCGGCTCGCCCTCGACCAGCATTCCAGCGATGGCTCGGATGTCGGCCCCCTGCGACGCTGCAGTGATGACGCTTCCGAGGCCGAAGACGCCCACCTCAGTTTCGTTATTGAGCACGAGTGGCAGCGGGGCCTCGACTCCGTATTCAACCGGCGTGATCTCGATGCCGGCTTCCTCAAACCAACCCTCATCAACCGCGTGGCGAACGGGAGTCTCCCAGTACGTCACGTTCATTTGCAGGCTCATCTTGATGGGACCCTCTTGCGCGCTGTCCTCGCCCGGCTCTGAGCCCGACGATGAGCTGCAGGCAACCAAGCTGCCAAGTGCAAGAACGACCATTCCGGCGACGATGCCAGATTTTCTCAGTTTGAACATGGACATGCTCCCTTCCTTACTTTTTGTGCGCAGGTGCGCATTGTATGCATAATGTCAAAAATGCTGCGATACGTTTCAGCGGATTTCAGGCGTGCTCATCCATGAACTCTTGAACGAGCTGCGTCAGCACGGCCGGGTTCGTTGCCGAACCGTACACATAAAAATCCGGTCTCATCAGCACCGCCTGCACTCCCGCCGAAGCGAACCACGCGGCATATGCGCCGTCTGGATCGTCGAGGCCGCCAGCACCGAATCCGAGTTCATCGCCGCCGTAGTTGTTCCAGCGTTCGGCCATCGCATCGTCAAGCTTCGCGTCGCCGTCGCCCGCGCACTGCGGGGACCACAATACGAGTGGCCCACCCCTTCGCTTCGCATCCAGTGGCCTGATGAGCCCTGTCTCGGATGACGGCGCTTGGAAGGCCAGCGTTCCCACGAGAGGATCCTCATGGGCACCGCGACGAATCTCGATATCCCAAGAAGTTGTGCCGGGCACCACCCGCCGACGACTGCGAAACTTCTCGTCTCGAATTCGGGCTCGTTCTGGATCCATTTCGCAAATGATGCCCGCGGCGCGAACCGTCTCCGCGATGATTCGAGATACCTGCTCGTGTCGTTCTGACGAGTAATCATCGAACGTCCCGTGACCGGATCGCCCACGAAGTACATCGTCGATCCGCCAGGCCAGGTTCGCCGCGTCTCGCATGCCCGAGTTGAATCCCTGCCCCAAGAAGGGCGGCATTTGGTGAGCCGAATCACCAGCAAGCAAGAGCCTTCCACGGTTCCACTGTTCGAGCACCCGCGCAACGAACCGGTATCGGGCATGCCGAACAAGTTTCGCGTTCTCGGGCGTGACGCGCCACTTGTTCAGCAGCGCCCAGACCGTTTCATCGCTCAGCGATGGGTCCGTCTCATCGGACTTCAGCATGAACTCGAATCGGCGATGGCCAGGCCCACCGGAGATGAGGGTGGTTGGGCGCTCAGGGTCGAGGTGCTGCGAGGCGTAGGGCAAGTCTGGTGCGTTGTCTTTTAAGTCCACATCGACCACGTACCAGTCTCGTGTGAACCCGAAGTCCTGCAGCTCCACACCCATCATTCTGCGCACGAGGCTGTTCGCACCGTCACACCCCACCACGAGGGTGCCGCGCACTGAGGGCAAGCCGTCACCGACTATCTTCATTGCTGCGGAATCCCACTCGGCAAGTTTGACCTCAACGCTGTCACCCTGCTCCTCAACGGCGGTGACCTCGACTCCGCGCCTCAGCGTGATGTTCGGGTTGTCGAGCGCGAGCCGGTTGAGTTCGACCTCAATTTCAGGCTGGGAAAACGCGTGCATCGGCGCGTAGCCGGAGCGTTCCCAGCGCGGATACGTGGTCTCGATGAGCGTGCGACCCTCCGCGTCTTGAAAGTTGAACACCTGGCCGTCTTGCCCCCAGCGCTCAAGCAGCTCGGGCTTCTCGAACCCCACTGATACCAGCGTGCGGAGCGGCTCGTGCGCAATCGCCACGGCTCGTGGAAGCGGAAAATGGGCGTCCCAGCGTTCGATCACAAGCACCTGGTGCTGTTGCTTCGCGAGAAGGAGCGCTAGAACCAGGCCAACCGGCCCGGCACCAACGATGACAACATCGGGGTTGTTGTTCGATTCAGACATTCCGCGTACTTCCTCTCGTGGGTGAGTGCTGATGACGTGTGCGTCGCTAGTTCGCGACGGCCGAGTCAACGCTGGGTTCTGGTGCCACCATCAAGTTGGAGATTTCACCCACACCCTCAACCCAGCTGGTGAGTGTCTCGCCCGGCTGCAGGTAGCGTCGCGGGTTTTGGAACACGCCCACGCCAGCGGGGGTGCCCGTGAAGATCAGGTCGCCGGGGTGCAGCGGCAGCACCTCCGAAATCTGCGCGATCAAGTTTGGAACAGAGAAAATGAGATCGCTTGTGCGTCCATCTTGCTGGACTTCACCGTCGATGCTGCACCCCAGCCCCACATCATTGGGGTCGGCGAGTTCGTCAAGGCCGGTGACCCAGGGGCCGATAGGCGCAAAGCCGGGAAACGATTTGCCCATCGAGAACTGGGGGTGCTTGCCCTTCAGCTGTACGACGCGGTCAGACAGGTCTTGACCTACGGTATAGCCGGCAACGTGGTTCAGCGCGTTCTCTTCCCGAATATTACGCCCGCCAGTCGAGATCACGACCACCAGCTCGACCTCCCAGTCGACCTTGCGGCTGGGAAGCTCAACCGCATCAAACGGTCCCGTCAGCGATGAATAGAACTTTGTGAAGATGAGGGGTTGCCCCGGAGATTCAGCCCCAGCCTCCGCTAGGTGATCCTCGTAATTTGCCCCGATTCCAACACCTGCTTCGGTTCGGGCACCGGGATGGTGAGATCCTTGATGTCAAACGGCGTCGCCTCTCCGCGGTACGAGCGCGCCCATGCAGAGAACTCGGCCCATTGAGCAAACGCATCCATCGGGTCAGGGCTGAACCGGCCATTGCTCGCCGTATGAACGTCAACGACGCCATCGTCCTGTACCAAAACCAGACGCCCTCGGTGCGCAGCAAATTTCATGAGGCTACTTTCTTCTTCGCAAATGTGTCAAACGGAATATCAAGTGAGCGCAACAGCATGGCGAGCAGACTGTAGTGCCCGACGAGCATCGGAAGCTCGATTCGCTGTTGTTCGGTAAATGCCTCTGCCAGCTCACCGGCAACTTCTGGCGAGACGGTGTGAAGGTCAAGCAACTCGTCGGTGGCACGTACCAGAAGGCCCAGATGCTCATGCTCCGGCTGTTCGGGGCGCAGCTGCGGCGCTGGTGTGGCGATCGCCTCAATCTGCTCCTCGCTGAGGCCCGCTTTGCGCGCAAACCTGAGGTGGTGGCCCCACTCATAGTCAGCGCCGGTGCGCCATGCCGTGCGCAGAATCACGACTTCCTTCTCGGCGTCGGTAAACGCCGACTGAAACAGCAGCTTGAGGCAGAAGGGGATCCAGGTCTCATAGAGACCCTCATTGCGCACTACCGTGGTAAAGAGATTTGCAGCCCGATCACCGCCGACACTCTCTGAGAAGCTGCTGCTGGAGCGCAGTTCGCCCCGACACCGGGAGCGGCAAGATTTTCGAAACTACGTTGTTCACATAATCGATTATCCACAAAAATCGATTATTTTGCAATACTGGTGTTATGACCCACAGTGAAGTGACGTATCCCCCCGCAAGCCGCCCCCCATTCTTGGGTGAGCCATTGGGCTCAACTCCGGCCAGATCTACCCACTCTGCGCGTCGGAACTGAGACGCTCACGTGGCGAGAATTTGAATCCAGCATGATGCGCGCCGCCCACACACTACGGAACGCTGGAGTGAATCCCGGCGACCGAGTTGCCTGCTGCATGCCAAATCGAAGCGAATTTCTGGTGAGCTTTCTTGCCACCAACCTGCTCGGTGCAATCTTCGTGCCTATCAATCACCGTCTCACTGCGGGTGAGGTCGCCGTATACGAGAGGATCGCCGCACCCGTGTGCGCCGTCACCACAGACGGCACCACTCATCTGTTTGCCACACAGACCATCAACATTGACGAAACACCGTTACTTGCGGCTACCCCCATCGCCGATGCTGCGGGACCACGTGCAGATGATGCCGTGGCGATCCTTTTCACCTCCGGCACGACCGGCACGCCCAAGGGTGCCACGTTCACGCAGGAGGCCTTTCTCACCACCGCACGCAACAGCGTCGCAGCACTCGAACTGAAACCGGGTGACGGCCACCTCGTCGTGTCACCGCTCAGCTTCACCGGAGGCATTTTGACGAGCACACAACCGATTCTCTTCTCAGGGGGAGAAATGCTGCTGATGCCCGGCTTTGATATTGACGACATCT
>JAUCCH010000081.1:0-6400 GCA_034676385.1 Leucobacter sp.
CTGTGCGCACACTCGTTGCCAGTTACGTATTGCTAGTGGGAGTCGAGCAGCGACCCCAGCGGCAGCGGCAGGGCAGCTGGGTCTGTCGCCGCAGCAACTGTTGCCACAGTAACCGCCATCACCGTGCCAGATTAGTCCGTAAGGTGCTTGCCTTGGGCGAGTGCCTCCATAATGAGCAGTTGAACTGCCGGCCAATCATGCATGACCTGCGCGTAGGTTACCCGGATAACTTTGTACCCAAGAAGACTGACCTTGGCATCGTGCTGACCCTGTTTGGTTCGCTGGGCACCGGTGTGTTGGCTTCCGTCGATCTGCAAAATGAGTCGTTGCCCGATGAGAAAGTCGACCCGATGCCCTTGCAACCAAGCCTGGGCGACCACGCGGATTCTCATCCAAGCGAGTCGTGTGCGCACATAGCTTTCGAGGCCTGAATCAGCGAACCGATTGCTTGCAGCAAGCACCTGCTTCGATTTGCCTGTGAATGGGAACCGTGAAAGCGCGAGCCATTCGACCAAGCCTTTGTTGAGTGCGGAATCCCAGATAGCGACCGCCTCCTCAAATGGCTGGCACCTAGCTACTGTGTCGAGCACGTTCACGAGTGGATCTTCCAAAGCATCTGGATGCCGAGAGATCAGCGGGGTGTGCCAGTGTAATACTCCGACCGGGCGTGCTTTGGTGCCGCTCTCTCGCGTGGAAAAGTGTGGCGTGGGTTCGCTGCGCACCCATAAACCGAGGCGTTTGGCCTGCGTAATGCAGCCGAGCAGTACGCCATGTTGAGCGGCAAACAGAAGCCTAGGGTCGGCTGTCGGCTTTGCTACCCAGCCCAGTCTTGGGCGTACTAGCTGCCCACTTTCGAGCGCCTTTACAATTCCGTGTCGACTCCAACCTTGTGTGAGCAGGGTCGATGTGCGGGCGATTCCTTGGGTTCTGAGCGGGTCGAGCATGTAGCCCACATTGCCGGTTTTGAAGTCACCGGAGCGGCGGATCCATCGAATCTGCAAATTCTGTGGATAAATCTGTTCGGAGGGGCCTTGTGCGCGGCAATTGGTATCTGGAAGTGAAAAGTGCCGGGATGGAACGGGAAGTGGGAGACGCTACCGAGCGAGGCTAGGTAAGCTTGGTGTGTGACTGAGAGCAACAACGAGACCGGTAACCGCGCAGCTGAAGCAGGAGCGCTCTGGGGTGGGCGCTTTGCGAGCGGCCCCTCACCCGAGCTGCAATTGCTGAGCAAGCTCGACCCAGTTTGACTGGGTGCTCGCGCAGTATGACATCCGAGGATCAAAGGCGCACGCCGTCGCACTCGCAGCCGCGGGCTACCTGAATGACGACGAGCTGCGTGCGATGCACGATGCGCTCGACGAGCTTTCGGCTCGAGTTGCCGACGGCCGTGCCGTGCCCGGCGACGAAGACGAAGACGTGCACTCGGCTCTTGAGCGCCTGCTGATTGACATCACGGGCGTGCAGCTCGGCGGCAAGCTTCGCGCCGGCCGCAGCCGCAACGACCAGATCGCGACACTCGTTCGCCTCTACCTGCTCGATCACGCAGCGATCATCGAAGATCTGCTTCTTGACCTGACCGAAGCGATCCTTGACCAGGCTCTCGCGCACCCCAAGGCAATTCTGCCGGGCCGCACCCACCTGCAGCATGCTCAGCCAGTGCTGCTCGCGCACCAGCTCGCAGCGCACGCGTGGCCAATTGTTCGTGACCTTGAGCGCCTGCGTGACTGGTCAAAGCGCGCGAAGCGCTCGCCTTACGGTGGGGGAGCGTTGGCCGGTAGCTCGCTGGGGCTAGACCCCAGGCTCGTTGCGCGGGAACTCGGTTTGGGTGATCCTCTGGAGAACTCAATCGATGGCACCTCAGCACGCGACGTGGTCGCCGAGTTCGCCTACATCACGGCTCAGATTGGTATTGACCTGTCACGCCTGAGCGAAGAGATCATCCTATGGAACACTAAGGAATTTGGTTTTGTGCGGCTGCATGATGGCTACTCGACCGGTTCGAGTATCATGCCGCAGAAGAAGAACCCGGATATCGCTGAGCTTGCTCGTGGTAAGTCGGGGCGCCTCATTGGCAACCTGACCGGCCTGCTCGCGACGCTCAAGGGGTTGCCCCTCGCGTACAACCGCGACCTGCAAGAGGACAAGGAGCCGGTCTTTGACTCGGTGCAGCAGCTTGAGGTGCTGTTGCCGGCGTTCACCGGCATGGTTGCGACGATGACCTTCAACACGGAGCGCATGGCTGAGCTCGCGCCGCAGGGTTTCTCGCTCGCGACCGACGTCGCCGAGTGGCTTGTGAAGCAGGGCGTGATTTTCCGTGATGCGCACGAGATTTCGGGCGAACTTGTGAAGTATTGCGAGGATCGCGGCATCGAGCTGCACGAACCGAGCGACGAAGAGCTCCTGAAGGTGTCTGAACACCTCACCCCGGCGGTCCGCGAAGTGCTGACTATCGAGGGCTCGGTGAACTCACGTGTCGGAGTTGGCGGCACAGCGCGCGTGCGGGTTGACGATCAGCTGGCTCGCCTCGCGGAGAGCATCGGCGAGTTTCGTGTGGTCTAACTGGGCACACTGAGATGGCGCAACTAGATTCGCGGGATGGATCAAGTCGCCATGCCCCGGGAAGCGGAGCTTCTCGGGACGATACTCGGTCCGATTCTCAAGTGCGATCACCCCGCGAACAGTGGAAGCTTGTTCTCTCGTTTGGGTTCTTCGCGATTTGCGCAATAGTCGCGCTCTCTTTGCTTAGATCGGGCGGAGTCGAAGACGAGCGCGCCCTCACTTTGGCGCTGCTCAGCGGAGGCTTCGTGGTCATGGGGGTCGCGCTACTCCCGGTCTTTCGCCGTGGGAGGTCTGCGAGACAGGGCCCGCACCCCGTGAGCTGGGTATTTCTGCTATCCGGCATGGCGATGTGGTGCATTAGCCCAGTCTTGCTCCTTGCGAACGGGCACGGTTGGGCTGAGTTCGCCTTTGGGGGAAGCCGCAGGGATCTCCCGATCTGGTTGCTTGCGGTCCTCCTTTGGGGCGTCAGCCTGCTTATGCTGGCTGCTCTGGTCGTTCAGCTTGCCCGCCACATTTCACGTGCCAGGCGGCATCGTACTCCCTAAGTAAAGGAGTGCTTCTGCGCTTGGGGTTGTCACCGTGGTCACCAATATTCTGGGAGTCCGCCGTGTAGATCCCCGCGTTATGGCCCGAGTTGAGTAACTTGGAACCATGAGAATCAAACTCGCTCCCATTGCCGCTGCTTTGCTTATCGGTGCAGTGGTCACCCTGTCAGGGTGCGCGGCCGAGCCGTCAGCGCCTGAGACGGGCACTACTCCGGCTCCGGAAGAGTCGAGTGACTTTCAGCCAGAGGCCGTCTGGTTGGATCAGGGCCGATTGATCGGTGTTGTGACCTGGGGATCATCGACTTGCATCCCGTTTGCGGATGAATCGACGGCGTCGGGCCAGGACATTACCGTTGACCTGAGCGATACGCTCGAGGGTCAGGAGCCGAGGGCCTGCACCGCAGACATGGCTCCTCGGGTCACGGTGATTGGAACACCCGCGGGCGTCAATCCCCACGAGGACGCAACTGTCACGGTGAACTACAACGAGCAAGAGCTGGCTTTGGACGTTCCCGGCGAAGCGGTGCTCGAAGGAACTCCGGGGGATCCTACGGATTACCTGCCGAGCGCAGCTTGGATGAATGGCGAATCTGGCATTGTGTTGCTGACTTGGGGATCCTCGACCTGCGTACCTGTCGCAGAATCGATCGAAAAGTCTGACACCGGTGTCGTCGCTACATTCGCAGCGCAGACCGGCCCCTGCACCATGGATATGGTGCCTCGGGCCACGATCCTCGGAGTTTCTGAAAAGGTTGATGGCCAGGTGCTGACCCTTGTTGGCGACAACCTGGACGCAACCGTTCAGGTGATTGGCTAGGGTCGCTGCTCGAACACAGCCGCGCATAAGTCGTGTCGGTCATCACGCACACGGTACGATTGCAATCGTGTCTGTAACTGATGAACGAGCCGAGATCATGGCCGCCCAGCGCAACGACGACAGCTTTGACACCCTTTGGGACGAGCTGCAGTGGCGCGGGTTGGTGCACGTATCGACCGACCCCGAGGCGCTCAGTGAGCTGCTCGAGGGTGCTCCGTTCACTTATTACTGCGGATTTGACCCGACAGCACCCAGCCTGCACCTCGGTAACCTGGTGCAGTTGCTGCTCTTGCGCAGGCTTCAGCTCAAGGGGCACAAACCTCTTGGTTTGGTCGGGGGATCAACCGGGCTCATCGGTGACCCGCGTCCGACCGCGGAGCGCACACTAAACAGTCGTGACACAGTTGCGGACTGGGTGACGCGTTTGCAGTCTCAGGTTTCGCGCTTCCTCTCGAACGAGGGTGAGAATGCGGTTCGTCTCGTGAACAATCTCGATTGGACCGCTCCGTTGAGCGCGATCGATTTCCTTCGTGAGGTTGGTAAGCACTTCCGGGTGGGCGCCATGCTGAGGAAGGACGCGGTCGCTGCCCGCCTGAACTCCGAAGAGGGCATCAGCTACACCGAGTTCAGCTACCAGATTTTGCAGGGCTTCGACTTTCTCGAGCTCTTCCGCCAGTACGACTGCAAGCTGCAGTCAGGTGGCAGCGATCAGTGGGGAAACCTCACAAGCGGCACTGACCTTATTCGCAAGGTTGAGGGATCATCGGCGCACGCGATCGGAACGCCGCTCATTACGAACTCTGATGGTACGAAGTTCGGAAAGAGCGAGGGTAACGCGATCTGGCTCGACGCAGAAATGTGCTCGACCTACGCTTTTTACCAGTTCTGGCTAAATCAGGCTGACGCCGACGTGATTGACCGGCTCAAGGTATTCACCTTCCTCTCGCGTGCCGAGATCGAAGAGTTTGAGCGCCTCGTCTCAGAGGAGCCTTTCCGCCGCGCCGCGCAGAAGCGGCTGGCTCGCGAGGTCACGACGCTCGTCCATGGCTCGGATGCAGTAGAGGCGGCGATCCTCGCCTCTGAAGCTCTTTTCGGCCAAGGCGATCTGTCGATGCTTGACCAGGTGACGCTCGAGGCTGCACTCGGTGAGCTCCCGAGTGCGAGCGGTGTCGAAGGTGCTGTCATTGCACAGCTGCTTGTCGATGCTGAACTTGTGCAGAGTCTGTCCGAAGCCCGCCGTGCCATCAAGCAAGGTGGCGTGTATGTGAACAACGCGCAGGTGACGGCCGAAGATGCTGTGCTCACGGCTGACCAGTTGTTGCATGGCAAGTTCGCGGTGCTTCGCCGCGGCAAGAAGACGCTTGCCGGGGTTCGCGCGTAACTTTGCGCATTGTCCACGCTGTTCCTCCGGTTGAGGAGTAGCGTGGGGACATGAGCGAGGATCCGGCCGCTACCCATCGTGTCATCGAGCCCAGTGTGCTCTACGTGGGTACGCCGGTGTATCTCGTCAGTACGGTGAATCCTGACGGCACACCAAACCTTGCACCGGCCTCGAGCCACTTTGCGCTCGGCCGCACAATTGTGCTTGGCCTTGAAGAAGGTGGGCAGTCGCTTGACAATGTTCGGCGCCTTCCCGAGATCACCGTGAACTTTCCATCTGCCTCGCAATGGCAGCACGTCGAACGACTTGCCGGTGTGACTGGACGCAACCCGGTTCCCGAGAACAAAGCGGCAGCCTACTCGTTCGAGTCGCAAAAGTTTGAGCGTGCGGGCCTCACCCCGGTGGCGTCAGACCTTGTGGCTGCGCCGCGCGTTTCCGAGGCACCGATCCAACTCGAGGCCAGGGTCATGCGGGTGGCTCCCGCAATGAATGGTGCGTTCGGCATCGTCGAGGCCGAGGTTGTCCGAGTGCACGCAGCGAATGAGATCGCTGTTGCAGGAACGAACCATCTCGACCCCGAGGCGTGGCATCCGCTGATCTACGCCTACCGGCACTTCTTCGACAGGGGAGAGGAAGTCGGTTGGACACGTAAGTCTCCGTTGGTCCGGCTGCCCGAGTCTGTCGAGCGGTGGGAACTTTCGGGAGGTACCTGGCGAGTGCTTTCGGTTGCGGCGGATCGCGCAACCGTAGAACTGCGTCGATGTGATGGAGGCGAAGTGGCCGAAATACTGCAACTTCGCGATCTCCATGACATCCGATGGGCCGCGGTGCAGCGGGCTTCCGAGTAGCCGGCCAGGGGCGAGATTCGCGGAGTAGCTCGTACATCGTTGATTAATCAACGGTTTACCTCTGCGACACGCCCGGAGGAAGGGCTCAAGTTGCGCCTCAGGGGCCGACCGCCGTAATGTTATCTCTTGTCAGCGCAACGGAGCCGGAAGCGAAAGCGGCCGGCTCATTAATATGCGCAGCAAGCACTGAAAACATGTGCTAAGCTAGACAAGTTGCCTAAACAGCCCGAGAGGGTGAAGTTAAGGCGAA
>JAUCCH010000082.1:0-4236 GCA_034676385.1 Leucobacter sp.
ACTCCGGAAGAGGTGTAGCGCTCGCCGCTGTGAGGTCCGGCAGTTACGGCAATTGGTTCAGTGCGGCCGGCAAGATTCTCCATCGTGCACACCGCCTCACCGTTCAGCGCGTCTACCTCGGCCTGAGTCCAGGCAGTGTCGGTGAGCTCACCATTTTGATCGTGTTTGAGGTCGCCCGCCACCGGCGACTTGAACACCTCAAAGGTGAGTTCGGAGCCTGCTGGCACCGAGCCATCTACAATCGCGACATCGGTAATCGTGTCACCTACTGTGGCTTGTGGCTGCGCTTCCGGCGTACCTCGGGGTGCACGATCCTCGCCGATTCTTCGGGTATGCCGAAATCGTCGCATCTTTCCTCCCAAAATCCCTGCGCACGCGGCAGCTGATCCTCGTCATCAATGCACCAGCGCATCGTTACATGCTTATAGTCGCGCAAAGTTGAAACAGGAATCTTGATCGGTGACGAGGTCAGCACCTGCCCATTGAGGCCAGGGTCCGTGGTTACCTGCATCGTCGCGAGTTGAACTGCGTGCTCAGGAATATCGACTGATTGTGCGAGTTCTGGCCCGGCAACAAGGTAGGCGGTGCCGGTCAGGGTGAGCGGGATTCGGGCGCCCTCGTCGTCACGTACCCAGTTCTGCATTTCGGAAACGGTGATGTCGTCAGTGAATGAGTCACCGAGCGAAGTTTCGTGTGTTGAGAGCTTCGTGGTGAACGTCTGGCGCATCTTGCCGACTTGCGTTTCACCGGCGGTGCCGAACCCGTCAGTGAAAAAGTAGTTTTGCGGGAGTACGCGGCAGCCTAGTTCCGCGTTGGGTTTTAGGCAGTTATCGGCGCCGATGATCGAGGGATCTTGGTCAGCGCCATCAATGTCCCACTTGTACGTGTAGTAACCCTGTTCAAGGATCTCATCGTCAAAAAGGAATGAGTAGGTTTGTGGGCTCGACTGATCCCGAGCTGGATCGGTTGTGAACGTCCCGCGTGCAGCGACGGGTGCACCTACCGGCGCCTCAGATGAAGGGTTCAGAGCGGGATCGCTGAGGTACGGACCGTAAGCCGTAACCTTGGCTTTGACCGGCATCCATTCGTGCGATCCATCCGTAGCTAGTCGCCAGCGCCATTCTCCGCTCGTGCCGGTATCAGCGGCGGCAGCAGCGAACGTGATGTCGTCGCTGTGCTGCTCGCCGACACTCACGAACTTGCTGCTCACGAGGCTTGACACTTCAGGAGCCCAAGTTGTGTCGAGTTCAACCGTAACGGCCTCAAATGGCCGTGCCCGTGAGGATTCGACCGACACCGAGGATTGCGAGTTGCCTCCGTCGCCCCAAAGCACGGTGGTAGGAATTTCGAGATACTCACCAGAAAACCACACCCGGTAATACCGGTCCCAACTCTCAGCGGGAGGCAGACCTTGCCACGAAAGAGACGTGCCGGCGGGGGAGCCGTTTCCTTCCCACGTCCGAGAAGTGGTGCCATCAGAAAACTCACCGCTCTCGATCTGCAGAGACAGGGTGCCGACAGGAATAGAAACGGAACCGGAGTACGCGCTTGTTGGTGACACAGAGATGGCGGTTGAACTCGAACCAACCTCGTGGCTTTGCCGGGCATAGGTCCACGAAGCGGCCTCGGCCATCAGCCTTTGCGACAGGGCGACTACGTCGGGGCCGACAGAGTTTCGCACGCGTGCAAGTTCTGCCTCATATCCGGAGCTGCCCCGCCCGTCGGCACCTCGAATCTCCCACACGGCGAGTGCCACAGCAGCAGCCTGGAGGTTGTCGTTTGTCTGCCCATAGCGCGCAATCACGAACGTGATCTGTTGTAGGGGCGCACCCTCAGTGGTCGCGACCGACACCCCGCCTTAGCTGTTGCCGGGAATTGTGGAGCTTCCTACAAAGACGGGGACCTCGGGGCCAGATCGGACCCAGGGTTCTGCGCAATACACGTAACGGCCGTCAACCACGAACGCCCCGGCACCGTGTACATGAATCCCGTTGCCCCAGTTTACGCCGGGGCCGTGGTGGTTATCGATTGCGTGTGCTGGGGATGTGAGATCAGAAGGCGAGGGTGTCGTGGCGATCGCTCCTCCAAAGAGAAATGCGCCGAGGATCAGCGCGGTGAAACGAAGATAAATCCGGTGGCGCGAAGACCACCTTGTCTGACGCTCTGAGATGGTTTGGTGCTCCAAAGAGTCCTCCTTTAGTGGGTAAGAGGCAGTCCATGTTGCGCGTTCGGGCGCACAAATGGCTGCTACTTACTAGACGAGGAGGCGCGCGCAGTCTCGTTTCACCGCAATTACGGTTACAGCTCGGGTTGCTGCTTTTGGCGGCAGTTATGGTCGGGGTTGCAGGTGGGGGAGTCGCGCGTCGGCCCGAACGCAGCGAGTCAAGAGAGATGCCCAGTGGGCGGGATTGCTTCTACCTGCTGCTTCGAGCAGTGCGGCCACGAAGCACCCCGACGAGGTGCTGCACGTCAGGTCCGTCCCGTTCAATGCGCCAGCTTGCCCAGATTTCAGTTCCAGGCAGTAGCGTTTCCCCATTGTGTGTGACCGGAATCACGGCGTGCACACGCTTGTTAGAGAGGTGCCTGGCCAGGGGCTGCGCCATGAGCGCGCCGCCGAGCCCAGTCGCTACGAGCTCGAGTGTTGCCTTGGCGTTTCGTGGCGTCCAAGAAGGGTCTTTCCACTCCTGGGGTTCGGGCCACTCGGCGAAGTGATCCGGGTGTGCGAGGAGCGTCAATAAGGAGAGATCCTCGAGATCAATCTCTCCCAGCTTCGCGAGCTCGTGATCTGCCGGAACCACAAGAGCGATGGTCTCGTTGTAGAGGTGCATCGCGTGCCGGGTGCGCGCTGCCGCCTCGCTTCCCGCGGGAATAGCTCCGGGTGCAACTCGTTCTAGCAATACATCGAACTCTGTGCGGGCGTTCTCAACCTCGTGCAGGTCCACAGGCACGAGTTCCAACGGTTGTTCTCGCACTGCTCGCGCCCAACGCTCGGCCCACTTGCTTGGGGCCACGCCGCGCACGAAGCCGAGCTGCAGCGTCGGCAGCTCCACCCGTTCCGGTTTGGGCGTTGCCTTGGCAGCGGCCTGCTTTTTCGAGGCGGCCCCGGCCTTCTTGCCAGCTGACTGCGGTCGCTTGATCGACCTCAGAGGGCTGCCTTTTGATGCGCCTCGTCGTGGGGCATTACGGTTCAAGGGGCAACCTCCGAGTAAATTTCATGATCGTAGCTCAGTCGGGCCGATGACAGAGCGATGCGGTAGTCGTCCTCCGATACCTGGCACCTGAGCGGTGTGCCCTCTTCAAGGTAGTGGGGAAGGGCGAGACGACTGTGTCCCTGCGGTGGCAGTCCACTCGCCGGCACGACTCGCCACCAGGTGACGGCGTGGCCGTAGTAGGCGAGCACTCGACCGACTGCCCGCGGAGCGTTGGACCCAAGTGCGTGCGCAATGTCACCGTATGTCATGACGCGCCCTGGCGGGATGCGCCTGATGACGTCGAGCACTGCGTCGACGAACTCCGGGCTTGGCATGCGTTAAGCCTACGGCCACAGCAGAGATTCGAATTGCGAGGATCGCGTGATTTTGAGGATCACCAAGCCAATTGGGCGCTGCTGAAGAGTGTGGGCTCGATCTTCGCCGATTAACCGAGTTGTGAGACCCCGAGGAGCGTACCAATGCCATAGGTGGCCGCGACGGCGATGCCGCCGAAGAGCAGCTGGCGGCCCGCGCTCGCGAAGGGGTTGCGGTCAGTGAACTTTGCGGCAGCGAAGCCCGCAGCGAGAAGACCCACTCCGCCGAAGAGGAGCCCCCACCCGAGGGTTCCGAAGCCGATCAGGAACGGAAGGACCGGGATAATCGCACCCACGCTAAAGGAGACAAGAGATGCGATTGCCGCCACCCTCGGCGATTGCTTTTCGTCGGGGCTCGAGCCAATTTCGTGCGCGAGGTGCACTCTGAGCGCCTGTTCGGTGTTCGCGTGCACCTGTGAAGCGGCATCGCGAGCTGTACTAGGGTGCATGCCGAGCGACTCGAACATGATCGAGAGTTCGGCCTCCTCGCCTTCTGGATTGCGAGTGAGGGCGTCGCGCTCGGTGTCGATCTCAACTTGAAGCTGCTCGTTCTGCGTCCGCACGGAGGTGTATTCGCCAAGCGCCATTGAGATCGCGCCAGAGATGAGGCCCAGAGTACCGGTGATCGCGATAATGCCAGGGGAAGCGCCTGCTGCGGCAATACCTGAAAT
>JAUCCH010000083.1:0-32806 GCA_034676385.1 Leucobacter sp.
CAGGCGCAGCGCCTGCTTGATCATTGCGTTGATGCCACCCTCGAGTCTGGATGTGGTCTTGGGGCCGCCCGCGCGTAAGTAGGTGAAGAGGTGTTCGCGACGTTGGAGTTCGGCAAGGAGGTTGTAGGCCTTGCGGAGCCGGTCGTGGGTGTACCACCATTTCTTGCCGGTGGGTGAGTCCCAAAGCCCGTTCCGGAGCCTACGTTTCGCATAGGATCGTTCAGTGGTGAGATGCCCATACACGGTGTGCCAGTCGTTGAGCTGCTGCAACCAGACCAGTGCTTGGTCTGCATCCTTGATGCGTCGCAATCGTTTCCCAAGTTCAAGTAGCGCCTGACCTGCCGGGGTGCGAGGCCGCAACGTGAGGTGGGTGCGCATGTTCATCCAGACATGGAAGATGCAGCGTTGTACGAGGGTGTCTGGCCACTGTTCACGGAGCGCGGCACGTACTCCGGTGCCGCCGTCACAGATCACCACGAGCGGGGCAGGAATCTGACGCAGGAGTGCTTCCCATGCGGCTTGTGACTCCGTCGAGCACCATTGCCAGGCCAGTGGGGTGTGGTGCTCATCAGTGGCGATGAGCAAGCACCAGTCGCCGATGTAGGTGCCGTCGATCATCACATATTTTGGTGGAATTGTGACGGCGGGCAGGCGTGGGGTGACGCGCCAACACCAGGCAGTTTGGTGACGGAATGAACGGCCGGTGAGGCAATCGGTTTCTGCTTGGGAGAGTTTCCCGAGCAGCCAAGTCAGGAACTGTTGGAGCTGGTGTTTGCGGGTGACATCGTCGCGTCTGCGGACCGAGGAAGCTTTGCAGGTTGGGCAGAGCCAACGTTGGGTTCCGGCAGCTGTTCTTCCGTTCTTCACGAGCGTGGAATCGCATAGCAGACAGCGGGTCGTGTTTGATGATTTCGGCACAGTTAAGGTTGGCCGAGCATGACGGTCCCTGTTTTACCGCATGATCACGCGGCTAGATCGAGATCTCATCCACATGTTCTTGCCGATAACCCAGAAGTATGCCAGAGCAGCCCCACACCAGGCCCAAATTTCGAAACCTTGAGATCTGGCCGCTATGTACCGAGCGCCTGACGATCCGGCCCGCGGAGCTCAATGACGCAGCGGGCCTCTGGGCGCATCGTGGCTTGCCAGAGGTTGGTATGTGGCTTGGGTGGCATCCGGTTGACCGCGCCGACTGGGACGAGACCTACCCGAGCAAATACCTTGACTACCTCGTCGTCGAACTCAATGGCGAGATCATTGGTGACCTGATGCTGCGCATGGGTGACGGATGGGGGCAGCGTGAGGTCGCCGAGCAGGCGAAAGGTGTTCAGGCTGAGCTCGGTTGGACTTTCACCCCGGACGCGAGTGGCCAAGGCTACGCGAGCGAGGCTGTCGATGCTCTCATTCGTCTGTGCTTCGAGCAGCTCGGGTTGCGCAGGGTCGAAGCCGGCGCCTTCGCTGACAATGAGCGCTCTTGGCTTCTCATGGAGGGTGTGGGTATGCGCCGCGAGGGTTACTCGGTGAAGGAATCGTTGCACCGTGATCTTGGTTGGGTGGACGGCGTGCTGTACGCGATCCTCGCTGATGAATGGCGTGGGCAAAACTCATAGTCAGAGAAACCATCCATCCTGGCCCGCACCATCAAAACTCCTTACCTAGGATCTCGATAGACTTCGCCTATGAGTAATGGATCGCACGCAGAAGTACAGCTAGAGAACGAGCAGTTCAGGGTCACCAAGTGGACGATTGAGCCGGGTGGCGCGATCCCCATGCACCGTCACGACTACGAGTACGTTGTGGTTCCAATGATGACCGGAACCATGTACGCGGTGAACGCCGATGGCAGCGAGATTGCCGCGAATCTGGTCGCAGGCCAGAGCTACACTCGCGCTTCGGGTTCAGAGCATCGCATAGAGCATCGAGGATCTGGCGAAGACGTCGTCTTCTGTAGAAGTTTAGCGCCTCGCATAGGCCTGAGCGGACCGGTTCTGGTTGCCTTTGACCGCAGCCTTGAGGGGCTAGCATCGAACCATGGCAAAGACGTCGCTCATCACTGGTGCAAGTTCTGGACTAGGCGCGGAGTACGCGAGACAGTTGGCGGCGCGTGGTGATGCCCTTGTGCTGGTTGCGCGAGATGCGCAGGCGCTCCAGCATCTCGCGGCAGAGCTTCGCGGGGCCCACCGCGTCGAAGTAGAGGTAATCACTGCCGACTTGCTCAACGCGGAAGGCATCGAGAACGTTGTCGCGGAGGCTTTCGGATGAGACTCGACCGGTTGAGATACTCGTCAACAACGCTGGGTTTGGCCTGCCGCTGAGCTTCGAGACCAACGACGTAGAGGCTGAGGTCCGCCACCTGCGCCTGCACAATGAGGTGCCGCTGCGGCTCAGCCATGCAGCGCTTCAGGGCATGCTTGCTCGCCGCAGAGGCATCATCATCAACATGGCTTCCGTGGCAGCGTTCATCCCACGCGGCACCTACTCTGCGGTGAAGCGTTGGCTTGTCGATTTTTGCAGTGGGGCAACGGTAAGTACCGACTGCGGGGCGTGACGTTTACCGCGGTCTGCCCGGGTTACACGCACACGAATTTTCACGAGCGACTTGGGCTGCCGCCGGGGCAGGAGGGTGTACCGAAGTGGATGTGGCTTGACGCACCAAAGGTGGTTGCCGAGTCGTTGCGTGATGCAGAGCGCGGCAAACCGGTTTCGATCCCGTCGCTCAAGTACAAGCTCATCGTTGCCCTCACGAAGATTATTCCGTCGAAGATCACGGCCCGGGCGGGCGAGCGCGGGCGCTAAGCCTCAGCGGTCAATTCGAGAATCACAGGCTCGCAGGCTACCCTGCCTCGTAGAGCCGAGTCACTGCTTCGATCAACTCAGTTATCTTTTCGGGAGGCGAAATCGCTCTTGCGTAGTGTGCGCCGTCGCGCCCAGAGTGGGTCGTCGCTCGGAAACGCAGCAAGTCGCCGCTCTAGCCCGACTACGGCCGTGCCAAATTGGGCAGGGTCCGGAACATTACGCACGATCGCTGCATCACAGCGCCCCTCGGCAAGCCCTGACGTTGGCGTCGAATGCCGAACTAACTTCAACTCCGTCTCGGGATGGTCCTTGGCCCAACCACGCTGGAATGCAGTGGTGTGCTTTCCGAGGGCCGCCCACGCGTAGCCGAGTATGAGTTGGCCGTGTTGTTGGTGGGCAATGGCGTTAAATTGTTCAGCTCCGGCGAGGATCCGCCTCGCCTGCGGCAATAGCGCGTCGCCGAAGGCGGTCGGTTCACAACTAAGGTTGAGCTGTGACCACCCGACCAGCTTCTACCGAAGCTTCTGCCAAACAAGCCGGTTCTTCAAGCCACCCAGGTATTGGGAGAGGCGTCCTGCTCTCACTCGCAGCCTCGCTCAGCGGACAGGTCGGTTCAGCGACGGGTTCACTTGCGTTCCCAGCTATTGGCCCAATCGGGGTCGTCTCTGTAAGACAGTTGATTACGGCGGCTGTGTTGGTGCCGATTGGGCGACCGCGGTTCCGCAGCATGACGTGGGCACAGTGGTGGCCAGTACTTACCTGAGGTGTGGTATTTGGAATCATGAACACGAGTGTGTACATGACGATTGACCGGCTCGGCCTCGGTCTTGCCATCACACTGGAGTTTCTCGGCCCGTTGGCGATTGCGATCCTCGCGTCTCGTCGCGCTGTCGACCTAGTCGGCGGAATACTGGCGGCTGTTGGTGTGGTCATACTGGTAAACCCAAGTCCGAGTACCGACATCATCGGTGTTGCCACAGGACTGCTTTCAGCGCTCGCATGGGCCAGCTACGTGCTCCTGAACCGAAAGATTGGCCAACAGATGCCGGGCCTACAGGGAGCCGGTGCGGCGAGCCTGGTATCTGCAATTATGTGGGTGCCGATCGCGGCCTTCTGGTTTGCTGCCCATCCGCCGCCAATGTGGGCGCTCGGGTTTGCCGTTATTTGTGCCGTGCTCTCGTCCGTGGTCCCCTTTTCCATTGACCTCATTGCGTTGCGGCAAATTCCCGCCGGCCTGTTCAGCACCTTGCAAAGCATGCACCCGGTCTGGGCGGCAATCGTAGGCCTGGTTATGCTGCACCAGGTGCTCTCTGTCCAGGAATGGATAGGTATTGCGCTTGTTGTGTTCAGCAATGTGTTGGTCACCTCTACTCGGATGCGTCGCACGAAGGCACTCTAAAGATCCAGACAACGGTGCAGACCATAGACTGGCGATATGACCGACTGGAGACCAGATGTACTCGGCGATGGTTTCGTATACACAGACATCGACCTAGGTGAGGACGAGGAAGGCCCGGTTGTCGCGACCCTGGTGAGGGCACTGCCCGAGTCGATGAGTCTCTGGGATCGATTGCGAGGGATCCAACGAGAGCTTGACAATGTCGATGTGCTCTACGTGCATGGTTGGAGCGATTACTTCTTTCAGAAGGATCTCGCACGGTTCTTCACAACGCGCGGCGCACACTTTTTCGCGCTCGACCTGCGAAAGTACGGGCGAAGCCTCCGTGAAGGGCAGACTTTTGGGTATACCGAGGATCTGAAGGACTACGACGCCGAGATCAATGCGTCAGTGGAAATCATTCGCGAGGATCAAGCACAGGGCAGTCCCCGAGTAGCTGGGAGCGCATCACCCCGGAAGCTCGTGCTGCTAGGCCACTCAACTGGTGGGCTTATCCTGACGCTGTGGGCCGATCGCCACCGTGGTGTAGCCGATGCTCTGGTGCTCAATAGTCCCTGGCTCGATCTGCAGGTCAGTGGTGCAGTGCGACGCGCGATTGTGCCAGTGATCCAACTGCAGGCGCGTTACAACCCGCACGAAATCACGCTACCTCAACTTGACTTGGGGTTCTATGCCCAGGCGCAACACACAAATTGTTCACCCGAGGAACTCGCCGGAATCAACCTCGCCTGGCGCCCCGAACCCTCAATGCCAGTGCGTGTCGGTTGGCTCCGAGCGATCATCGAGGGGCATGGGAAGGTTAGTTCGGGCATTGATGTTGAGATGCCAGTATGTACACTGCTTTCGGCAAAGTCAGAGTTTGGCCTGAGTTGGAACGAAGCAATGCTGAGCGCTGATACCGTGCTTGATGTCGACGCAGTTGCTCGGGCAGCGCTGCGAGTTGGCTCATCAGTGACAATTGAGCGGATCGACGGAGCACTGCACGATGTGTTTTTGTCGGAGAGTCGGGCACGGCGCGATGCCTATCAGCGCATGCAGACTTGGCTCCGTGGCTGGCGGGCTAACTGGTAAGAGAGCGCCATAACCTGATGCGCCGCGAAATTTCGTTTCGGTGAGCCGGTAGGCTCAATACATGGATATGCGAGTGGCTGCTTTGCGCCAAGGCGCTTGGAGCGAAGCATCGCTTTGCGTGCCGTACTGTCGCAGTGGCGCCAGCGGTGTTGCGGTGAGAACGCAACGTGTTTTCACCGCAACAAACACCTCACGAACGCCTCTGTTCGAGGGCAGACTTTCACACGGTGGGCGTGCGTCATGGATATGAGAGTTGCTGCTTATGCAGTAGTGGAGCGGCGAGGCAAGCTGCTGCTTACCCACTGGCGCCGAGGGCACCTGCATGGGTGGACGCTTCCGGGTGGTGGAATAGAGCCTGGCGAGGATCCTCGGGACGCCGTCGTCCGAGAGGTGCTTGAAGAGACCGGCCTTGAGGCGCGTGTTGGCAAACTCATCGGCGTCGATTCTCGCGTGATGATCCGTGAAGAGGTGCCCGAGGGCACCGACCCCGAGTTGCACACTATCCGCATCATCTACCGTGCGTCAGTGAAAGATGGGCCACTACAAAACGAGGTCGACGGTAGTTCTGACGAGGCCCGGTGGGTGGCGCTCAGAGACATGAAGGGTTTGCGCACGCTTTCCCTCGTGCAGGCAGCGTTGCGCATGGCGGGTATTGATCAGCGGGGCAAGGGCGGCAACCGCCGACCGTCAAACAGGCAGAGCAAACCGAGCAAGTAAGGCCACCGAGCTGGTCGGAGGCCTCACTCGCTGAGAGTGATGAACCGGTTTAGAGGCCCTGATCCTCGGGTGCTACCCAAAGCTCGTCATCGCTGCGGAATGCCTGCCACAGTGTGTAACCGATTGCGCCTGCTGCGGCGACGCCTGCACCAATCGCGAGCACACGACCAACGCCAAACTTCTTCTTTGGCGCCTGAAGGAGCCCGTGCTGCACTCCGTAGGCACGAACCTGACGAGCAGCGTCAAGGTTCTCAACTCGCTCAAGACCGCGAACAGTGTTCGCGAGAGCGGCGGCAAGAAGCGGAGCGACGAAGAGTCGAGCCTGCGTAGAAGCGCGGCGAGCGGTCTCAACACCGCGGTCGATCGTTGGCCTGACACCCTCGAGCGCTTCATTTACGCGCGGAACCACGTACTCATTACCCAAGTGCTTGGCCTGACGGCCTGCTTCTTGCGCGAGTATTCCAGCGTGTCCGAGAATTTCGCGCTGTTCGTCGAGCAGCACCTCGGCCTGCGAGCGCAGCTTGTTTAGTTCGCGCTTACGCTTACGTGAGAGTGACATATGAACCTCCGGAGCAATCGGATTGAGGGCGTGCCTACTCTCAACACCCTACACAATATGGCTGTGTCTGCACTCCAACTTACCGAGAAGAAGACATTGTGGGGTCATACAGTCAGTAGGTTGCGCAACCTCATAGAATTGGGACCATGACTCTTCATTCCGCAGTTGCAACCATCCACACGAACCACGGCGATATCGTGATCAACCTCTTCGGTGATCAGGCACCTAAGACGGTTAAGAACTTTGTAGACCTTGCGCAGAAGGGCTTCTACGACAACGTCATCTTCCACCGCATCATCCAGGATTTCATGATCCAGGGCGGCGACCCTGATGGCACCGGCATGGGTGGCCCCGGCTACACCTTTGACGATGAGATTCACCCTGAGCTCGTATTCGACAAGCCGTACCAGCTCGCGATGGCAAACGCTGGCCAGCGCCGGGACATGACCGGTAAAATCTCTGGCACCAACGGTTCACAGTTTTTCATCACCACTACCGCCCCGGCTTGGCTGAACGGTAAGCACTCAATCTTCGGCGAGGTTGCCGATGACGCCTCGAAGGCTGTTGTCGATGCTATTGCTGCGGTTCCGGTTGGCGCGCAGGATCGCCCCACCGCCGATGTCGTGATGACCGGCATCGATATCACAGAGGTCTAGTCGTGACTTATGGCGGTAGCGGAGTGCCGCAGTTCGGTGAAATGGCCGAGCCAGGTCCAGAAGACTTCTGCTACCGCCACAAGGATCGCCCGAGCTTTACGCTGTGTCAGCGTTGCGGGCGAACGATTTGCCCTGAGTGCCAGACTGTTTCTTCAGTCGGCGTGCTCTGTTCTGATTGCGTGCGTGCTGCAACCCCAAGCACTGCTGCACGGGCGAGCCGCAAAGCTCGCGTAATTTCGCGCAAGCTCAGCGACAAAGATCGACCGATCGTCACCTACTCAATCATGGTGATTTGTGCTGTCGTGTTTGCCGCGCAAATGATCGGCAGTTGGTTCTTCCTCAACCCAGTTACTCAGATAGATCCGGTAACTGCGAGTCTCTGGTACGCGCCATTTCACTCACTGCCACAGCTCTTTGAGCCGTGGCGCCTGATCACGGCGATGTTTACGCACTCCACGGGCTTCCTGTTGCACATCTTGTTCAACATGTATGCGCTGTGGCTTTTTGGTCCGAACCTTGAGCGGTTGCTCGGTCGGCTATGGTTCGCCGTGCTTTATCTAATGGGCGGGTTTGGTGGCTCCCTTGGCGTGATGCTCTGGGTGTATTTCGCATCAGACCCGGTGAGTGCAATGCGTACGGCGACGGTCGGTGCCTCGGGAGCCATCTTTGCGTTGCTGGCAGCTACCCTGGTCACGATGAAGTCGCAGCGGGTCAATGTAACTTCACTGGCTGTGCTCATCGGCATCAACTTTGCAATTGGTTTCATGCCGGGGGCCGGAATCTCATGGCAGGCACACCTCGGGGGCATGATTGCCGGAGCGCTGGCGATGTGGCTGCTGCTCACTACTAATGGCCCAAGGAAAAAGAACCTGCGTGCGTTGGCCCTTGTCGGTCTTGCAGCCGTACTTATTGGGCTATCGCTTCTCTACTTCGTGCTGCCGCCGGTCCAAATCATATAGTCGGACTGTTATTGGCAGTTGTGCAGCACAACCGTCGCCAAATCGAACCAGTGGCCCATGTGGGCTCGCTCAAAGTGAAGCTAACTAGTTATCCACAGGGTTATCCCCACTTGGGGAGAACTACACAGGTGTAATTCGGGTGAGATAACTTACTTCCACCAAGGCGTCATCATGAATCCCACGAGCACGAGTCCAAAGCCAACGAACAGGTTGCCCTGGCCGAGTGCTGGGATCGGCAAGGGAAGAGGCGTCGCACTTGTGATGTAGTAGACGATAATCCAGACAAGCCCAAGCAGCATGAAGCCGAACATGAGTGGCTTAAACCACACTGGGTTCGGTGCTTCGCGGCGCAATTCTGCGGCCTCAGCTTTGCTGAGGCGGTCAACATTCTTTGCGCTCTGCTTGCTTACGTCTTTTCCTGCTGCAGCCATGCGAACGAGTCTACCGTGAGCTTTGGCAAGACGGGTGACGTACCGATCTCTAAAGTCTCACAGCCACGACACCTAGAATGTTTTTATGGTCGGACGTCACTCACCCAGAAAGCTTGGCAGAGCAAAACTTAGCCCGCTGACAGTGATTGGTGAACTTCTTTTTTTGAGCGGTCTTGTCGTCGTCGGGTACCTTGTTTGGCAGCCCTGGTACACGGGTACCGTGGTAGTCGCAGAGCAGGCTCAACTTTCAAACACTGTCTCTGCAAAACTCCAAGCCGAAGCTCCAAAGGAACCTTGGGACGGAACAACCCCGGTCGCGGCAAAAGTACCGATGAGTGATGACTTTGGTGTCATGTACATCCCTGCATTCGGGGCGACCTTTGCAAACGTCGTTTCCGAGGGCACCTCTCGCAACGAGGTGCTGAACGTTTCTGAAAAGGGAATTGGTCACTACGACAAGACTCAGATGCCCGGCGAACCTGGAAACTTCGCTGTAGCAGCGCACCGGTCAGGCCCCCGTACGACCCCGTTTAAAGAAGTCATGAACTTGCGTCTGGGCGATTCCATTTATGTACAGACCGCTGAAGGCTGGTACACCTATAGTTTCCGTTCGATCGAGTATGTACTGCCCGAAGAGAGCGACGTGTTGATGCCTTTCCCAAGGCTGCAGGGTGCTCCCGGTGTCGATCAGGTGCTCACACTCACGACGTGTCACCCGAAAGAATTCGGCGCTGACGAGCGTGTAATCGCTTACGCCATGCTCGATAGCTTTCAGCCGACGAGCGAAGGTCCACCAGAAGCGCTTATGAAGATCAATCCAGAAGTGAAGAAGGCATAGCAATGTTCTCACTTATTTGGCGTTTTCTTCCTGGTCCTGCCTGGTTGCGAATTATTATCATGCTCGCGGTGCTTGCGGGGATTGTCTATGGGCTTGTTTTTTATGGTTACCCTTGGGCAGTGCAGTTCATAGACACTGAGGACGATATCTCGACGGTGGGTGGTTGACATGACACGTGTGCTGGTAATCGATAACTACGACAGTTTTGTGTACACACTCAATGGGTACTTGCAGCAACTTGGCGCAGAAACCCGAGTGGTACGCAACGATGAGTTGACGATCGGTGAGCTGGAACAGATCCTCACGGAATACGACGGAGTGCTTATCTCACCCGGGCCCGGTACCCCCGCAAATGCGGGGATTTCCATCCCGATGGTGCACCTCGCGGTTCGCACCGGAATCCCATTGCTTGGAGTGTGCTTGGGGCACCAAGCGATCGCCGAGGCGATGGGCGCGACTGTGACTCACGCCGATGAACTGATGCACGGCAAGGTATCAACTATCACCCACCAAGATGATTCCTTCTTCGCGGGCGTGGCTGTGCAGTTCCAAGCGACTCGCTATCACTCCCTCGCGGTTGTGCGCGACACCGTGCCTAACGAATTGTTGATCACCGCTGAGACTGAGAACGGAATCGTGATGGCGTTGCGCCATACCGAGCTTCCAATATATGGAGTGCAGTATCACCCAGAGTCCGTGCTCACAGAAGGTGGTTACCGGCAACTCGGTAACTGGCTCGTTGTCTGCGGAGCTACGAGTGCTGCCGAGATCGCGGCAACGCTTTCACCGCTTCTCAGCACCGATTAAGACTAAGGCGTTCAAGGCAACGCTACCCGGCGTTCGACTGATCGCTACGGGAACTTAGCCCGAGCAGTATGCGATCGTAACGTTAGAGTTCTGTGGTTGCTGACCTACTAGTGACTGCTCCACCACTGGGAAACCCGGTGCTTGAGTGCAATCATCGCGAGGTACTGGGTTGACGCTCACAAGCCCGTCGAGGAGTGAGCGTGCGACCTCAAGTGCCTGTCCGCTCACGTCGGGAACATTCACGAGACCAGTCGATATTGTGACATCTACGGCGTCTCCGCGCTTCAGTTTTGAACCAGGCTCCGGTGAAGCGGAAAGAATACGACCTGAGGGGGCCCTGGCGTCGTCTGCCTTCGAGACGTTTCCAATGACGAGGCCGAGAGACTCTATGGCCTCCGTGTACTCCTCGAGTGACATACGGTCGATGGCCGGTACCTTGGGGTTCGTGGGACCAATCGAAACGAATACTGTGACCTCAGCACCAATCGCTACGCTCTCACCAGCTTCAGGGTCCGTGCGGATCACCTTGCCAGCTCCGATGTCGTCGTCCGTGGTCTCCTCAATTATTGGCTTGAGGTTCAGCTCGAGGAGCTGATCAACCGCAACGGACTGCTCAATCCCGGTGAGGGCGGGAATTGCCCTGGCTGTTTCGGGCATGAGGCTTGTGGGCACCATGGTCACGACCCAAAAGGCAACTGCGGCAATAACTGCGGCAATGGTGAGGATCGAGGCCCATACCCACATGACGGGTGGGCGGCTTTGCGACCTGTTCGATCCTCCAGTCTCCGAAAGGCGACGTAGCGCGAGATCTGACTCGGAGATATCTTCGCTCGTGTTGAAGAGTACTGATGATTGGTCGTCATCAGCGCTGAGCTTTGGCATAGTTCCCGCGGCTGCGAGTCGTAGTGCATCGCGAAACTCCGAGGCTGCCTGAAAGCGGCGATTGCGATCTTTGGCGAGCGCGTGAAGCACCACTCGATCAAGAGCGGGTGAAAGCTCAGCATTGTGCGTGCTCGGTGGTTGCGGGCGTTCACTCACGTGCTGGTAGGCAACCGCCACCGCTGTATCCCCGCGAAATGGCACGGCGCCAGCAAGCAATTCGTAGAGCAGCACACCGGTTGAATAGAGGTCGGTGCGGATGTCGACGGTTTCGCCCTTGGCCTGCTCCGGTGAGAAGTATGCCGCAGTACCGAGGATGGCCGTTGTCTGTTGCACGGTCGAGGAGGTTTCGGACACAGCGCGAGCGATGCCGAAGTCCATGACCTTCACCTGGCCAGACTTGGTGATCATGATGTTCGCGGGCTTAATGTCGCGGTGCACGATGCCCGCACGGTGCGAATACTCGAGCGCGGTGAGCACAGAATCTACCACGCGGCAAGTCTCTGCAATAGTGAGTGGCTTTTCCGAAGCAAGCTCGCGAAGGTTCTGTCCGTCGACGTACTCCATGACGATGAACGGAAGACGCTGTGCGCCTGCCGCTGACTGGATCAGGTCATCGCCGGCGTCAAGCACGCGCACGACGCTTGGGTGAGCAAGGCGCGACGCCGACTGCGCTTCCTGACGGAAACGGTATCGAAACTGTTCGTCATCGGCCAAGTTGGCCCGCATGATCTTGATCGCTACCTGGCGCCCCAGTTTTACGTCAGTTCCCTTGTAGACCGTAGACATGCCGCCCTGCCCCAACAGCTCGTCGATCGAATAACGACCTGCGAGCATGCGCTGAGGACCTTGCGCGGCGGACTGCGACATCTACTACTCCTGTTGGTTACCGATTTATCTAGTCTAGGGTTCTTCGGGTGCTAAAAAGTTCACTGCCCACTGGGGCTCCCACCGCCGTTGGCCGCGCCACTGCTGTCACCCGGGTTGGGGTCTGGTGCAGGTGCGGGTGGTGCCTTGACGGCCACTGTGGTTGTGGCGGAAGCAGGTGAGGTTCGCACCACTCCATTGCCTTCACAAGTGACCGTGTACGAGATGGTGATCGTATCGTCGGGGGCACCGGGATCAAGCGTCCCCGCCACGATATTGAGGGTTGAACCCGAGACGCTTGCCTGGCGACCTGCACCGTTGACGCTCGGGGTGAAGTCCGTTGCGCTTAGTCCTGCCGGGCATACGCCAGCAGATGACATCGTTGCGGTAAAAGCATCGCCCGAGTTCACCTGGGCGGAAGCGACGGACGGGGCCGCCGGAGCAACAGCGTCACCGAAGGCGACGTTGTAGGTGACCGAAATCTTCTGCGTAAACTTGACCTTCTTGCCCGTCGGGCTGACGTCAGACACAAGGTTGACCTGATCGTCTGCGACGGGATTGCCTGGTACCTTCTCGACGCTGGTGAAGCCCATTTCCGTGAGCATACCTACGACCTCGTCGACATTCTTACCGGTGAACTTTGACGAGTCGATCTCGGCGTAATCCTTTGCTTCGGCAGGTGGCTTAGTTGTCGTCTGGCTTGTCTCGACTGGCTTCTCGTCGCCTCCGTTGTTGCCGAGCAGCGCGATTGCGGTGCCGCCACCGATCAGTACCAGCAGAGCGGCAAGGGTGATGAGTGGCCAAGTCCAGGGGCTGCGCTTCTTCTTACCCGGTTCGGTAGGTTCTTCTTCGCCTGAGGCATCGTGAGCTAGCTGGCTTTCGGGCAGCATTGTGGTCTGGGGCAGTGCGGTGGTTGCTGCATCGTCGAGCAGTTGAGTCGCTGGCATCACGCGGGTGCTGTCAGATGGGGGAGCTATCTGAGGCACATAGCTTGCCGCGAGTTGCAGGTTGCCTCGGTGCAGGGCAGTTGCCGCCTGAGCGAGTTTTGCCGCAGTCTGTGGCCGCTCTGCAGGATCCTTTGCGAGGCAAGCAAGTACGAGGCGCTGCACGGGAGCCGGAATATCATCGGGCAGGGCGGGCGGCGCATCATTGATCTGCGCCATCGCGATCGCGACCTGCGACTCACCCGTAAATGGGCGCTTGCCAGCGAGGCACTCGTACGCAACGATACCGAGCGAGTAGATATCTGTAGACGCGGTAGCGGTGTGGCCACTCGCCTGTTCTGGTGCGAGGTATTGAACGGTACCCATCACCTGACCCGTGGCTGTGAGTGGCACCTGGTCGGCGATCCTCGCGATACCAAAATCAGTGATCTTGACACGGCCTTCCGGCGTGATCAGCAGGTTACCTGGTTTGATGTCGCGGTGCACGAGGCCGGCATCGTGTGCAGCCTGCAAAGCGGTTGCGGTCTGTGCAACGATCCCGAGCACACGATCAGAGGGCAGGCGGCTCTCGCGCTCAATGATCGTAGAAAGCGGCTCGCCGGGCACGAGCTCCATCACAATGTACGCAGAACCCTGCTCTTCACCGTAGTCAAACACGTTTGCGATGCCCTCATGGTTGACGAGGGCTGCATGCCGAGCCTCGGCCCGGAAGCGCTCGAGGAAGCCAGGGTCGCCCATGTACTCGTCTTTGAGGATCTTGATGGCGACTGTGCGACCGATAATGGCGTCGCTAGCCTTCCATACCTCACCCATGCCGCCTACTGCGATACGTGAGCTGAGTTCATAGCGCCCGCCGAATGTGATTCCAGCTGTTGGTCTCATGGGTTCAACACCGCTTCCATTATCTGTTTTCCGACTCGGACGGGAAGGTCTGAAGAAGTTCCCGCAAATCCATATGCTTCGCCGCCGCCGTCTTCGATGACTACGGCGATTGCAACCTGTTTGTCGCCCAGGAAGGCGTACCCCGTGTACCAGAGTGTGAACGGCAGTTGATCGCCGTTTTCGTCGAGACCGTTCTCGGCGGTGCCAGTTTTACCACCGATGCGTGCGCCCTCGATCCGGGCCCCGGAAGCTGCGCCCTCAGCAGCGTTCACGCCATTCTCCATCATGCTCTGCATGGCGGCGGCGGTTGCCTTCGAGATCGGCTGAGAAAACTCAGTTGGCTCGTACTCGCGCTCCGTACGCAGATCAGGAGTGATAATGCGATCAACCAAGTAAGGTGCCATCACGATACCGTCGTTTGCGATACCTGCCGACACCATTGCCATTTGCAGCGGAGTTGCCCGTACATCGAGCTGTCCGATCGAGGAGATCGCCGCTTGTGCATCATCTGCTGGATTGGGTGCAACACTCGGGGTGACCTCAAGTGGAATCGATAGATCCTGTTCGAAACCAAATGCCCGGGCCATCTTCGGAATCGCATCCCGGTCCATGCTCATCGCGAGTTCAGCAATCGGAATGTTGCACGACATCGTCATGGCCTGCATGAGCGTCGTCTGGACGCCGCTGCCACAGGCACCGCTCCAATTGTTCTTGATCTCATGTGATGTGCCCGGCAGCGGCAGAGCGGTCGGGTTCGCAAAGGTACTCGATGGGGTAGCCGTGCCGTTCTCGATCGCTGCGGCCGCGGTCAGCAGCTTGTAAGTGGAACCCGGATGGTAGAGGTCGCCGCCGATCGTGCGGTTGAACAGAGGATTGTTCGGATCTTGATTGAGCTGGTCGTAGTTGGCAATGACGTCAGCGTCGTTGTTCGATGAGAGCAAGTTGGGATCGTAGCTCGGCCGCGACACCATTGCGAGGATCTTGCCAGTATCTGGCTCCATTACGACGGCTGCACCCTTGAACTCACTCATGGCTTCTGCCGTTGCCGCCTGAAGACTGGCGTCGAGGGTAGTCTCAACCGAGTTGCCCTGTGGTTCTTCACCGGTCATGGTGCGCATCAGTCGTGTAAAGAACTGCGCACCAGACAAACCGGAGAGGTCTTGGTTCATTGCGCCCTCGAGGCCGGTCATGCCTTGCCTGCGTGAGAAGTAGCCGGTCACCGGTGCGTAAAGCTCGCCATCGGCATATTGCCGGATGAAGCGGTACTCGTCATCGGTGGGGGCCGAGAAAGCGATGGGGTTACCCTCGACGAGGATCGATCCTCGTTCAATTTTGGAACTGTTCTTGATACTGCGTTGGTTGAGTTCGTTGTCGCGCAGGTCATCGGCCGACACGAACTGAATCATCGTGACAGAGAAGAACAGCACGATGAACATCCCGAACACGGTGCGTGAGAGTGCTTTGAGCTGTTTGTTCATGCGCGAATCACCAGCTTGGGCCGGTTTCGAACGGAGTTCGACATGCGAAGTAGTAGGGCGATGATGATCCAGTTAGACACGAGCGAGGATCCACCAGCGGCCAGGAACGGCATGGTCAGTCCCGTGAGCGGAATCACCCGGGTAACGCCGCCGGCGACGATAAATACCTGCAGCGCGATCGCAAAGCCGAGGCCCGCCGCAAGAAGTTTGCCGAAGTCATCCTGACCTGCGAAACCGATTCGAAGCGCGCGACCGATAAGCAGTAGATATGCGGCGAGGATCACGAAGATGCCGACCAAGCCGATCTCTTCACCGAGGCTCGCGAAAATGTAGTCACTGCGTGACTCGGGGGTGTCTCCTGGGAAGCCCTGGCCAAGGCCAGTCCCAGTCATGCCGCCATTCGCCATACCAAAGAGCCCTTGTACGAGCTGGTAGCTGGCACCGAGGGGGTCAGCAAATGGGTCAAGCCAGTTTGAAAATCGCTTGCCGACGTAGTCAAGGGTCTGGCTTGCCAGGATTCCACCAACGAGAAAGAGGCCAACTCCAAGCACTATCCAGCCAATGCGGCCGGTTGCGAGGTACAGCATGGAGAGGAACAGACCAAAGTAAAGCAGCGAGGTGCCGAGATCACGCTGGAATACGAGCACGGCCATGGCGATGAGCCAGAACACAATGAGTGGGCCGAGGTCTCGTCCCCTCGGGAACCGAATGCCGAGTACCTTCTTGCCCACCATGGAGAGCGCATCGGCGTTGCGCACGAGGTAACCTGCAAAGAAGATCGCGAGCAGTACCTTTGCGACTTCACCGGGTTGGAACGAGAATCCTCCGATGTGGATCCACACTCGGGCGCCGTTGATTTCCTGGCCGATGAACGGCAGCATCGGAAGCAGAAGCAGCACGAGCGCGCCGAGGCCAGACACAAATGTGTACCGGTACAGGGTGAGGTGATTGCGCAGGAGGCTGAGTACCAGGATCGCGATAACGATTGCGATCGCAGACCATACGAGCTGGCGCACCGAGTAGGCTTCCCAGCCAAGGTCATTCTTCGACAGGTCGATGCGATAAATCTGGGCGATGCCGATTGAGTTCAAGAGCACCGTGATTGGAAGAATCAGGGGGTCTGCGTCGGGCGCGGTGAACCGAATTGTTGCGTGCATGCCGAGCACTGCGACGATGAAGAGAATACCGGGCACCAGAAGGTTGTCCGTGAGCTGCTCGTTTACCGTCAAGTCGACGATCACGACGGCGGCGACGCCAATCGCGAGCGAAAACAGCACAAGCGAGAGTTCGAGCCCGCGCAGCAAGCGGGGTGCTCGAATAGCGGTGATGCGCTGCAACACCGTTTCGCTTGTACGGGGGTTCGCCTGACGGGCATCGCTCATGTGCCATCGACCCCCAGTCGGGTCACGATGTCGCGAGCTTCGTCGAGAGAAGAGGCGCTGAGCGTGCGTTCGATCTGGCGGCGCTCAAGACCATCGAGAGCGCTGAGCGGAATACCTGTGTCTTCTGCAACTGAGTGCAGCGTGAGAGATCCGATTCCTTGCTGAACACCCTGGAAGATGACGACCGTAGTGCCATCGGTGCCGACGAAGTAGCGTGTCTGGGTCCACTCGTAGGCGAGCGCAATACCACCCACAAGGAGTGCAACTACACCGAGCAAGCCCAGTATCCAGAGGAGACGCCTTCGTCGATTGCGACGCTTCGTCTCAGCAATGAGTTCGTTGAGGTATTCGTCGACCCGTGGCTCAAAGTGGCTCTCTTCGACCGGGGTTGCACGCCGCACACGGCGGCGACGGCCCATGAGCCTGATTCTCGTGGTGCTATCTGAATCGTCGTCCGCATCTGCCTCGGTCTCCGCAGATCCAGCAAAACGGGCGGTACCGGGTTCAGAATTCGAAGCGGGACCCGGCTGTGCTTCAACGAGCACCACCGTGACGTTATCGGGAGCGCCGAAAGATAGTGCCTTGTCGATCAGCGAGTCAACGGCACCCTGCAGCGAATGGCGACGAAGCAGTATTTTCTCGATGTCGTCGTCTTCGACATAGCCACAAAGTCCGTCGGAACAGAGCAGCCAAAGGTCACCCTCGCGGGTATCAAGTACCTCAGTATCGATATCGGGCGAGCTGTCGACGTCGCCGAGCACCCGCATGAGTACGGAACGTCTCGGGTGGGTCTTGGCCTCTTCTTCGGTGATGCGACCGCTATCGACCAGGCGTTGCACGAAGGTGTGATCCTTTGTGACCTGGCGCATCTTGCCATCACGCAGGAGGTAGAGACGCGAGTCACCGATATGGGCGACAGAGAGCTGATCGCCCACGGTCATAAACCCACAGAATGTCGTGCCCATACCCGAAAGCTCGGGGCGCTCGCCAACAGTGGCCCGCAGCATCCGATTGGCTTTGAGCAGCGCGTCGGCAAGATGCTTCGCGACTACGTCAGGATTTGTCGCAATATTGCTTGTAAACGGTATCTGGGGATTGTCGGCACTGGCCTCCGGATCCTCGACAAAATCATCTGGAAACTCGTCGAGCTTCGAGATAGCCCTGGTGGTGAGCGCGGAGGCGACATCGCCGCCCGCGTGCCCGCCCATGCCGTCGGCAACGAGAAACAAGCGATTGCCGGCGTAACCGGAATCTTGATTGTTCGCGCGAACCATTCCGACATGGCTGCCGATGGCGCTGGTGAAGCCAACCGTCACGTCTAGGGCCTCAGCTCAAAGGTCGTGGTGCCGATGGTGACTGGTGTAAAAGCGGGCACAAGAACCGTGCCGGTCACGCGACTGCCATTGAGCTTGGTGCCGTTTGTTGAGTCGAGGTCGGTCAGCATCCACTGGTCACCGTTGCGGGCCAGCTTTGCGTGGTAAGTCGAGGTGTATTCGTCGACGATTGCGAGCGTCGAGTCAGTGCTGCGGCCAATGGTAATCACGTTGTCATCGAGGGGGAGCAAGGTGCCCGCCGCACTGCCCGACGTGATCACGAGCGTGTTCGCTCGGACTAAGGCCCCCGCCGAAGGGAGTGCCCCGCCAGAGGGAGTAATCGGAGGAGCGGCCCCCTGCGCCGCCGCGGCTGCCGCGATCGGGGCACCGGCAATCGGTGTCACGGATGGTCTGCTGCTTTCACCGTTGCCACTACTGGGCAGCTTGCGCACCGGTGCGCCAAAAAGGTCGCTGCGCAGTGCATAGACGATCGCGAAGATAAACAGCCAGAGCAGCAGCAGAAAGCCGATGCGCAAGACCATCAGGGTGAGTTCACTCACAGGCCCCTCCAGAAGTCTTGTTCGATTCCGGGCTCCGGTGCCTGGTTTTGATTGTGTGGGTTGCGCGGCGGTTCAGATTGCTGCTGGCGCGGTTTTTGTGAAGTTTCTGAGGATCGCGGCTGCTGCGTAACCGGGTTCGCCCGTCGACCCGATACCGAGTTTGCTGCGTGCCTGCTTGGCACAAGCTGAAAACGCAGAGCAGTCTGGCCGATGGTCAGCACGGTGTCGGGGCTGAGCGCTGCCTCGCGAAAACGCTGACCGTTGATCTTTGTGCCGTTGGTTGAGCCGAGATCGCGGGCGATGCCGGCCTTCCCGTCCCAAATGAGTTGTAGGTGCTGGCGTGAGGCGGCAGAGTCACCAAGGCGAATATCTGCATCGCTGCCGCGGCCGACGACCGTGGTGCCGTTGCGCAGCGGATACCGCACGCCCTCTACCTCGATCATCGGAACCCAAGATACCGTTCCTTCAACCTGTGCGGCGTCGATCTGCAGCACACCGGTAGTGAGGGAATCATCTCTGCGAAGCTCAACGTCTGGTGCGCCGAGTAGCTGGTAACCCTGGCGCTTTGCGTGCTTCGACACGATGCCGGTGAGCTCGCGCTCGAGGGTGGCCCCCATGCGAGTCAGGCGATCAGCATCGGCGCCGGCAACACGCACGACGAAGTGGTTTGGTGCGAGCACACGATCGCGGTCGACCACGACAGAGCCGATGTCGAGCTCGCGCTTGAGGCCCGCCGCAATCTCGACCGGCTGCACACCGGAGCGGAACGTTCGGGCGAAGGCACCATTTACTGCGCGTTCAAGTCCACGCTCGACGCTGTCAAGAATTCCCATGGCGTTCGCCCTCCTTTCGCTGTGCTCAATCCAGTGCAATGCACACTCGTGTCGGAGCTATGCTACCCGGCAACTCTGCGCCGATGCCGAACGCTAGCCGTGCTTCGCCAATTCGTAATCTTCTGCACCCTTGTCACACCCAGGCACCTTCGTGCCCTTGTTTTTGGCGTATAGGCGTGTTCTTGCTAAGCTGAACGGGTTGTACGGCGATTTTCGTCTTGCAGCAACACTCGCGCGAGTGGCGGAATTGGCAGACGCGCTGGCTTCAGGTGCCAGTGCCCGCAAGGGCGTGGGGGTTCAAGCCCCCCCTCGCGCACGCGAATGAAATGGCCCCTGACCTGGGGTTTAGATCACCGGGTTGGGGGTCTTTCGCGTCGGAAGTGCTAGAAAAAGGGGTTATCGGGGTTATCGGCAAAAACGTGTGGATAGTGCCGGGCGTGTTCACCCTCTGCCGCCCCAGCCTCTGCGTAGCCAGAGCCCTTCAGTAGCGTCGAGGCCGGTGTCGTAGACCACCGGCCCTGGGTCTGGTTCCGTGAACCGTGGCCGCCGCTTCTGCGGTGTGATCTCCTTGGCGACGGGCATGGTGCCTGCGGTGTCGATGAGGCCGGCGCGTTCAATCAGTACCCATTCCGCGGCCCGCTTCTGATGCTCAACGGTCATGCCTCGGTGCAGGCGCAGCGCCTGCTTGATCATTGCGTTGATGCCACCCTCGAGTCTGGATGTGGTCTTGGGGCCGCCCGCGCGTAAGTAGGTGAAGAGGTGTTGGCGACGTTGGAGTTCGGCAAGGAGGTTGTAGGCCTTGCGGAGCCGGTCGTGGGTGTACCACCATTTCTTGCCGGTGGGTGAGTCCCAAAGCCCGTTCCGGAGCCTACGTTTCGCATAGGATCGTTCAGTGGTGAGATGCCCATACACGGTGTGCCAGTCGTTGAGCTGCTGCAACCAGACCAGTGCTTGGTCTGCATCCTTGATGCGTCGCAATCGTTTCCCAAGTTCAAGTAGCGCCTGACCTGCCGGGGTGCGAGGCCGCAACGTGAGGTGGGTGCGCATGTTCATCCAGACATGGAAGATGCAGCGTTGTACGAGGGTGTCTGGCCACTGTTCACGGAGCGCGGCACGTACTCCGGTGCCGCCGTCACAGATCACCACGAGCGGGGCAGGAATCTGACGCAGGAGTGCTTCCCATGCGGCTTGTGACTCCGTCGAGCACCATTGCCAGGCCAGTGGGGTGTGGTGCTCATCAGTGGCGATGAGCAAGCACCAGTCGCCGATGTAGGTGCCGTCGATCATCACATATTTTGGTGGAATTGTGACGGCGGGCAGGCGTGGGGTGACGCGCCAACACCAGGCAGTTTGGTGACGGAATGAACGGCCGGTGAGGCAATCGGTTTCTGCTTGGGAGAGTTTCCCGAGCAGCCAAGTCAGGAACTGTTGGAGCTGGTGTTTGCGGGTGACATCGTCGCGTCTGCGGACCGAGGAAGCTTTGCAGGTTGGGCAGAGCCAACGTTGGGTTCCGGCAGCTGTTCTTCCGTTCTTCACGAGCGTGGAATCGCATAGCAGACAGCGGGTCGTGTTTGATGATTTCGGCACAGTTAAGGTTGGCCGAGCATGACGGTCCCTGTTTTACCGCATGATCACGCGGCTAGATCGAGATTCCATCCACACGTTCTTGCCGATAACCCAGAAAAAGTGCTAAGCCTTGCCGAGGTGGGCGGCGAAGCGGGTCACGGCCGACCGTTGCATGGTCGGGGTGACGTGGGAGTAGATGTTCTGAGGTGTCATGCTTGTTGTAGACAGGAGAACTCCATTGGAAGGAATCCCATCAGATGTCTACACTCCGACCCCGTCGAGAGTTCAGTGACGAGTTCAAAGCCGACGCTGTGCGCATGGTAACCGAGCTCGGCAAAACACGAGCCCAGGTCGCCCGCGACCTAGAAATCAACGAATCAACGCTCGGGAAATGGGTTGGGAAATGGGTTGGGAAAGCAACCGGCACGCATGGCACTGGTTCAGGGTCAGCCCGCCGAACCCCTGACCCTTACTCGCAAGACCCGCACGAGATGCAACGTGAGATCAACCGGTTGCGTGAGGAAAACACGTTCCTAAAAAAAGCGGCGGCCTTCTTCGCGAAGGAACAGCGGTAGTGCGCAAGTACGAGCTGATCGAACACGAAGAAGGCCAACATGCTGTCACGTTCATGTGTCGACTGCTGAAAGTGCATCGTGCGGGTTTTTACGCATGGAAGCAGCGGCGACATGCAGCACCTGATGCCCGAAAGATACGGCGGCAAGAGCTCTCCGATCTGATCGGGAAGATCTGGATCGATCACCACAAAATCCTTGGGGTGCGGCGCATTCATGCCGAACTTGCTGCTCAAGGGATGACGGTGTCTCCATGGCTGGTGTGGCAGCTCATGCGAGAGCTCGGGATTCAAGGGATTCAGCCGCGCGCCACGAAACGAACCACGATCCCCGCGCCCGATGCCGGTATCCGGCGTGACTTCATCGGGCGTCGGTTCACACCCCCGGTTCCAACAACCTGCCTCGTGGGCGACATCACGTACCTCAAAACTGGCGAAGGTTGGCTGTATCTTGCGACGGTGATTGATCTGACCACAAGAATGGTGGTCGGATGGCAGACGGCAGCCCATATGAGAACGTCGCTGGTGGTTGATGCGCTCACGATGGCGCATCGCGCCGGCTACACCGCCGGGAACGCAATATTTCACAGCGACAAAGGTGCCCAAGGCGGATTCAATTGGTTGTCGCAACACCCTGACCCCGGAGGTGTGCAGCAATGGCAACTAAAGACTGGTTCGCGAAAACGAGCGATGTGCCCGAGAATACTCGTAGGCAGTGGCGCGCGGATCGGGCGTTACGGCCCCCGATGCGATCTCCCGGGCGACCTGACCCATCCCGTGCAGTGCAACGCGAGTTCTGGCGTCTGATTGCAACGGGTATTACCTCGGCTGAGGCAGCACTGAAAGTGGGCGTGTCAGTACCGGTGGGTACAAGGTGGTTTCGGCATGCTGGTGGCATGACTCCACTCAGTTTGTTCGAGCCCTCGGGACGGTATCTCTCATTTGAGGAACGTGAAGAGATCAGCCTGCAGCGTGCCAGGAACACCGGGGTGCGTGAGATCGCCCGCCAGCTGGGGCGCGACCCGGGCACAATTTCACGGGAATTACGTCGTAACTCAGCAACCCGGAGTGGGAAGCTAGAGTATCGACCGCTGGTCGCGCAATGGAAAGCACAACAAGCAGCCAAGCGCCCCAAAGTCGCGAAGCTCGTACAGAACGATCTTTTACGAGAGTATGTGCAGGAGCGTCTTTCCGGTGAGGTTAGACTCCCCGATGGGTGTGGCGTTTACGGGCCCGAAAGCTGCAGAGTGGAAAGGCCTAAATAAGCCTCATCGGCAAGACCGGAAATGGTTTCTGGGGTGGAGTCCAGAGCAGATCTCTGAACGGTTGAAACTCGACTTCCCTGATGATAGTTCTATGCGTATCAGCCATGAAGCTATCTATCAGTCGCTCTACATTCAGGGTCGTGGGGCGCTCAAGCGGGAACTCGTGCAAGCACTACGGACAGGGCGGGCGCTCAGGAAACCTCGCGCAAGGTCGCGGAATAAGCCGCAGGGGCATGTCACCGCCGACGTGGTGATTTCTGAACGCCCTGCCGAGGCTGCTGATCGTGCGGTTCCCGGGCACTGGGAGGGGGATTTGATTATTGGCACGAACAGGTCTGCGATCGGCACTCTGGTCGAGCGCAGCAGCCGTTCCACTCTGCTGGTGCACCTCCCACGACTTGCCGGTTACGGGGATGGGCCCGTGGTGAAGAATGGGCCGGCGCTTGGCGGGTATGGTGCTGAAGCAATGGCGCAAGCACTTACCGTGTCGATGACGCAATTGCCGGAGCAGTTGCGCAAGACCCTCACCTGGGATCGAGGGAAAGAGCTCTCTGACCATGCGGCTTTTGCGCTTGCGACTGGTACGAAAGTGTATTTCGCTGACCCACACTCGCCTTGGCAAAGGCCAACAAATGAGAACACAAACGGGCTGTTGCGTCAGTACTTCCCGAAGGGCACTGATCTTTCAAGGTGGGGTGCGGACGAGCTGGCTGCGGTGGCATATACGTTGAACAATCGGCCTAGGAAAGCACTCGGCTGGAGAACCCCAGCCGAGGTGTTTGCGGAGCAGTTAGAGTTAGTTCAAAACCCCGGTGTTGCATCGACCGGTTGAACCCGCCAACTATATGTCGATGGTTTACACCAGCCGAGTGGCTGAGCTCGGCGCTATCCCCTCTACCGGGACCGTCGGAGACAGCTACGACAACTCCATGGCCGAGGCCGTCAACGCTCTCTATAAGACCGAACTCATCAGGCAGCAAGGGCCCTGGAAAACGATCGAACAGGTAGAACTCGCCACGCTGGAATACGTGTGGTGGTGGAACAACGAGCGCCTCCACGGAGAGCTTGATATGCGTACCCCTGCAGAGGTCGAAGCAGAGTACTACGCTGTCACTGAACCGTTGCCGGCACTGACGCTGTAACGGACAAACTGGTCGGAACTTTAACCAGGCCGAATCACACCGCCTGAGATCAAGACCACGACCTTCAGCACGAGGATCAGTCTACCGGGTTGAACTGGCGCCGTGGTCGGCTACGCAGCGACCATGACGCCAGGAAGCAGCGGAAGGGCCTGCGAGTCCGCACCGGTGACGGCGAGCACCGCAAGAACGGCAATCATCACAATCACCGCGTGAACTTCAATCAAGGAACCGTCTGAGCGAAGCACGAGAAACGGCATCCATCCATTCCACCGGATGGATCGCGCCCGCGAGTACCGAGGATGCGACCGGCAAGCGAATTGTTCCGAGCATGCAAAAACCGGTGGCCCCAGGCTCCGTCCGGTAGGCTGACCCGCTGCGCCTCGACGGTGAGCAGCCTGGGCGGATGCTCACCGGGGCGTCCTCCCGCGCGACCCACTCGTCCCGTTGTGGGGCGAATAGCTCACCGTCTTGCAGGAGTGCCCGCCGCCGCACCTCGTCGCAGTCGAGCCCGATCGACCGCACCCCGGCTCCGAAGCCCTCCGCTTCGCCCCCGCGAACGGGGGCGAAGGAAGTGCTACTGAGAGGGCCCACAGCTAGGATCAGCGCGTGCGGATGGCCGCGGTCTTCACCCGCGTATAGAACGTCAGTGCGTCGTGACCCTGCTCCTTGTAGCCGGAGCCGGAGTCCTTGAAACCGCCGAAGGGATGGTGGATGTCCCAGCCGCTCGTCGGCTGGTTCACCGACACCTGGCCGGTGTCGACGGCGTGCACGAACTCGAAGGCGTAGCCCAGATTGTTGGTGAAGATCGAGCTCGAAAGCCCATAGGCCGAGTCGTTGACGAGTTCGATCGCCTCGTCGAGCGTGTCCACCTCGACCATGCCGAGCACCGGACCGAAGACCTCCTCGGTCCAAATGTCGTGATCGGTCGTGATCTGCAGGAAGGTGGGCTCGACGAAGTAGCCCTGCTCGGCGGCGGCACCGCTGAGCTCGCTTCGCGAGATGACCTCGGCGCCCTGGGCGAGCGCGCGGGTGACGTGCTCGCGAATACCGGCCTGCGAGCCTTCGTCGACGACCGGCCCGAGATCGACGCCCTCCTGCGTACCGGGACCGACCTTGAGGCCGGCCACCGCTGCGGCGACGGCTTCGCGCACGCGAGGAGCGATGCCGCGCTGCACGATGAGAAGGCTGGTGGCCGTGCACCGCTGCCCGGCCTGCGCAAACGCACCGGCCACGATGGTCGGCACGGCGATGTCGAGGTCGGCGTCGTTCAGCACGACGGAGGCATTCTTGCCGCCCATCTCGGTCTGCACGCGCACACCGCGCTCGGCCATCCTAGCCTGCAGCTGCTTACCGACACTCGTCGATCCGGTGAAGGAGACGGCCTTCAGCCCCCCGAAGTCGAAGAGGGCGTCACCGATCTCGGATACGCGACCGGTGACGGTGCCGAGCACACCGGCGGGTAGGCCCGCCTCGTGGAGAATCTCGGCGAGGGCGAGCGTGACGAGCGGGGTGACGGTCGCCGGTTTGATGATGACCGCGTTGCCCGAGATGAGCGCCGGTCCGAGCTTGCGCGCCGGGGTGAGCAGCGGATCGTTCCAGGGGGTGATGAGCAGCACCACGCCGAGCGGTTCGACGAAGCGGGACGCGAAGGTGTGGGGGCGCGCGTCGGGAAGATACTGTCCCGAATCGTCGCGACCCATCGAGCCGTAGTAGTCGAAGAACTCGGCGGTCTTCGTGACCTCGCCGGTCGCTTCGGCCTTCGTCTTGCCCATCTCGGCGACGATCAGCTCGATGAGCTCCGGCTTGCGCTCGCGGATCAGCGAGGCCGCCTGTAACAGCACCGCGCCGCGTGCGAGCCGGTCGGTGCGCCGCCACAGCTTGGCGCCCTCCTCGGCGGCCGCGAAGAGCGGCGCAAGATCGGCGCGGCTCATCGAGGGGACGGTGCCGACGAGTTCATCCGGGCGCGCGGGGTTGCGCACCTCGATGGTCGCGCCGTCGGTGGCGGCGACGAGCTCGCCGCCGACGAGATTCTTCAGTTCCTTCATCATGGTTCCTTTACTTGCGTGACTGGGTGGCGGGCAGACGCCCGGATGCCGGACGAACGCCCGCGTGTCGGACGGTGCTCCGCTCAGGCGGTGGCGGCGAATGCGCGATCGATGTCGCCGGTCTGCATGGCCTCGAAGAGGGCCGCGATCTTCTGCTCGTCGAAGGCGACCGGGTTGGTCGGGCGCGGGTACGAGCCGACGCACATGGCGGCCATCTCGGGGATCTCGATGTCGGCGATCCTCGCCTCGGGGAGCGTGGTCGGCAGTCCGAGACGCCCGACCAGCGCGGCGACGCGGCCGGCGGCCTCGCGCAGGCTGTCGCTCTCGCCGTTCGTCAGGGCGCGCGCGATGCGCTCGCTCAGCTGCTGATCGACGTGCTGGTTGTAGGCGATGCAGTACGGCAGCGCGAGGGCGCACGACATGCCGTGCGGCATCGGCTGCGCGTGGGCGAGGCAGTAGGCGAGCGAGTGGCCGATGACGACTCCCGCGTTCAGCGCCTGACCCGCGATGTGGGAGGCCCACATGACCTTCGCGAGGGCCTCCGCGTCGCCGCCCGCGGCGAGTTCCAGGTTCTCGACGATCAGCTCGATGGCCCGCAGCGAGTGGGTGGCCGAGAGCATGGAAGCCGAGGTTGCCATGAGCGCCTCGGTGGCGTGCGCGAGGGCGTCCATGCCGGTGGCGGCGATGACGGACTTTGGCAGCGAGGCGACTAGGGTCGGGTCGACGATCGCCACGGACGGGATGAAGAGATCGCAGAGCGAGGATCGCTTGGAGCCCGCGATCGTGACCATCGCGACGCGGGTCGTTTCGGATCCGGTGCCGCAGGTGGTGGGGATCAGCACCATCGGGGCGACGCCGTTCCCGGGCTTCGCCTCGCCGAGCCAGTCGGCGCAGCTGCCCTCGTTCTTCAGCATCAGCGCGATGAGCTTCGAGGAGTCGAGCACCGAGCCGCCGCCGACGCCCACAACCGCGGCCGCTCCGGCCGCCCGGGCATCCGCGATGATCGGGTCGAGCACTTCGGCCGAGGGCTCCGCCCCGAAGCCGCCGCGCTGCTCGACCTGGAAGCCGGCGTCGCGAAGCGATGCGGCGATCGGCTCGATGAGGCCGGCGGCGCTCACCGCGTCATCGACGGCGAGCAGCACCGTGCCGCCCGCGAGGCCGAGTCGTTCGGTCAGCACGGTGCCGACGGTGCTCGCAGCGCCGTTGCCGCCGATCACCGCCTGGGGTGCGAGGAACACCGAGGGTGCGGTCGGTGACGGGTTCCATACCGTGTTCATGGAAGTCTCCTTCTTCTTCGATTCTGTGTGGTCTGCGTGGTCTGTTCCGGTTCCCCGGAGTCCCGGAGTTGGAAAAGGTCAGGCGATGCCGTGCTCGCGCAGGGCTTCGTCGACGAGATGCTCGGCGATCGCGAGGGAGGAGGTGGCGCCGGGCGAGGGGGCGTTGCGCACGAACACTGCCGGGCCGCGATGCTGGATTACGAAGTCGTCGACCATCGCGCCATCCTTGGTCATCGCCTGTGCGCGGATGCCGCGGGTGGCGCGGTGCCCGCGCGCTCCCTGCAGGAGCGGCACATAGCGGGCGGCCTCATCCACGAACTTCTTGGAGGAGAGCACTCCCCCGATTTCGCGGGTCGCGGTTGCCATGTTCTTCGCCGCGAACTTCCAGAACCCGGAGTTCGCGACGACGGTGAGGGAGTCACGGATGTCGAGCCCGAGCCCGCGATACCCTTCGCGCGAGAAGGAGAGGAAGGCGTTGGGGCCGATCATCAGCCCGCCGTCGATGCGGCGGGTGACGTGCACGCCGAGGAACGGATATTTCGGGTCTGGCACCGGGTATATCAATCCGTTCACCACGTCATTGTAGGCGCGGTCGAGGATGAAGTACTGTCCGAAGAAGGGGATGATCGCGGGTTCCGCGTCCTCCCCCGATCGCTTCGCGAGCCTGTCGGACTGCAGCCCTGCGCAGACGATCACGAGGTCGAACTCGTCCGCGTCGTACTTCGTGTGCACCACGGCGGTCTTGCCCCGGTTCTGGAGACGGACCACTCCTCGGTATCGAGACGGATCGTGCCGCCTGCGCGGCGGAACTCCTGCGCGAGTGCTTCGGTGACGCCGCGGTAGTCGATGATCGCGGTATGGGGCGAATGGAGCGCCGCGAGGCCCACGGTGTTCGGCTCGACCTCCGCGAGGCCATCCTTGTCGAGCATCTTCACATCGGGCACCCCGTTCGCCTGGGCCTTCTCGAAGATCTTGCCGAGTCGCTCGAGCTCGATCGCGTCGGTGGCGACGACGACCTTGCCGCACGCGTCGTAGGGCACGGCGTGCGCCTCGGAGAACTCCTGCAGCAGGTCGACGCCGCGACGGCACAGGCGCGCCTTGAGGCTGCCCGGCTGTAGTAGAGCCCGGCGTGCACGACGCCCGAGTTGTGTCCGGTCTGATGGGCGGCGACGTGATCCTCTTTCTCGAAGAGGGTCACGCTTGCGCCCTCCGAGCGTCGCAGCAGTTCTCTTGCGAGGGCCGTGCCGACGATGCCGGCTCCGATCACGGCGAGGCGGGGTTGGGTGCTCATGCAGTTACTCCTTCGGGGACGATACGCTGATGCCTGGGAGGCTGGGCCGGCCGGCGGACGGCCTCACGTGTGAAACGAGGATCGCGACCATGAAACCTGTTCGACTGGGACCCACGCTGACGCAGCAGGTCACCGAACGGATGCGGCTGTCGATCATGTCCGGCGAACTCGCGCCGGGCACGCTGCATTCCGCGTCGAGCATCGGCGCGCTCTACGGCGTGTCGCGCACTCCGGTGCGCGAGGCCGCGAACGAACTGGCCCGGATGGGGCTCGTCGAGATCAGCCAACCGCGGTATCCGCGTGCTGCAGACCTCGATCGACTCGCTGCTCGACGGCTTCGAGTTGCGCCTGATGATCGAGGTGCCGATGGCCCGGAAGGCGGCGCTGCAGGCTGGGGCGAACGGCGCGGCGGCACTCACCGCCGTCTACGACTCGTTCGAGCGCGCGGCCGCGAGCGACAGCGCGAAGCGCACCTTGCAGGCGGACCGGGACTTTCACACCGCGATTCTCGAAATCGCCGGGAACGCGCGAGCGGTGGAGGTGCTGAAGGAGCAGCGGAACATGGTGCTGCACACCGGGGTCGGCACGGTGCCGACCTCCCGCAGCTGCCTGGAGTGCTTCGAGGATCACCACGAGATCTACGCCGCGATCCTTGCGGGTGATGGCGACCTGGCCGCGCAGGCGATGCGCGCACACATTCTGAACACGGCGAGCATCCTGATTCGGCAGGAAACCGCCAAGCGGCCGGAGTTCGGCGCGATCGACGTACTCGGCGCGCTCGGCGGAGTCGTCTGAGGGCACTCTCGGGCGAGCGTCGTCGCCGCAGAGAGCACCCACCGTCATCCTCTTAGTGTGCCACGGTTGCATGCTACATGCAATATGGGTGGGTTGGTTTCGACGTCCGCAGAATCTCCGCCCATTGAGCCTCCGCCGATTGAGCGGAGCACCGCGGGTGCGCAGTCGAAATCAAGGTCCAGGTGGTGCTCCGCTGGTTTCGACTGCGCGGCTACGCCGCTCCGCTCAACCGGCGGAGGGGTTTCCGGCACTCCGCGCTCCGTTCAATCGGCGGAGGCTCAACCGGCGGGGCTCAACCGACGTAGGTGAACAGGTCGATACCGAGGCCGCGCTGCTCGTCGAGCGCGGCGATCGAACGCATCTCCTCCGCGCTCAGCTCGAAGTCGAAGACATCGATGTTCTCGGTCATACGCTCGGGGCGGGACGTCTTCGGAAAGACGATCACCCCCTGCTGCACCTGCCAGCGCAGCACCACCTGCGCCGGCGTCTTCCGGTGCGCGGCCGCGGCAGCGAGCACCGCAGGGTTATCGAGCGCACCCGCGCGATCCTGGCCGAGCGGCGCCCAGCCTCCACTGCGATGCACTGCTCGGCGCAGAAGTCGCGCAGCACCCGACGCTGATTGCGGGGATGCAATTCGATCTGGTTCACCGCGGGCACGACATCCGTCTCTCGCAGCAGCTCTTCGAGGTGTTCGATCTCGAAATTGGCGACGCCGATGGAATCGCTGAGCCCGTGCTCCGCGACCTCGATCAGGCCCTTCCAGGCGGTCAGCGCCGTGCCGAGCAGCGGAACCGGCCAGTGAATCAGGTAGAGATCGACGCGGTCGAGGCCCAGTCGCTCGAGGCTCTGCTCGACCGCGGCAACCGGATCATGGTGATCGCTGATCCACAGCTTCGTCGTGACGAAGACCTCGTCCCTCGGAATGCCACTGGCCGCGATCGCGCGTCCGACCTCGCGCTCGTTGTCATAGAACTGAGCGGTGTCGATATGCCGGTACCCCCTCGCGAGGGCCTCCCCGACGACGCGCTCGGTGTCCTCGGGCGGCAGCTTCCAAACGCCGAGGCCGAACTGCGGAACGCGGTTGCCGTCCCGCAGCTCGATCTCGGGAACACGAGGCTCCGGCATCACGGCCTCGGCGTCTCGGGCCCGGGCCGCAGGCCGACGCGATCTTCGCGCCAGCTCGGGCCACCGGGGCCCATCGGTGAGTGCTTGTCGTGGGGTTCGATGACCCACATGAGGTTGCCGGCGGGATCGTAGAAGCCGCGGTAGCGGTAATGCGTGCCGTCCGGGAAGTCCCAGCGGCAGATCGTCGGGTCGGCCCAGTCGAGCACGTCCTCGAGTTCGCGACAAGTCGCCTCGATGTCGGTGGTGGCCAGCGCGGCGTGTCCGTCGCGCCCGCGCTCCGCAGCGAGGTGGGCCGGTCGCGGACGCAGCCACAGCGAGATGTGCCCCAGGTCGAACGCCGCATACTCCCCGCCCGCCTCATAGGGGATCAGGAACGGAAGTCCGAGGGTGTTCGAGTAGAAGTTCACGCACTCGGCGAGTCCCTCGACCCCGTCGCAGTAGACATTGAAGGCTTCCACCCCGTAAAAAAGATTCTTGCTGGTCATCGATCGTACTCCTTCACTTCATAGTTTTTCTATTTTTTACACAGGATTTTCCAAGTCAGCACCAAGGTAACGCAACGATGGCCAAGTCGCCGCTCGAGATCATGACAGAGTACTACGATCTGCTGATCAACGAGCGCCCCGGAGCCCGCGAGTTCGTCTTCGGCGTCTGGGCCGACCACTGCATCCTGACCTTCCCCCGGCACCCATGCGTTCTCCGGCACCTTCCACGCGAAGAGCTGGCAGGCCGATGTCTACAAGACCGCCCTCAGGGCGAAGGGCGTGGTCGACCGCAACACCGAGTGCTACGAACTCGCCGGAGACAATCGCTGCGTGGTGTCGCACTACCTCCAGGTCTTCGAACTCCCCTCGGGAGAGAAAAGCTGGAAGCCGAGCGCTTCTGCATCTACGGTTTCGAGAACGAGCGCGTCATCTCGATGCGGGTGCTCGACGTCAACGCCGACGTCATCGCGGCTCTCCGACGTACAGCCCGGGGTGCTCCAGGTCCCAGCGCAGTTCCGCTTCGAGGCGGCTTGCGACACGAATCAGCGCCGCTTCGCCGAAGGGGGCGCCCATCAGGTGCGCGCCGAGCGGCAGTCCGTCGCGATCGTATCCAGCCGGCACGCTGATCGCGGGCAGCGCGGTCGTCGCATTCGTCTGATCGAAGAAGTTCGCCGCGATAATGACGGCGAGCGATGCGTAGGCGGTGTTCTCGAACCATTCGACGCCATTGCCAAGAGCACCGGCGAAAATTGCCTTGTTGCGGCGCCTTCTCACCTGCGTTGCGGTGTCAACTGTCATTTCATTCTCCATTGAGTGAAGTTCGACCGGTCAGTCGAACTGGGCGGAATATGGGATGGATACGGTTCGAGGTCATCAGCTTCAGAATCGCCTGCTTCGCTCCTTCCAGTTCAACGCTTCGGTGGCCGCGGATCGGATCAGGAGAAGCGCCACTCGCTCTCTTCGAGCCGGTGGGTGGGCTTCCAGTAGTCGAGCAGCGAGAGCGGCCAGATCGCGGTGACCCGGCCGGCGCCGCCGCCCTTGTACCAGGAGTCGACCTTGTCGGTGCCCCAGGCCATCTGACGGTTCGCCTCGTCGGTGTCGCGGGTGAACCGCTCGACCGTTTCGCGCGTGACGACCGCCTCGTGCTGCCCCGTCCGCAGCAACCGTTCGATGACCGCCATGATCTGGTAGACGCCGCATTCGAGCAGGAACACCAGGCTGCCGTTGACGACCAGATTGGTGTTGGGCCCGTAGAGCATCGAGAGGTTCGGGAAGTCATCGACATGCAGGCCGAGATACGCCATCGGCTCACCGGCCCAGTGGTCGTGCAGCGTCTGGCCGTGCGTTCCGGTGATCGTCATGGGTTCCAGGAACTCCGCGGCCTTGAAGCCGGTCGCGAAGACCACGACGTCGACTTCGTGCCTGCTGCCGTCCTTGGCGATGACCGCGTTCCCCTCGAACCCGGTGACCGGCTGGGGCACGAGTTCGACGTTCGGCTGCATGAGTGCCTTCGCCCAGCGCCCGTCATCGCGCAGCATGCGCTTGCCACCGGGGGGATAATTCGGGATGACGTGCTCGAGCAGTTCCGGCGCCTCGGCGAACTGTCGCTTCAGGTCCTCGACCAGCGCGTCGCGCTGCTCGGCGTTCAGCTCCGACACCGTCAGCGGATCGTTCCACTCCGGATCCACCTTCGCGAAGCGAATGCGCCCCTCGAGCGCCACCCAGAACTGCACGAAGCGATTCCAGCGCCCGAGCAGCGGCACCTCCTGCAGCAGGCGGCTGAAGCCTCCGGGGAGTTCCTGCGTATAGACCGGCGTGGGGAGCATCCAGGGCGGCGTGCGCTGGAAGAGCACCAGCTCCTCCACCTAGCAAT
>JAUCCH010000084.1:0-47515 GCA_034676385.1 Leucobacter sp.
GCATTTGTGAGTGTAGAAGCGGCCTGAACCCACCCGCTTCGAGGAGCGATCTCGCGATGTAGTTCGTGAGGTTCCGGAAGCCCAGGCGCAGAGCCACGCAGGTGCTCGAGTCTGCCGTTGATTGCTTCGGTTGGCCCGTTCGACGTCCTCGGATGATCGAAGTACGCGAGGATGTCCTGACGGCGGCGTTCCAAGGTGTAGCCGAGTTCTCGGAGCTCCACGAACCAGGCGGGGGTCGTCGCCCTCACCACATCGATCAACTCGCGGAGCCTGCGCCGACCATTGCCCCGAGAATCGCTCCCGATAGGCTGCGACGACTTGTTGATAGACCCGCCAGGCCCGCCACACGTCCGCATGCGCAGGGTCAGCGAACACCGCGTCCAGCCTCGCCTGCTGCTTCACGGTGAGAAACGCCTCACCCGTCCTGAGGGCCCGCCGGATCGCATACAGCGGGTCACCGCGGCGGCCCCGATGTCCAAGGGTCTCCTGTTGCACTCGCTGCCTGGTGCGATCGAGCGCGTCACCGGCGAGCTGGACGACATGGAACGGGTCCATCACTTCGACGGCGTCAGGGAGGTGCTCTTTTCGATGCGGTCTTGAACCCGGTGAATCCGTCCATCGCGACGACCTCGATCCCGTCACGCCATGCTTGTGTGCGGTCGCTCAGCCAGCGACTGAACACCTGCTTGGAACGGCCCGGCACCATGTCGAGGAGCCTGGCCGGGCCTCGTTTCTCACGTACCGGGGTGAGATCGATGAGCACGGTGACGTACTTGTCACCTCGGCGGGTGTGCCGCCACACATGCTCATCAACACCGATCACCGTGACCCTGTCAAACCGGGCCGGATCATTGATCAGCGCCCGGTGACCCTCGGCCAGGATCGCGGCATTCGCGGTGTGCCAAGACACTCCGAGATTCGCGGCCGTGCGCGACACGGTGAGGTGATCGATCACGACCGCTTCGAGCGCGAAACGCAGCCCTGCCCGGGTGAGCTTCGCCCGTTCCGGTGCTGCCATGCTGGTGTCCTCACGCCACACCTTCCGGCACCAATCACATCGGTATCGGCGCACCCGGATTTTCAGCGTCGTGGCACGATGCCCGAACGGGGTATGCGCCAAGGTCCGCGTCACGGTATCGCGCAGCATGCCCTCAGCGCCACACCGCCGACACCACGGGTCGGGCTCGATGACGCGGCAGTCCAGCACGACCCTGCCGGGCTCGAATCTTTGCCCAACCGCGGTCAGGCCGAGCTCATCAAGTCGGCAGAAAGTCGTGAGATCGGCAGGTTGGAAGGTAGCGTGGTGCATGTCGAGGTCTTTCGGATGGGGAGCGTCAGAACTTCCATCATCGGGAGACCTCGACCCATCTCCACGGCACCACACCGCGGAGCACTTCTACACTCTTAAATGCGAAGAGCCCGTTTGGTAATCGAGCTGAGCGAGGCTGGCAAGACTCTTGTCGGCAGCCTGCCCAAGGGTCTGAAGTGGGCCACGGATATCGTACTGACGACCGTCCCGTTTGACGGCAAGCAGACGTTCGAGATCTACAACCGAGCGACGCTGCACAGCGATGGTTCGGAGTGGGACTACTGGAGCGAGGAGAGCTCCGAAGCGACCTCATACGGTGACGAAGCAGAGATGCGCAAGCGAGTCTTCGATGCCGAGAGCACTGCGTGGGTCCCTGGGATTGACGCGCTGATCAAAGACGGAAAGTTCGTGAACGATACGTTCATTTACTCGATCGAGCTCATCCCACGCGGCAACTACGGTTCCGCGTTCCCCGTCACGATCTTTCCCCGTGAAGATGTGCTCCCCAGCGCCGTTGAATTCCTTGGATTCGTCGGTTTGGATGCCGATGGTGTCCCTGTTCTCGGTTCAGCCACCAGTGATCCTCAGGACATGAACGGGAATGTGTCGGCGAGCTACGCCGACGGTGTCGTGACTATTCGCCAGCAGGATGGGACGAGCCTCAACCCGGACGACGGCAGGATCTTGGTGCATTTTGCGGTTCAGGCGAATGACGCTTCGCAGATGATCGTGAATAGCATCGCAGGGTCGGAGGCGACGATCACTCCGGTTGGTGATCCGAGTATCGATATCGAGAAGTGGAACGACGAGGGATCCGCTCCCGAGTACGACGCGACGGGTGCGCTCCTGAATGACAAGTTCGATGGTGACTTCGATAAAGCACCGGGGAAGCCGCTCGCAGTGGGTACACCACTCGAGATCAACTTCACCGTGTCGAATGACGGACGCGAAGAACTCGTCGACGTTGTAGTGAGCGATCAGCTTACTGCCGGCAAGGGGAAAATTGAGAAGCTCGTGTGCGTCTTCCCAGACAACACCACCGGTATCGAATGGAAGGGCCCTTTCGCGATCGGAACGCAGTTCGACTGCACGGGCACGCTGCCTGGGCTCGAGCCAGGCCAGACACACAGTGACCGCGCAACAGTGACCGCTGTTGGGGTTCACTCCGGCATCTCGGTTGACGACGAGGACGACTGGCACGGGTTTACCGCAGCTGCCGTGGTGAAGGATGGTCTCTCGACCACCGGTTCGGCTTTGCCGCTCTGGTTTGTCGGTGGAGCCGCCCTGTTGCTCCTCGCCGGTAGCGCGCTTCTGGTCGCACGCCGTCGCAGTGTGGCAGTCGAGGTAGACGCGACCGAGTAACACCGGTCCCGCAACAAAACCCGGAAGCGCCGTTCCTCCCCTGGAGCGGCGCTTCCGGCGTTTCCCCAGCATGTGGATTGCAGCATCGATCAATAGAGTCAAAAGCTCCACCTCAACGTTACTGTTCAGGCCGCGTGGCACCTGAAGACCTCATTGTTGACTCGCTGCCCACAAACGAATTACTGTGGCCACATGGCCTTCACGCCCTCAGCGCTGACTCGTGACCGCGATGCGATATTCGCGTCTGCAGTTTCTGAGCTGCAGTTAATACTGCCGTTTGACGCCGTGCAACTCCTGCGTCATGAACCACGTCGTTCCGAGATGCATGAAATCTTTCGCACGGGCTATGCCACTGATTCAGCCTGGGCGTTGCAACACCTTTTTGTTCAGAAGTATCATCCGGGGTTTACTGACAGGCTGAGTCCGAACGATGGTTTGCCCCCGGCAATCAGCTCAGTTCGCCCTGAGCATCGGGAAAACTTCGTTGAATCGAGGATCTATCGAGACCATCTCCGGGCGAATAGATTTCTCGATGGGATGAGCATGGAGCTGTTTGTCGGCAAGAAGTATGTCGGGATTGCCCACTTTTCTGCCCGGTCACCCTTGGGGTTTTCTGTCGAAGCACGCCGCGCGGCGTCTGGAGTTCGGGGGCTTTTGGCCGCGTTGATCCTCGACTCAAATTCGAACGAAACGAGCACGCGACAAATAGCTGGGTCGCAGACTGCCGATTCTGCACGATCCGCACGGGCTGAGACTACTTGGTACACCTTCTCCGCACCACAAAGTAACGTCGCACTTGGCCGCACTCCGGTGCCTGCAATTCTTGAAAGCCCAACGTTTCGAAGTCATCTCGCACAGTTTCGATCAAGCAATCTTCCCGCGGCTCGACACCTTTGGGAGCACACCAAAGACCTAACACGTTTAGAGTTCCGGAGTATTGGCACTGGAGGTGAGGTCGCTGTGGGCATAGAACGGGTTAGCGCTGAAGAGCGCTTTCGGCTTTCTAAGCAGGAACTACGAGTGCTGAGCTTGCTCTGTGCAGGGCATGACGACGCCACGATAGCGATGCGACTGCAGCTCAGCCCGAGAACGGTCGAATCTCACGTGCTCAACGCGCGTCGCAAACTCGGTGCCAAAAATCGGGTCGAGGCCGTGGTACGAGCTATCACCACGGCCTCCTACCTGCCTCACCCAGAAAGTTGCCCCCTAAACGAGATCTTGGGTTTAGCCTCTTGACTGAACCTTAATTCCGCTCAACAGCTCAGCGGCAGATTCGACCGCGGCACGTTCGTGACCGAGCAACACATCTCCGCCCATTGCCCCAACCAGTGGCTCATACGCATCAATTAGTCCTGTGGTCACGCCAGCAAGCTCTTCAATGACGCTTAATCCGCAGAAGGGCACGTAGTAGGGGCTGTACCCGCCTTCCTGGAGGAATACGATCTTGCCCTCACAGACCCGTTCAGCAGCATCGACAATTAGGCGCGTCATGCGACGGAAACCATCTGCTCGAACCATCATTCGAGAAAGCGGATCCATAATCGCAGCATCAAAGCCACAGGGCACGAGTATCAGTTGCGGCTGAAACGCCTCGAGTGCTGGGATCACAACGTTCTCGAGCGCATGCTCGTAGACCGCGTTGCCGCCTCCAGGAGGAAGAGGAACATTGACGGAGTACCCGGTTCCAGCTCCGCCACCGTTTTCTTCACGAAATCCGGAGTCTGACGGGAAACAGCGATCCTGGTGCAGCGAGATGTTCAGCACCTGCGACGACTCCCAGAAGATGTCCTATGCCCCATTGCCGTGATGCACATCCCAATCAACGATCGCGACGCGTTCCAGGCCCAGCACTTCTAGCGCGTAGGCCGCGGCAACCGCTGTGTTGTTAAAGATACAGAATCCGCGACCAAGTGCACGTTCCGCATGGTGACCGGGTGGGTTGATCAGTGCGTATGCGCGGTCAACGTCTCCGTTCACGACAGCCTTTGTAGCCTCAATTGCGCCACCAGCTGCAAGGAATGCGATGCTATCGCCTCCTTGCCCGAACGGGGAAACCCCGTCTCCTGCATCGCCACCCTTGGGCAATAAGCCTTCGGCAACAATGCGATCAACGTGTGACGCATCATGTACCCGCAGCACATCCTCCCGGGTTGCTGGAACCGCGCTCAACTCGACCAAATGCTCAACGAGCCCCGATGTGACAACGAGTTCGTGCAGCCTGCGCTTTGTGTCCGGATGCGCAACGTGATGCGAAATCGGCTGCAATCCGGCGGCTACGCTCGAAGGCGCGAGCCCACCAGAGCCAGTATCTACCCACCCGTACAGTGTGTTCCAAAGGTATCCCGTGCGCTTGATGTTGTCGCTCATGAGTTGCTCCTCGTTAATTGAACCAGCAGGCCTCATCGCTTGCTGCATCGCTAATCCTGACGAAAAAGCAGTCATCAAACATCCGGGAAAATACGGAGTACCATACTTCTTCCGAGGTGAGCACGCAGCGACCCAAGCACTACCTACAGGTCTTCTTTCAAAACAACTCAATTTGAGGACACCAAGCAGACTGGACCGCTTACAGCTAGTTACGTGAAGGTGCCGCGAGCTTTCAATTTCGCCGGTGAGGCCACGCTACTCGCGGAGGCCCGAGGGCGGTAGGTCTGCGCGGTATTCCCACAAAGTAATGTCGCTAGGCCTTGATACTGTGTAAATAGACGTTGCACGCAGATACGAGACGAGAAAAGTAGATGACGGACCAGATTCCTCCAGCGCAGCCAAACGAACCAGGCGCAGCGCAGGATCCGCTAGCACCTGCACCACAGGCACCACAGGCACCACAGGCACCACAGGCACCACAGGCACCACAGGCACCGAGCCTCCCACCTAGCCAGCCCCCCGCTGCCCCGGTCGAGCCCCAGCACTCTCCGGCCCAGGTGCCCCAGCAGCCTGTCGCACCTCAACAGCCGGTGGCACCTCAGTACCCTCAGACAACGCAGTACCCCGCCGCTCCTGGCTACCCCCAGCAGCCGCAGGCACCACAGGCGCCACAGGCCCCGCATGCACCACAGGCCCCACAGCAGTACCCTTACCAGCCGGCAGGTTACCCGGGAGCCGTGGCACCCGGTGCAGTTTCGCCGAAGCCCACGAATACCCTGGCAGTCATCTCACTGATCCTCGGCATTGTCTTTGCGCCTGCTGGCATCGTCACTGGCCACATGGCACTCAGCAAGATCAAGCGCACTGGAGAGGGTGGCCGTGGCCTCGCACTCGCCGGTACCATCATCGGTTACATCAGCACGGGCCTAGCGGTACTCTCGCTCATCTTTGTCCTGATCGCTACGTTTATTATCGGAACCGCGGCGGTGACCGCTGCAAGTAGCGGACTATCGCAGCTTGAACAGCTTGAAAGCCTCGAAGATTCCAGATCCATCGACCCAGGCTCCCGAGGAACTCTCTTCCGGGGAACTGCTTGATACTCCGGAAAAAATTCTTGCGGCCTGGGAACCATGCGACCTCGCGATGGAACTGAACAACCCGGGCGGTGCGTTCTACGACGACGCAGAGTGGTATTCCGCGCAAGAAGCGCTCGCCCGGCTGATGGACCCCAGCGCAGAGTCTGACGCAATCCGTGCGTACGTCGACCACATGATGAACGGCACCGGTTTCGACTTCGAGCTGACCGCTGCACACATGGACGCAACGGCCGCAGCGCAAGTGAAGTTCTGCGCTCAGTAGTCGCTTAGATGAGGATCGCCGGACGACGTTTGGCGATCCTCATTTTGGGTATTCTTCTCGCACCACACCCGCACCGCAGCACCCAAGCGCAGCGATACACTCAATAACCTCACCGCACAATCAAGGGGAATCGAATGACCGAACAGCGCGAAGTACTCACCTGGAACGGCTTCGGCGAAGCTACCCGCGACCTTTCCCGTCAAATTGTGGCTGACGGCTTCGCGCCCGAGGTGGTCGTCGCGATTGCCCGAGGTGGCTTACTGCCAGCAGGGGCAATCGCCTATGGTTTGGGTGCCAAAGAATTGCGGCGCACTCAACGTCGAGTTTTACACCGGGATTGGCACCGTGCTCGACCAGCCCGAGGTACTGCCTCCGACGCTCGACCTCGATTACCTAAAGGGGCGCCGTGTCCTGCTTATCGACGATGTTGCTGACAGCGGGCGCACACTCAAGCTCGGCGTGGAGTTGCTTGAGGCAGAGGGTGCCCTCGTCCGCTCCGTTACTATCTACACGAAGCCTGGCACGGTCATTCAGCCCGACTACGCGTGGAAGGCAACCGATCTCTGGATCGATTTCCCCTGGTCTGCAAGCGGTTCCGTAATTGATGAAGATGCCGGCGCCGACGAGCGCAGCGCCTAGTTTTCTCCTGTTTTTCTCACGCCCCCAATCTCTTCAAAGGACTCATCTCGTGAACGCACCGGTTCGTATCGGCATCGTCGGCTATGGCAACCTGGGGCGCGGCGTCGAAGCCGCGATCGGCTTGAACCCAGATTTGCAGCTAGTGGGGGTGTTCTCACGTCGTGACCCGGCAACTGTCACGACACTTGGTTCAGATACATCCGTGTTCCCGATTACAGATTTGTTCGAGAGTCGCGAAGACATTGATGTACTCGTACTCTGCGGCGGGTCTCGGAGTGACCTGCCAAAACAAAGCCCTGAACTCGCCGCGCGATATTCAATAGTCGATAGCTATGACAATCACGCGCACATCCCCCGAGCACTTCGAGTCAGTAGATTCCGCCGCACGCGAAGCTGGCACTACTGCAATCATTTCTTCAGGTTGGGATCCTGGTCTTTTTTCGCTGAACCGATTGTTCGGCGAGGCCATACTGCCCCAGGGCTCGACCTACACGTTTTGGGGTCGCGGCCTCAGCCAGGGCCACTCGGATGCGCTGCGCCGTGTGCCCGGTGTTGCTGGAGGCGTGCAGTACACGCTTCCCTCAGAAAAAGCGATCGCACAGGTACGAGCTGGTGAAAACCCCGAGTTGTCGACCCGGGAACGGCACACTCGCGAGTGCTTCGTCGTGCTCGAAGATGGGGCAGACGCAGAAACCGTACATACCAGCATTGTGAGCATGCCTGACTACTTCGAGCCCTACGACACCACAGTAAACTTCATTTCAGCAGAGGAGCTCGCCCGCGATCACCGGGGCATGCCTCACGGCGGTTTCGTAATTCGCAGCGGCAATAGCTCAGAAACAAACGGGCAGGTCATCGAGTATCGCCTGGAACTCGAGTCAAATCCCGAGTTCACGGCAAGCGTCCTCGTTGCGTATGCTCGCGCGGCCGCGCGCATGCATCGCGCTGGAGATCACGGCGCGAAAACCGTCTTTGACGTGCCTCCCGGGTTGCTTTCCCCTCGGTCTGCAGCTGATCTGCGAGCCGGGTTGCTTTAGCTTCAACAGCCCAAACATCTGCATTTCAGCTTGCCATTTATTCGAAGATATGTTCGAATAAATGTATGAGATGGAGTGGACAGAGCGTAACGGCGGCGAAAGAGCGCCATGAGCCACTCCCCGGTCTCGGCCTTGCAGAAGTCGCCGCGATTCCGGGGCACCTGCGCACCGTACGCTCCCCCGAGTTCAAGGGTGTCGTATTTCACGAGGTGCTCGCGAAGAGCGCGCTGAATAGGGTGCCGAGCGCTTCGTCGATGCCGTTCAGCTGGACGATCAACCCGTATCGGGGCTGCTCGCACGCGTGCGTCTACTGCTTCGCTCGCGGCTCCCACCGCTACCTTGAGCTTGACACCGGGAAGGACTTCGACTCACAGATCGTCGTCAAGGTAAATGTCGCCGAAGTGCTCGGGCGTGAGCTTGCAAAGCCAAGCTGGCAAGGAGAGTACGTGGCGCTCGGCACGAACACGGACCCGTACCAACGAGCGGAGGGCCGGTACCGCCTCCTGCCGAGCATCATTGATGCACTCAGCAGGAGTGGCACCCCAGTCTCAATTCTCACGAAAGGAACGCTGCTGCGTCGGGACCTACCCTTGCTGGCCGAAGCCCACAAGCGCTCCGGCGTCTCGATTGCGATGTCCATTGCTATTGCCGATCACGAACTGCAGCAATCGGTTGAACCAGGCACCCCGAGCACCCGTGCGAGGCTCGACACGATTGCTGCGGCTCGGGCCGCTGGCTTCGCCCCGCAAGTATTCGTCATGCCGTTACTCCCCTACCTCACTGACTCGACCGAGCAGCTCACACGTCTACTTCGCGATATTCGTGAGGCCGGTGCCGCCTGCGTGATGTACGGCCCTCTGCATCTGCGAGCACACGTCAAGCCGTGGTTTTTTGAGTGGCTTGAGCGGGAGCATCCAGACCTCGTGCCGGCATACCGATCCCTGTATCCCGGGGTAAGCACCCGCGCCCCTCAGCAATACCGCTTAGAGCTTGCGGCGAGGATCAGACCGCTCATTAGACGCTTCGGCCTCGACCGTCGCCCCGAGAATCGCTGGGCCACTGCCACCGCTTTTGCAAGTGCGGTAAAACAGGTGCCGGGCATTCCCGAAGCACCGACGCTCTTCTAACGGCGCTCTCGACCGAGCCCGCTTCCCAATGAACTTACGGACCCTTTCACCGCACGGAATATGCTGAGAGTGGTGCCCACCTGAGGCGTTCACAAATTTACTTTGCAAAGGAGCTCCGTTGTCTGAGCAGAAGCTGCCGATCCTCGACCGCCGCGTTCCACTCAAGACCGCTGCAAACATGCGCGACCTTGGTGGCCTTCCCGTGTCAGGTGGATCGTTTGCGCCGAGGCAGGTGTTCCGCTCAGCTTCGCTTGCAGACCTCAACCATGCGGACGGCCAAGTGCTATCAGATCTTGGTGTTGCGCTAGTGTTCGATCTTCGAACGGAGGAAGAACGCGGGGCCCAACCTGACCAGCTGCCCGAGTCAGCACAGTTGAAGATCCTCGACGTGCTCGCCGACGCCAGCTCAAGTGTCGCGGCGACCATCGGCAGAATCCGTACCGCTCCAGACTCCATGAACGAGATTCTTAGCTCCGGCGGAATCCAACAAATGCTCGTCGAGTCCTATCGCGACTTCATCCGTCTGCCCTCAGCGACCGCAGCGTATCGTGAGCTTTACCTGAGCTTGGCTGACGACAACCGCGAAGGTGCGGCGCTCTTCCACTGCACGGCTGGCAAAGATCGCACGGGCTGGGCGGCGGCTTCCCTGCTCATGCTGCTCGGCGCAAGTGAAGAGACCATACACGCCGACTATTTGCAGACGAACGAAGACTGGCTCCCCACGCTCGAACCGCTGATTGCGAGTGCACGCGCCAAGGGGGTCGACCCTGAACTCCTGCGTGAAGCTCTGGGCGTACGACTGAGCTACCTGGATGCATCGCTTGAGCAGCTCCACGATAGTCACAGTTCGGTGGAAGACTACTTCAAGACCGGCCTCGGCCTCAGCACACAAACGATTGATGCGCTGCGCGAACGCTTCACCGCGTAGCCCCTATTTCCCGGCAAGATTTCTGAGCCGAGGATCAACGCACCTGAATCTCGGTGACCGGCAGGGTTGAATCAGCCCCAAAATCGAGCGAGGAGGGCGCGTGCCCGGCGGCAACAAGCTGCGCGCCAAGCGAGGCAATCATCGCCCCGTTGTCGGTGCACAGCGAGAGCGGAGGCACCCGTAGCTCGATCCCCGCTGCGGCACAGCGTTCGGCGGCGAGTTCACGCACGCGCACGTTCGCGGCAACACCGCCACCGAGGAGCAATCTCGGCACGCCGAGGTCTGCGCATGCGGCGAGCGCCTTCGTAGTAAGCACGTCTGCGACGGCTTCGCGGAAGCTTGCCGCCACATCTGCGACGGGGATCTCAGCCCCTGCGTCCTGCTGCTGTTCAACCCAGCGGGCCACCGAGGTCTTGAGCCCAGAGAACGAGAAGTCGTAACGGTGTCGTTCAAGGTCTTTTGGCTTCGTGAGGCCACGAGGAAATCGGATTGCGTTTGGGTTGCCGTCCGCGGCTACCCGGTCGATGTGGGGGCCACCCGGATAGGGCAGCCCGAGCAAGCGGGCGACCTTGTCGAAGGCCTCACCGGCAGCATCATCAATGGTCTCGCCAAGCAGTTCGACGTCGCTTACCAAGTCCCGTACGAGCAACAAAGAGGTGTGCCCGCCCGATACGAGCAGAGCGACCGTTGGCAGCTCGAGTTCACCGATGCCACCTTCGATCCCTGCGACGCGGTTCAGGCCCTCACCACGAAGCAGATCAGCACCAACGTGCCCGACCAGGTGATTGACGGCATAGAGCGGCTTATCGAGGGCCAGCGCGAGCGCCTTTGCTGCAGAAACCCCGACCATCAGCGCACCCGCGAGTCCGGGACCGCAGGTGACAGCGATGGCATCAAGCTCATCAAAGGTGACTCCAGCCTCGCGAATTGCCTGCTCGAGTGTCGGCTGGATGGATTCGAGGTGCGCCCGCGCAGCGACCTCTGGAACGACCCCGCCGTAGCGCGCGTGCTCGTCCATCGATGAGGCAATCGTATTCGCAAGGAGGGTACCCCCCCGCACAATGCCCACACCAGTCTCATCACAACTGGTTTCGATACCCAGCACTAAAGGTTCTGCGATACTCACCGACGGTTCCCCATTTCAAGCTTCATCACCACGGCATCGACGTTGTCCGGTTGGTAGTACCGGGGCCGCACACCGATCTCGTCGAACCCTAGGGATAGATATAGTGACCTCGCAACAGGGTTGTCAGCACGAACCTCAAGAAATACTTGGCGCACTTTACGCTGTGCTGCCTCGTCCAGCAGTGCACCCATCAGACGTCGCCCCTGGCCAGCACCGCGAGCTTCGGAACTGAGCGCAATCGTTTGGATGTCGCCGTCCTCACCAACAGCAAGCAGCCCACCATAGCCGTGCACTGCGTCGCGGTCGTCAACGATCACAAAGTACTGCCGGTGATCAGCTACGAGCTCTTCTCGCATCATTTCCCGGCTCCAGGCCTCAGCCCCAAACACTGCGCCCTCTATCGCCCAGATTGCGTCAAGGTCTTCAAGAATTGCGGGGCGTATCGCAAGCTCTTGGGTCATGCAGATACCCTCTTGATCGCGCCAGCTGGCTTCACATCGGGCGCCCGAAGGTACAGTGCGCGGTCTGGTTCAAAACTACGCCCCGTCCGGAGCCGGAGTTCGGCAAGCCAGAGCAGCGTCGAAGCCGGAATGTGTTGCGGCCAGACATCGCGGGCCTCCTCGACATAATCGGCGCGGGCGAGCAACTTTGAGCCTACGGCAAGTAGCGGAAGGCCTTGCGCGTCGAGACCAGAGTACTCGGTCACAAACAGCTCACGGCGACGCGCGTCTTGTAGCACCCGTACGGGTGGCGCGTCAGGTGTGTCCGGCATCTGTTCGTAGGCGACCGCCTCGTGGCCAGAGATCGGGTAGAGCGGCACTCCAAGACCAGTCGCGAACGCTTTCGCCGCAGCGATACCGACCCTCAACCCGGTGAACGGCCCCGGTCCAATACCAACGACAACTCCCTCGACGACGCTCGGAGAAACTCCAGTCTCAGCAAATAGACGGCCCATGAGCCCACCGATGGCCTCAGTATGGCCTCGCTCATCGCTGCTGTGATGTTCGACTGTGTCATCACCCATCTTCAGCGCAACGCTGGTACCGATCGAGGTGTCAATGGCAAGCAGCACGCTCATAGTGGCAGACCGTTCTCATACTTCGGCCCGTAACCGGTGATGGTCACAGTTCGAGGCTCAATCAATTCGTCAAGACCGTCGTCGTGGCCATTGTCAATAGTGTCGGTGTCATCGCCAGTATCAGCAGCATTAACCGCCTCACGAGGATTCACACCATCTCTACCGGCACCGGTTGGGCGCTCGATCACTATCTCGATCCAACTGCCTCGCTCTTCAACGACCCCCGCACCCCACTCGGCAATAACAACTGAACCCTCAAAATCAAGATCCAGGTCGTCAAGCTCTGCCGGGCCCGCAAGCCGGTACGCATCAACGTGCACGAGCGGTGCACCGCCGACGAGAGAAGGATGGGTACGCGCGAGCACAAACGTAGGGCTGGTCACCGGCCCCCGAACCCCAAGGCCCTCGCCGATTCCCGGCTGAGGGTCGTCTTCCCGGCGCCGAGCGGCCCGGTCAAGATCACAAGATCACCGGCAGAGAAGCTACGCCCCAATTGCACTCCGAGCTCATGCATGGCTTCGGGATCCTCGATACTAATCACTCGTGAGGTGCCCCGGGCCGAAGCCTCGGTCAACATCGCTTCACATTCCGTGGCGCTGTTTTCAACCGCTACACGCACGACGCGAGTACCGATACTCGCGACAATTTCATAGTTAATCGTGCGCATTAGCTCTGCCCAAACCTCGACGGCGGGCAAGTCGCGTGAGGGATCACCGAAAAGCACAACAGGGTCGCCAATGCTCACCTTCTTGCCGAGTTTACCCAGGTCGATGATGCACTGATCCATGCCGATGCGGCCAACAATTGGGCAGTGCTGGCCCGCAACAGCAACCGTGGCGCCCGCACCGTTAAGTGCGCGGGGCATACCGTCGGCATAACCGAATGGCACGAGGCCGAGAGTCGTATCGCTCTGTACTACGTGGTTAAACCCGTAGGAGACGCCGGTACCTGCCGCGACCTGGCGCAACGCGACAATTTCGCTGCGCAACGTCATCGCTGGGATGAGGCCCAGGTCTGCGGATGTGTTGCCCGCGAGCGGGCTGAGCCCGTAAATCGCCATACCGATACGCACTGTGTTGTAGCGGAGATGCGGTGAAGTAAATGTTGCAGCAGACGCTGCCAGGTGAATCATCTCTGGCTCGCAACCCGCTGCGCGCAGCATCGCAACCGCGCCGTCGAAGCGCTCGGCCTGCGCCCGATCCTCGTCATCCCCCGCGTTGGCGAGGTGGCTAAAGATGCCCCGCACCCGTACCAAACCCTGGCGCTCGAGTTCGGCACCCCGGGCAAACAGATCTTGCCATTCCTCAGGTGCCGCACCGTTTCGGCTCAGCCCCGTATCAATTTTGAATTGCAGGCTGGCAACGCGACCAACTTTCCGGGCCGCTGCGGCCAGAGTTTCAAGCTGGGACTCGTTACTCACGCCAATTTCTATATCGCGTTCGACAGCTGCAAGAAAGTCTGCGCGTGCACCATGCAGCCAGCAAATGAGCGGTGCATCAATTCCTGCCTCACGCAGAGCCATCGCTTCTTCGAGGTCAGCCACTCCGAGCAGTGCGGCGCCGCCGTCGATTGCAGCCCGCGCCGCTATGATCGCACCGTGCCCATATCCGTTGGCCTTCAGCACCGCGATCACCTTGCAGCCCGTGAGCTCCCGCAGATACTGCACGTTGTGTCGGATCGCCGGAAGCGAGATCTCTGCGACCCGCATTGATCCAGTTCTCACCTGCCACCTCCGTCTATCGCTGACTCCACGATAACGAACGCGGTCGCAACTCCGGCATCATGGGTCATAGATAAGTGCACACGATCAGCGCCGATTGACTCAAGCACACGCACAAGTGCCTCAGTTCGAGCGAAGGAAGGCGCGCGATCCTTGTTTCTCAAAATTTCCATCTCGTGCCACCCAAGACCATGTGAATCGCCGAGGCCCTTGATCAATGCTTCCTTCGCGGCAAATCGCGCAGCAAGCGACGAGAGGGGCAGCGAACGTTCGGTCTCGGTGAAGAGCCGTTCCCGTAGCGCGGGAGTCCGGTCGAGCGAACGTTCGAAGCGCCCGATATCAACCGTGTCCACACCGATTCCGAGGATCATAGGAATCGTGTTACTCGACCGTCACAGACTTGGCAAGGTTGCGCGGCTGATCGACGTCGAGCCCCTTCGCCGTCGAAAGCTCGAGGGCGAACCACTGCAGAGGAATGACCTGCACGAGGGGCTCGAATATCGAATCGACAAGCGGGAGCCGAATCACATCGTCTGCATAGGGCAGCACCGAGGTGTCACCCTTCTCCACGAGAGCAATCACACGGGCGCCGCGGGCCCGGATCTCTTGAATATTCGAGACCACCTTGGAGTGCATCACCGGCGACTGGCGCGGGCTCGGCACCAGCACGAATACCGGCTGTCCGTGGTCAATGAGAGCGATCGGCCCGTGCTTCAGCTCACCGGCGGCGAAGCCCTCAGCGTGAATATAGGCGATCTCTTTCAGCTTGAGTGCACCCTCAAGCGCTGTCGGATAACCAACGTGGCGACCAAGGAAAAGTACTGAGCGAGTGTCGGCCATCCAGTGCGCCAGCTGCGCGATCTGCTCGTGCGTATCGACCGCCTCTTTCACGGCCGAAGGCAACGTATCTAGGGCGAGGATCGCGGCGGCCTCGTCTGCTGCGGAAAGCGTGCCGCGCACGTGACCGAGATGCAGACCGATCAGGTAGAGAGCGGTGATCTGGGCGGTGAACGCCTTGGTCGATGCGACCGCAACCTCAGGGCCCGCGTGGGTGTAGACGGCAGCGTCGCTCTCGCGCGGAATCGTCGCGCTCTGCGTGTTGCAGACTGAAATGGTCTTGACGCCGCGCTCCTTCGCGTATTTCACGGCCATCATGGTGTCCATGGTCTCGCCTGACTGACTGACCGAGATCACGACGGTGCGCTCAGAAAGCACCGGGTCGCGGTAACGGAACTCGTGGCTGAGCTGCACCTCAACCGGAATCCGGGCCCACTGTTCAATCGCGTAGGCACCGATCTGACCGGCATATGAGGCCGTGCCGCAGGCAATGATCACGATACGGTCAATGCCGTTAAGCATCTCGTCGCCGAGTGCGCTCAGCTCGGGTATCTCGACGCGCCCATCAACGACCCGGCCACGGATGGTGTTCGCAACCGCGTCAGGCTGCTCGGTGATCTCCTTCGCCATGAACGACGGCCAGCCACCCTTTTCAGCGGCTTCCGTGTCCCAGGCGACCTCGTATTCTTCGAATTCAACGGGCCTGCCATCGAAGTCTGTGATGCGAACTTCTTCTGGGCTAATGATCACGATATTGTCTTCATCCACCGCAACGGCACGGCGCGTGTACCCGACAAATGCCGCGACATCGCTGCCAAGGAAGTTCTCGCCGTCCCCGAGCCCTACCACGAGCGGAGAGCTGTGCCGTGCAGCAAAGACCTGCCCGGGGTTATCACGATGCATTGCGAGGAGGGTAAACGTGCCATGCAGTCGCTTCACCACGTTCTGAAACGCTGTCTCCAAGTCACCAACGCGAGACACCTCAAGACCGAGCAGAGCCGCAACAACCTCAGTGTCTGTCTCAGACTGCAATTGGATGCCCGCTTCGTCAAGCTCAGCTTTGAGCTCCGCAAAGTTTTCAACGATGCCATTGTGAATGAGCGCAAGCTTGCCCGAATCACCGAGATGGGGATGCGCATTCACGTCAGTGGGCCCGCCGTGCGTTGCCCATCTGGTGTGACCGATGCCGGTGCCCGAAGTGGGAACAGGGCTTGCTTCAAGCAATTCGATGAGGCGTGCCAACTTGCCTGAGCGCTTGCGCACAGCAACGTTTCCAACGTCGTCGAGCACAGCGATTCCTGCTGAGTCATACCCCCGATATTCGAGGCGCTTTAGGCCACTTGTGAGCACCTTTGAGGTGTCTCCTTGGCCGACATATCCGACGATTCCACACATAGTCGCTATTTTAGTGGCACGATGAAGGGTGATGACTGAGTACAGCACCGAGACACAGGCACTAATTCGGCCGGATCTCACTTCACCCTTTATTGAGATCGCTCGTGACGAGTGGTCACGCCTCGCCGGCGAGACACCGATGCCGCTTACACAGAAGGAGCTCGACGCCTATCGGGGCCTTGGCGAACCGCTCGATCTTGCTGAAGTCGGCGACGTGTATCGCCCGCTGAGCCGATTGATCAACCAGTACGCAATTGCTGAGCGGGAAATGCATCGTCGCACTCGCGGTTTTCTGCGCCGATCGTCCGACCAACCGTCGCCCTTCGTTATCGGAATTGCCGGTTCCGTCGCAGTAGGAAAGTCGACCGTGGCACGCATTCTGCGTGACATGCTTGCTCGCTGGCCTGAGACTCCAAACGTGCAGCTCATCACCACCGACGGTTTCCTTTACCCCAATAAGGTGCTGGAGGCACGGGGAATCGCACACCGCAAGGGATTCCCGGAATCCTACGACCGCCGGGCACTTCTCCGGTTCGTGACGCAGGTGAAGTCAGGAGCGCCAGAAAGCCGCGTGCCCCACTACAACCACCTGATCTACGATATCGTGCCGGGCGAATTCACCACTGTCAAACACCCCGATATTCTCATCGTTGAAGGGCTCAACGTGTTGCAGCCGGCTTCAATGGTGCACCCGCTTGCGGTGAGCGATCTCTTTGACTTCTCGATTTACGTCGACGCTCGAACCGCCGATATTGAGAAGTGGTACACGAACCGTTTTCTCCGGCTCAGGGATCAGGCGTTCAGCAACCCAGACTCGTACTTCAGGCGCTTTGCAACTGTCGACGATGAGGCTGCCCGCGGACTCGCGCATGAGTATTGGAAGGGCATCAACGAGCCGAACCTCATGGAGAACATTCGCCCCACTCGCGCACGCGCCTCACTCGTGCTGCGCAAGGAAGCAGATCACCGGGTGCAGAAGGTACTGTTGCGCAAGATCTAACGTGCTGGCACCGTCTCGGCCGATGCTCTCACAGTCTCAGCGCTGGCATTGTGGGTTGAGAGTTGTGGATTGGGTCGATGGTGTCCGCTATCACCTGGTCAATGCTGCCCTCAGCATGAATGGAGAGCTGACGCTGCCACGGGGCACTGCCGTTAAGCACTGCTGCTAGGCACTTCGGTTAGGTACTGCCGCGGTGGGCTTTGCTCATCTTGGCTAAAACCAGGTAGTTGCGCTGGTGCTTTGGGCACGTGAGGCCCAACAAGCGTGAGCAGCCTACTTACCTGCGTCGATTGCCAGAGATGGGTACGAAACTTACTATTCTGTTGGCCACACAAAATGGTGAGCACTCTACTCTTGGCGGTCGGTTTTCCGGTCGCCGCTAGGTGATTTACATAGCCCAGAAAGCGTTACCATTCCGTGACATTTATGGGGTCGGTTCGGCCGCTTTACGGCCTGTGAATGTCGGTGGCATGGTCTTGACTGAAGTCATGACATTCTTCACCGATCTGCACTCCCGGGTAGCCGCTCTCAGCGGCCTGCTCCCGGACGCAACAACGGCTGAAGCACTCGGGGCAGCCGTGCAATCGCTCGACGATGCGCAAGTGATTTCCCTGGTGGAGCTTGCCACGCAAGCACGACAGGCCCTCGAGCAGGTCTCTCTCGCGGGTAGCGCCGTGATCAGTGCCCGGTCCTCCCGCGAGGCCGGCCATACAGGGCTTGCCCAGTCCCTCGGCTACCGCACTCCCGCCGCCCTGATCCAACAGGTCACCGGGGTGAGTCGGGGTGTGGCGATGCAACAGATTCGGGTGGGGGAAGCACTCCTGCACACCGACAGCATGGTCGAAACACTCGCCAACAATGCTGTGGGTGTCGACGCTGCCGGCACACCAGTGGTGGTGGTGCGGCAGGTGCCCTGGCATGACCCCCTCACCGTAGCGCTCCGGGGTGGCACTCTTTCCTCCGCACAGCATGACGCGATCAAACAAGGGCTCGGCGAACCACCGGTCACGTCGGCCACCGCAGACATGCTTGCCAGACTCGCCAATACCCCAGACATCAGCATTCCCGACACGGCTCCTCTCGACACGGTGACTGCCGACCCGGCCACTATCGAGGCCTGGTCCCTCGCCGCCACACTGCTCGCAGACTACGCGACAGACGTCTCAGTAGAAGAACTCGCGAAACAGGCCCGAGCGATCCGTGACCTCCTCGACCCAGACGGCGCACACCAAAGATTCTTAGCCCGATCTGAACGGCGATCGTTTCGTATGTGGACCGACAGCGATGGTCTCACCCACGGCAAGTTCATCTTCGACGACGAAGCCGCCGAATGGGTGCGCACCATCATCGACACCGCACTCCGGCCACGTCGTGGCGGGCCACGCTTCGTCACCGCCGAAGAACAAACGGCCGCGCAGACACTGAAGGATGATCCGCGCACGAACGACCAACTTACCCATGATCTCCTGATTGATGTGTTGCGGGCCGGTGCGGTCGCAGACGCCACAACCGTGTTCGGGGTCAAACAGGCCGGCATCAAACTCGTACAGGTGGTGAACCGTGACGAGTACCTCGCACGCACTGGTGCTGATGCTGATGCTGATGCTGATGCTGATGCTGATGCTGATGCAAGCATGAGCCTTGGTGCGCGGCTACCGGTCACTCGGTTACAAGAAAGCGGTGTCACACTCCCAACCGGGATGGGTGAAAAGCACCGGTGCAACACCGGTATCCAGCCTGTCATTGTGGACGACACCGGTGACCCACTCCAAGTCGGCCGGGAAGAGCGCCTGTTTACGACGAAGCAGCGGGTCGCCCTTGCTGTGCGTGACGGTGGGTGCCGGTGGAGGGGGTGTGACCGGCCCGCCTCCTATTGTGAAGCCCACTATATTGATCACTGGGCTGGAGACGAAGGCCGCACCGATTTGATCGTGGGGTGTTGTTGTGCAGGTTCCATCACATGCAACTCCACAACAACAAGTGGAAAATCACCCGGGACGGGCGCGGCCCATTTCTCCTCCATCCACCGCCCGGCACCACTGCGAGCAAATCGGCAACCAAGCCGGCACCCAATGCCGGGAGGGGCGCCGAGGTGCACGAGACAAATCGCGAGACATGGCAATAACGGTCGCCCCAGAAACCGGGTCGGAGGTTCGAGGGGGACAAGTGTGCCCAGATCAGGTCAGCGATATAGAGGAAGAGCCGCCTCGGGAGGGGTCCGAGTTGCTGTGGCAAGATGAACCCGCCAAGCTTGCGGGAAACTTGCTAGATCTGCCGAACCCATCGAGCTGCGGCCACCGCTCCCACTGACATATGCGTGGCAGTTAGCAACCCCACCAGCGAAACGATTCCACACTGCCGCTTAGTCCCTGACAAATGCGCCCCGGCAGCGGCCGCAGTCTCGGCGATTGGGAAAATAGTCTTAACAGCGACAGCGACAGCGACAGCATCAACATCAACATCAACATCAAACGCAGCTACTGGCGCACAGTCACCAACGAAACCACACCAGCATTCCAAGTGCCTACCGTGGCGAGACGGATCCAAGATCCTCCGCAAGATCAGCCAGCTAAGAACTCAGGACTCCGTAGCCCAAGACCCAGACCCAAGACCCAAGACCCAAGACCCAAGACCCAAGACCCATCAGGCTCTCACTTGGAAACACACTATGGCCAAACGACCTGGCCGGCTAACGAACGAACCAGCTTACAGACTAGGCAGCTGACGAACTATCCCGCAAGAACCAGTCAGATCGTGGCGAAAAGTTCTAAACCTTGCCGGTGAAACCGGGGCGCCGTTTCTCTTGGAATGCTGCGAATCCCTCACGGTAGTCGGGAGTGTCGCAGAGTGCTGCCTGGGCACGGTTTTCGTTGCTCATCGAGGCCCACAAGCCCGCACGCTGATCGCGCAGTTCAGCAACGAGTCGCTTTGAGGCAAGGAACGCCTGGGTGGCGCCCTTCGCCGCAGCCTCTGCGGCCTGCTGAGTAACGCTGAGCACCTCATCATCAGGTAGAGCCTGCGAGAACAGCCCGCCAGCGACGGCCTCAGCGCCCGTCATCAGGCGACCGGTGTAGATCAGGTCGAGCGTGCGGTGCGCGCCGAGCCGCTCGAAGAAGAGAGCGTGCCCACCCGAGTCTAGGGTTGCGCCGAGATTCGCGAATGGGCTACCGATTTTCGCCGATTCCGCCACATAGACCACGTCCGTTGCGACGAGAAGCCCGAGGCCCACGCCAAGGCATGCACCGTGCGCCACAGCAAATGTGGGGGCCGGAAACTCGCTCATCTTCTTCATGAGCGGTTCGACCAGGCCTTCAAGGTACCCGATCACATCGTCTTCACGGGGATCAACACCTGAAATGTCTCGGCCCGCACAGAACGCTCGTCCTTCGCCGCGCAGCAGCAACGCCCGAACACCAGCAGACGCGGCCTCATCGTAGGCGGCCGATAGCCCCGCAATACCAGCAGGGTCGAGCGAGTTCAGTTTTTCTGGAGCGTCGAGAACAACTTCGGCGACGTTCTCTTCAATCGTGAGTCGGATCATCATAAAAACTCCCTCGAGTGATCGGCCAAGCGAGATGGCGCTGGCGGTCGTAATTATCCATCGTATTTTCGGTCTTGGAGATTAGTCGTCGAGCACTAGGAAGTTGAGACCAGGATCAAAAACCAAATAGGCAAGATTAGGCGTCGTAATCCACAACTATGCGATCCGAGGTCGGGCGAGACTGACAGGTCAGCACATATCCGCGTTCGATCTCATCGCTTTCCAGTGCGTAGTTCTCGTGCATTGTCACGCTGCCCTCAGTCACTCGTGCGCCACAGGTACCGCACACCCCACCTGCACACGCGAAGGGTACGTCAGAACGCACCCTGAGCGCAGCATTGAGCACTGTCTCATTCGCGCTGATCGGGCTTTCGACAGTGGCCGATGTGCCATCAAGCGTGAAGTCAATGGTAAATGTTTTCTCGCCCTCGCGAACCGTAATGTCGAGCCCGAGGGGCCTGCTGGCGCTCCAGGCTCCCCGGTAGTGAACAGCTCAAAGCGCACGTGCCCTTCATCAACGCCATACTCGGTGAGCAAGTCACGCGTGAGCTGCACTAGTTCGAATGGACCGCACAGCACCCACTCATTAACCCTGTTCGTCGGAATGAGCGTGGTCAGAATAGTGCGAAGCTTTTCCTCGTGAAGGCGACCCGACATGATCGGCGCCGAGCGCTGCTCGCGTGACAGCACATGATGCAGGGCGAGCCGATCGGGGTACCGATCCTTCAAATCTGCGAGCTCTTCGACGAACATAACATCGAGCGAAGACTTATTCGTGTAAAGCAGGTCGAAACGAGAAATATCACTCTGTTCAAGTACACGGTGGGCCATGGTGATGACTGGAGTAATACCTGAGCCCGCAGCGATGCCGACGATCTGCTTGCCGTCTAACTCATCAAGCTTCGAAGTAAAGGTGCCCTGAGGCGTCATCACATCAATAGCCTGCCCTGGTTTTAGGGTATCGTTTGCCCAGTTTGAAAAGAGCCCGCCAATATCCCGCTTAATTGCCACCGAAATGCGCCCGTTCAAGTGGCGGCCTAAATATCGAATAAGGGAGCTGCTGATCTCTTCGCCCTCTATGGTTGCCCGCAGCGCAAGATACTGCCCCGCGGAGTAGTCATAATAATCAGCGAGTTCGGTAGGCACCTCGAAGGTAACCTCAACACTCGTGTCAGTCAGCGGTCTTACATCAGCGACGCGAAGCTCATGGAACGTCGCGCGCTTCTTTGCGCCGAGGTTGATGGCGGCCATGTGGTTTCTCTTTCAGCCAGGCTCTGGGGTGAGAGCGAAATGATGAGGATCGTGCCCCTCATCGGTAGACCTTGGATAGGTAGGATTCAGCTCGCTAGACCTCGGATCAACAGACCCGGGATCTAGTGGACCTTGAAGTAGTCGAACGGTTCCAGGCAGCGCTGGCACTGATAGTGTGCCTTGCAAGCCGTTGAACCAAAGCGCGAGAGCTCTCGCGTGTGCAGCGACTGACACCTGGGGCATTTCACCCCAAGGTTTACCGGGATCGGGCCGCGCAATTCAGAAGACAGAGCACGAGGCGGAGCGATGCCGTAGTCTTCAAGCTTTCGTTTGCCTGCCTCGCTCATCCAGTCGGTTGTCCAAGCCGGCGCAAGCGTGTAGTCAACGCGCACCTCGTCAAACCCTGCTTCACGCAGGCTTGACGCAACATCGTCGCGCATCTGATCGATTGCCGGGCAGCCCGAGTATGTCGGGGTCAGCACCACGTAGGCGGTATTCCCGTCAGCTTTGGCTTCGCGCAGCACCCCGAGATCCTCGATAGTAAGCGCCGGCACTTCAGGATCGAGGATCGTGGCCGCGATATCCCACACGCGTGCAGAGGCTTCATCCGTTGGGCGCACACCAGACGACATCGTAATCACCACTTTGCGCCCGGGTGTCGGCGTGCCAGCCACTGCATCTCGGCGATGATGTACCCCATCTGCGTTGAGTGACGGCCACTCCGGCCACCGGCCATCGCAGGCTGCGAGGTTGGCAGTTCGAGGCCAGCCTCGGCAAACACTGCGCCGATCGTCTCATCGAATGCTGGACGCAGCGATGAGGGCCTGACCGCAATGCCTTCAAGGCGGTCGATCGAGGGCTGATCGGTGAAGAGCTCTTCGACGTAGGGCCAGGTGTCGTGGAGTGACACAATGATGCGCGCGCGCGATTCTTCAGTTCCGCCCGCGAGGCGCAGCACCCACTGGACCGCGTGGTCGTAGTGGTAGCGCACTTCACGCTCCGACTTGGCGGCAATCGCAGCCAAGGTTGGATCCTCGCTCTCCATCAAAGCTGTGTATAGCAGGACCTGGTAGGTCGAGAAGAAGAGCTGCCTTGCGATCATGTCACCAAAGTCGGTACCCGGTTGCTCAACAAGCCAGCAGTTACGAAACTCGGGCTCGTCGCGCAAGTAGGCTAGGTCGTCCTCGGACTGACCGGTAGCGGTGCCCGCATAGTGCAGTAGCCCGCGAGCGTGCCCAAGCAAGTCGAGCGCAAGGTTGCCAAGGGCAATATCCTCTTCAAGCTCTGGTGCCCGCGATACCCACCAAGAAAGCTGCTGGGAAAGTATGCTCCGTCGTCCCAACCAGGTCGCGTACTCTGCAACATCAGCGGTTGCCACCTGACCCGTGCCAATGAGTTCAGGATCGAGCACCGCCTGGTCGACCGAAACCTGGCCGTGAGCTTCACTGAGCGTATGTGCCGTGCTCATAGGTGCTTCACTCCCTCAGCCTTCGTGTAGTAAATGGCGTGTCGGTAGTTCTTGCCCGCGGGCGACTCAAAAAAGACACCCTTCATATCGGGGTCGCTCGTAGTGATCGCGGTTGCCGGAGCCACCCAGATTGAGACTCCCTCGTTGCGGCGCGTGTAGAGGTCCCGCGCATTCCGTAACGCCATCTCGGCGTCTGGCGCATGCAACGAGCCCACGTGCACGTGGCTAAGGCCAGGTTCGGGCGAACAAAGACCTCCCAGAGGGGCCAGGCCTCGGTACCCATCTCACCAGGTGTAGACATCTACGTCTCCTTAAATTAATACGTATGAAAGTGCGGGGTTAGGCCGCGACGCGGGCCAATTCATTCTGTTTGCGGGCGTACGCGGTCGCAGCATCACGGACCCAAGCACCGTTCTCGTGGGCTTCACGGCGTCGCTTCAGTCGCTCGGTGTTCGCGGGCCCACGACCCGCAAGCACCGCCTCAAACTCAGACCAATCGATTTCACTCATGATCCACTGGCCAGTTTCTTCATCGAATCGCAAGTTTTTGTCGGGGCAATCGAGCCCGAGCGCCTCGAACTGGGGAACGCACATTCCTACGAACCGCTGACGCAGGTCGTCGTTCGAGAACCGCTTGATCTTCCACGCCATGGACTGCGCAGAGTTGGGTGAGAGATCGTCAGTCGGCCCAAACGTCATGAGTGCTGGCCAGTACCAGCGGTTTACCGCGTCCTGAGCCATTTGTTTCTGCTCTGGAGTGCCCTGTGAAAGCTCCAGCAAAATTTCGAAGCCCTGGCGCTGGTGGAACGACTCTTCCTTGCAGATGCGCACCATCGCTCGTCCGTACGGGCCGTGTGAGGCCCGGCAGAGCGGCACCTGGTTGCAAATAGCTGCGCCGTCTACGAGCCAGCCGATCGCGCCCGTGTCGGCCCAGGTGGGGGTGTGGTAATTGAAAATTGAAGAGTAACGAGCGCGGCCTTCGATCAGCTGATCTGTCATTTCTTCGCGTGTGATCCCGAGCGTCTGCGCTGCTGAGTACAGGTAGAGGCCATGGCCAGCTTCGTCTTGCACCTTCGCGATGAGGATCGCCTTGCGCTTGAGGCTTGGAGCTCTGGTGATCCAGTTTGCCTCAGGCTGCATACCGATGATCTCGGAGTGCGCGTGCTGCGAAATCTGGCGAATGAGGGTCTTTCGGTAGGCCTCGGGCATCCAGTCACGGGGCTCAATACGTAGGTCAGCTTCAATGAGCGCGTCGAAGTGCTCTTGCTCTTCGCTCGTTTCAACGGCGGTAACCGGAGTAGACATCGGAGGCCTCCTTGACTCTCTGTGCGTGTTTGCTCGCTAAAAGTGAACGGTAGGCGCATTTGATTTACTTACCGACCATTCAGTTAGTATACTCATTCCGACCCCGTCCGCAAGAACGAGTGTCGCATTACCTGAAACAATCGATGACGATTCACGCAATGGAGCGCCCATGAACAGCAGCACCGCGCCGAGCACCGCTCAAGATCACCCCGTGGCCTACAGCGCTGATCCGACTTGGGCAGCAACTCACATGGCACCCACAGATCTCACAAAAGAGTTTCTTGGAATAACTATTGAACAGCTCGAGCGTGGACGCTCCGTACTTTCTATGATCGTGCGCCCTGAAATGGCGAACGGCTTCGGCATCACGCACGGCGGAATGGTCTTTACTCTTGCCGACACCGCGTTCGCATATGCGTGCAACGAGGGAGATCAACCGACCGTCGCTTCGGGCGCCGAGATCACATTCACCCGGGCAAGCCACGCGGGTGACACGCTTACCGCCACAGCAGTTCGTCGCTGGGTGTCGGGGCGAAATGGCCTGTACGACATCACCATCACGGACCAAGACGGAGAGACAGTGGCCGAGTTTCGAGGCCGTTCGTTCACCACCAACCGCGCACTACCCACCGCCTCAAAGTAGAGTCCAAGGAGTTTTTATCATGGCTGAAGCCACCCCAGAAACCATCGGCCTGCATCCAGAGGAACGCCTCGATCGAGCCGCGGTCGAGGCGTTGCAACTCGAACGCCTCCAGTGGACAGTTCGACACGCATATGACAACGTCCCCCTCTACCGCGAGAAATTTGATGCCGCGGGCGTGCACCCTGAAGACATCAAAACTCTCGAAGACGTACAGAGGCTTCCTTTCACCACGAAGGAAGACCTGCGACTCAGCTACCCCTTCGGAATGTTCGCGGTACCCAAGGAAGAGGTGCGTCGCATCCACGCCTCTTCCGGCACGACCGGCCGCCCAACCGTGGTCGGCTACACGCAAAAAGACCTAGACAACTGGGCCGACCTCGTCGCGCGCTCGCTCTACGCTTCGGGCGTCCGCCCAGGCTGGCGTGTTCACAATGCATACGGATACGGGCTCTTCACCGGCGGCCTTGGCGCACACGGCGGTATCGAACGCCTCGGCTGCACAGTGATTCCGATGTCGGGCGGCCAGACCGAAAAGCAGGTCCAGCTGATCCACGACTTCGAACCCGATGCAATCATGTGCACGCCAAGCTACCTGCTCACGATCGCGGATGCCTTCGAAGCTGCGGGCCTTGATCCTCGCAATACCACTTTGAAGGTTGCAATCTGCGGCGCTGAGCCTTGGACTGACGCAATGCGGCAGGAGATTGAAGACCGAATGGGGCTGAAAGCCGTCGACATCTACGGGCTTTCCGAGGTCATGGGCCCCGGGGTTGGCGATGAGTACGTCGAGACGCGGATGGGCCACACATTTGGGAAGATCATTTCCTGCCGGAAGTTATCGATGAGAATCTGCAGCCCGTGCCCGATGGCCTATCCGGAGAGCTAGTGTTCACCACGCTCACCAAAGAAGCCTTTCCGGTGATCCGCTACCGCACCAGAGACCTTACCGAGCTGCTTCCGGGCTCCGCACGCCCCGGCATGCGCAGAATCGCAAAAATCACCGGTCGCAACGACGACATGATTATCTTGCGCGGCGTCAACCTGTTCCCCACACAGATCGAGGAGATCGCGCTTGAGCAGCATGCGCTCAGCACGCACTTCATCATCGAGCTCACTCGCGTCGGAAAACTGGATTCACTCACAATCAAGATTGAACCCAGAGAGGGTATCTCTGCCGATCAGGCTTCTTGGGCGGCGAACACACCTCCAGCAGGTCATCAAGACGCGCATCGGGTGCTCAGTCGATGTAGAGCTTGTTGCCTGCGAGACTCTGTCGAACGTTCCCAAGGAAAGCTCAAGCGCGTATACGACCTGCGGGAGTAGAGCGCGCTCAACGCAGCCAGCGATTGGGAAACTGGTACAGTAAACCGCGGCCAGTGCCCGACCAGTTTCTGGGCACCGCAAGCTTTGGTGAGAGGGAGACACGTTGGATCAACCGGTGACTTCTCTCGCCGCGCCAAGACGCGGCCGCCCAGGCTACGACCAAGAGCAGATGCTCGAGGTCATTGTTAAAGTGTTCACCGACCACGGGTACGACGCCGCAACCCTTGAACTCATTGCCAAGCGGCTTGGGCTGTCAAAGTCGGCGGTCTATCACCACTTCACTTCGAAGCAGGCAATGCTCGAGCTCGCGCTCAACCGGGTGCTCGGGGCGCTTGGAGGGATCTCTGCACCCGAGGCAACAACGGGGCCGGCGATCGACCGCATTCGGTTCGTCGTTCCCGGCGCAGTCAGCGTCGCGTGCGAGCAGCGCCCCTACCTATTGCTGCTGCTGCGGCTGCACGGCAACTCAGAGACCGAGTTGCAGGCGATGGAGCGACGGCGCGGTTTCGACGCCAAGCTAAGACGACTGTTCGAGCTTTCGCTCGCTGAGGGAACGCTGCGTGATGATATCGATCCCGGCCTCGCAGAGCGCTTCACCTTTGGCCTCATCAACTCGGTAGTTGAGTGGTACCGCCCTGGCGGCCGATTCACGCACAAGGAGATTGCTGACTCGGTATTGCGGTTTCTCGGCGGGGGCTTGACCCCGCAGCCAGCAGGCTCATAGCCTTCGTTTAATGAAGATGGGCCTCGGTTTGAGGGCGCCAAGGGTTATTGCCGCGTATACAAACAGCAGCGGGTAAGGGTCTGGGCGAACATTCTCCAGACCCTCACCCGCTATTAGGCTGCAGCAGTGACTATGCGGTCTCAGCGACCGGCGCCTTAGACACGAGCGTCAGAACGTCATAGGTGGCAACGATCTCGTCGTTCTGATTCGTCAGCACGGCGTCCCAGTGGACCTCGCCGTATTCGTCGGTTTCACGCGGAATAATCTGCTTTGCGGTAAGCGTCACCCGAACGCGATCACCCGGCGAAACCGGAGTGATGAACCGCAGGTTCTCCAGCCCGTAGTTGGCGAGCACCGGCCCAACGTCCGGCCACACGAACAGGCCGGCAGCGAACGAGAGAAGCAGGTAGCCGTGCGCCACGCGCCCCGGGAAGAACGGGTTCGCCGCAGCGGCTTCCTCGTCCATGTGCGCGTAGAAGGTATCGCCGGTGAACTCAGCGAAGTGGGTGATATCAGCGAGCGACACTTCGCGCTCGGCAGACACAACCTGATCGCCGATGCGCAGATCCTGCAGTGACTTCTGGAACGGGTGCACATCATCGCGAGTTGTCGCGCCCGTGTGCCACACCCCGGTGATGGCGGTGAGCATCTCGGGGCTCCCCTGGATCGCCGTGCGCTGCATGTAGTGGAAGACGCTGCGAATACCGCCAAGTTCCTCGCTACCACCTGCGCGACCCGGGCCACCATGCACCAACATCGGCAGTGGCGAGCCGTGGCCTGTTGAGGTGCGCGAATTGTCACGGTCGAGAAGCGGGAGCCTTCTGCCGTTTGCGGAGGCGGTACGAAGCGTCAGCGCAGACACGAATGCGGGGTCGGAAGAGGCGACGCTCGTGACGAGCGATCCACCTCCGCGCACTACGAGCTCGGCAGCCTGCTCAGGGCTGTCATAACCGATAACGGAGCTGACCGGCCCGAAGGCCTCAGTGTCGTGGGCGCGCGCTGCATTCGCATCATCAAAACGCAGCAGGATTGGTTGCAGGAAGGCTCCGCCGTTACTGGTTTCTTGCCCTTCACCGAGCACAATCTCACCACCATCGGCAACGAGCTTATCGACTTGGCGCAGCACCTCTTCGCGCTGCTCAACGGATGCGAGGGCGCCCATGGTGACGCCTTCAGTACGAGGGTCGCCAACCACAACTTTCTCGGCGATGCGCGCACGCACGGCTTCGATGACATCGTTGACGGAGGCCGAAGGTACGAGAGCGCGGCGGATAGCCGTGCACTTCTGCCCGGCCTTTGTCGTCATCTCGCTCACAAGCTGCCGCACGTAAGCGTCAAACTCCGGTGTCCCTGAAACCGCATCCGGACCGAGCACCGAAGCATTGATCGAGTCGGTCTCTGCACCGAAGATCACTCCCCCGGTTTGCACTGCATCGTGTCGACGCAGTGCCTCGGCGGTCGAAGCCGATCCGGTAAATGAGACGATGTCGCCAAGTCGCGCATGCTCGAACACGTCACGGATCGAACCTGTGACGAGTTGCACAGAGCCGGCGGGCAGCAGCCCCGACTCGACCATGATGCGCACCATGTGCTCAGTCACGTACGATCCGGGAGTTGCAGGCTTGATCACAGTCGGCATTCCAGCGAGGAAAGCGGGAGCAAACTTCTTGAGGGAGCCCCATACCGGGAAATTGAACGCGTTAATCTGCACAGCCACACCCGGCAACGTTGTGCGGATATGACGGCCGAGAAAGCTGCCGTCCTTCGCGAGCACCTCAAGCGGCCCATCGAGCTGCACCCTTGAGTTAGGCAGCTCTCGCCGCCCCTTGCCCGAGTAGGTGAAGAGCACACCGATGCCACCATCGATATCCACCCAAGAGTCGCTCTTCGTGGCACCAGTCTTGTACGAGAGTTCGTACAGTTCCTTCTTGCGTTCGGTCAGAACAAGCGCAAGTTCCTTAAGCAGCACTGCCCGCTGGTGAAACGTGAGCTCTCCGAGGCTCTTCTGCCCGGTTGTGCGCGCGTAGTCCAGCACGGCACCAAGATCGAGGCCCTCGGTTGATACTCGAGCGACAGCCTCACCCGTTGAGGCGTCGAAGACCTCTACCCCAGCCACGTCGTCAGCGGGCGCCCACCAGGCATCCTGCACATAGCTATTCAGCATCCGCGTCATTGCTTACGTCTCCTTTGTCACCGGCGTTAGGCGCCGTTGTTCCATTCGTAGAATCCCTGGCCGCTCTTGCGGCCGAGCTTGCCTTCCGCCACCATGTCTCGCAGCAATTGCGGCGGGGCAAATCGCGGCCCGATCTCTCTCGAGCTGCTCTGCAATTCCAAGCCGGACGTCAAGCCCGACAATGTCCGTTGTCTTGAGCGGCCCTGTCGGGTGGCGGTATCCGAGCTCCATCGCGAGGTCGATATCGGTTGCGCTCGCGACACCATCTTCGACCATTCGTATGGCTTCGAGCGCAATGGCTACACCGAGTCTGCTCGATGCAAACCCCGGCGAGTCAGACACCGTGATCGGAGTCTTCCCGAGCGCCCGCACCCAGCCGCGAACCTGTTCCGGCAGGGCCGGGTCAGTCGCGTCATGCACCACGATCTCGATAAGTTTCGATGCTGGTACTGGGTTGAAAAAGTGCAATCCGATAAATTGCGGTGGCCGATCGAGAATCTGAGCCAGCTGTTCCAATGGAATGGAAGAAGTGTTCGATGCGAGGATCGCATAGTCGGGTAGCTGCTGCTCTATTGCGCGCAGCGTTTCAAGTTTCAGGTCGAGGATCTCGGGCACAGCTTCGACAACCAACTGACAGGCCCCAAACGCGCCCACATTGGTCGCCACTGTCAGTGCTTGCTTCAGAAGCGCCGCATCACCCGAAAACCCGCGAGCAACTGAAGCATCGATGCTCTCTTCGATGCGGGCTCGTGCGGCCTCAGCCGATGCCACATCGCGCTCGACCACAATCACGTAGGCACCCGCAAGCAAGAACGCATGAGCAATGCCAGAGCCCATCCGTCCACCGCCCATCACGCCTACGCGAGAGGGCACGCTAATTTCGTTTGACCCGCTCATTTGCTCTTCTTCCGTTCAAGAAACTCAGTCATGCGACGCATTTTTTGGGGCTCTCGAAAAGTACCGACTGCTCTCTGAGGTCAATCTCGTGGGTGTGCCGAGCGCGGTGCCTGCAGAACTCGCTTCGATGCCTGCGTTGCTGCCGGGTCGAGCGCCGAGATCCGCTTTGCGATGTTCTCGGCTTCGAGCGCGGCAAGCGCGTTATCTTCAAGGTGGGTAATGAGCCCCGCACGCAGCGCCTCATCAGCACCTAGCACTCGACCCGCAAGCATGATCTCCGCAGCGAGCGGTTCGCCTACCAGCTCACGTAGTCGCCAGCTCGCACCAGCTGCGGCAATGATCCCGAGTCCTGTCTCTGGGTTGCCAATCTTCAGCGTTGGCGTTCCCACTCGAATATCGGCCGCATAAGCGAGTTCTGCCCCGCCACCGAGGGCATACCCATCGAGCACGGCGATCACCGGCATTGGTAGGGCATTGATGCGTTGAAAGGCCCGCGTGTTGATCCCCTCAAGCGCGTCGGCCGCGCGCCGGGCACGAAGCTGGGCGATATCGGCCCCGGCCGCGAAGGTCCCACCTTCGCCACGAAGCACCAGAGTCTGCGGTGATGATTCGAGGCCCGCGCAGAGTTCATGTAGCGCATCGATCAGTTCTTGATCTATGGCGTTGCGCTTCTCGGGTCGATTGAGAGTGGCAAGTACGTGGCTGTCAAAGTGCTCTACGAGCAGGGGTGACGAGTCGATCACAGTTACACCCGCTCAATAATGGTTGCCGTGCCCTGGCCCACGCCGACGCACATAGTGGCGAGACCGTAGCGTGACCCCTCCCGCTCCATCCTGTTCATGAGCGTAACGAGCAGACGAGACCCCGATGATCCAAGCGGGTGACCAAGCGCGATCGCCCCACCGTCTGTGTTTACTCGTGCTGGATCGAGCCCGAGCCGCCTGATGCATGCGAGCGACTGCGACGCAAATGCCTCGTTGAGTTCGATTGAACCGATGTCGTTCACGGAAAGGCCAGCACGTTGCAGCGCTTTCTCGGTCGCGGGGACCGGACCGAGGCCCATGACCTCTGGCGCGAGGGCGGCCGAAACGCTCGTCATAATGCGTGCTCGCGGCGTGAGGCCGTACCGTTCAACAGCATCCGCGCTTGCAACGAGCAGTGCGCTCGAGCCGTCGTTCAAGGAGGAGGCATTGCCTGCTGTTACCACCGAACCGCCCGCCACCACTGGTCGCAGTCCTGCGAGAACCTCAAATAAGGTCTCTGGTCGGGGGCCCTCGTCCACTGAAACTACACTCTGCCGGCCTCGCCCAAGATCTACGGTGACCGGCACGATCTCATTTACAAAATGGCCGGCCTCAATTGCTTTGATAGCCCGGAGGTGACTCTCGACAGCGAACGCGTCTGCGTCCGCACGACTAATTCCATCAACTCGAGCGACTTCTTCTGCGGTCTCGGGCATCGAGAATGTCGCTTTGTCCCGTGCTACAAGTGCGGGGTTTGGAAATCGCCAGCCAATTGAGGTGTCGTATTGCGCGCCCGGCTTTGACCAGGGCTTGCTTGGCTTCTCCTGCACCCAGGGAGCACGGGTCATGGACTCAACACCGCCCGCGATCATGAGATCGGCGTCTCCGGCCCGAATCGCTTGCGATGCGTTTGCCACCGCGGTCATTCCTGAGGCGCAAAGTCGGTTGACTGTGTAGCCCGGAACCGTATCGGGAAGACCTGCCAGCAGGGCGGCCATACGGGCGACATTTCGGTTGTCTTCACCGGCCTGGTTTGCTGCGCCGAAGACGATTTCATCAATAGCGTCTCCAGGCACTCCCGCTCGCTCTACGAGCGCTTTCACTACTAGCGCGGCGAGATCGTCGGGGCGCATAGCGGCGAGTGCACCACCGTAACGACCGACAGCTGTACGCACGCCTGCAACCAGATAGGCCTCGGCCATAGGTTTCGACCTCCTTGTCGATCAGCCCATCATTTAGTGACTGAACGTTCAGTTATTGGGATTTCTAGGATAGAACGAACTCAGGAATCGGTGCAACGCGGATAACAGTTTGGCGCGAACCGACGAGAACCTGCGCGCGACTTCCAACTAGCAACCCATTTACTGACCAAATGATTAGTTAATTCCCAATGATTCTACCCACAAGCGGTGGTTAGCGGCCAGTATGTCGGAACACCGGAGTGTAAATGCTGGGCAATCACGCCCTCAACACCTCAGCGACCGAGATCCGCGACTAGAGCCTCGGGTAGGCCAGCATCGGGTTCTCAATGAGGTTGACGACCTTACCCAGGAACCCCGCCGCGTATCCCCCGTCGCGCAGACACGGTGGTCAAATGCCAAGGAGATCTGCGCGATCCTTCGCACAACGATTTCTCCACCAACCACCCAGGGCCGCTCAATAATGCGACCCGTGCCGAGAATTGCCACCTCCGGATGGTTGATGATTGCAGCCGATCCGTCCACCCCAAATCCACCGTAGTTATTGAAGGTGAAGGTTGAGCCCGAGAGGCGAGCTGGCGCGAGCCTGCCGGTGCGGGCTTCAGCGCTGAGTTCGCGCAAGGCGGAGTCCAGCTCAGCGATCGACAGCTCACCTGCTCGCGGAAGCACGGGCACCGAAAGCCCCCGTTCTGAATCCACTGCGATTCCGAGATTGACTCCGTCGAAGCTCATCAGCTCCGTACCGTCCTCGCTCAGACGCGAGGCGAGAAGAGGATACTCCTGCAGCGCGAGCAGTACGAAACGTGCAACGAGCGTCGTGATGGACGGCGCCCGCTCCCCCGCAGCGGCCATCTGCGGCCGCAGTGCCCACAACTCAGTGAAATCCACGTCGACCCACACGGTCGCTTCAGGAATCTCGGAACGACTTCGGCTCATCTTCGCCGAAACGGCCTTGCGCAGCGGCGAAAGGCGCTCGGCCGACTTGAGTCGAAGCCCGTGCAGCCCCGCCATTTCTTCGCCCGCGGGAGCCGCTGACGGCGCAGACCCCCCGGCAGCACCCGCCCCGGCGACTGCATCAGCAGCTTGCAGCACGTCGGCCCGGGTTATTGCCCCGTCGCCACCGGTTGCGATCACGGTTCGAGGATCAATTCCGAGCTCTCTGGCAAGCCTGCGCACAATGGGTGAGCGCACTGCGACCGGTCGATGCGCGTGTGAGTCTTTGATCACGCCTAAGTCAACGCTCAATGCCGCAGCAGACTCACTTGCCACGACTCCAGACGGCACGGCTCCAAACGGCACGGCTCCAGCCCGCACGGCAACGGGTGCGGTCAGGCTTGAACCTTGAGCGACTTTTCGCTTCCGACGCCCCTTTGCTGCAACACTGCCAGTGCCATACCCAATAAGTACGTTTCCCGAACCGGCGCCAGCACGCTCCTCTGCCCGGTACGCGTCCAGCTCCGTGCGGTCCACCTCGGCCTCGGCGCTGCCCTCGCCCGCTGAAGTGTGTGCAGCCCGCGTAGTCGCGGAGCCAGAGACTGGAGCATCACCGGCATCGCCAACTTCAAGAACCGGCGAACCAGTCGCAACGGCTTCCCCTTCGACACCGTGCAGGGCCAACACCGTCCCCGCATAGGGTGACGGCAGTTCAACGATGCTCTTCGCTGTTTCAACCTCGGCGATTGCCTGATCGATCTCAATCGTGTCGCCCACCGAAACGAGCCAGCTCACGATGACGGCTTCCGTGAGCCCTTCGCCCAGGTCGGGGAGCATAAAGACTTGCGCTGCCATTGTTAGCCCTCCCAATGCAGTGAATCGATTGCGTCGATAACCCGATCGACGTCTGGCAGGTACCAGTGCTCGAGTTTTGGCGGCGCGAATGGCACGTCGAACCCGGTGACCTTTCGCACAGGCGCTTCAAGGTACTCAAAGCACTGTTCTGAGACACGGGCCTGAATTTCAGATGCGACGCTCACAAACCCTGGGGCCTCCGAAATGACCACTGCGCGACCGGTCGAGCGCACCGCGTTCATCACGGTCTCGTCATCAAACGGCGTCAGCGTACGCACGTCCACGACCTGCACACTGCGGCCATCTTGGGCCGATGCTTCAGCGGCTTCAAGAGCCACCTGCACTGAGGGACCATACGCAATCAGCGTCACGTCAGTGCCCTCGCGCACGACTGCTGCCTTGCTTATCTCGGTCGTAAGCCCGGTATCAACCGGCCCCTTCGACCAGTACAGCTTCTTGGGTTCCATGAACACCACGGGGTCTGGCGAAGCAATCGCAGCGCGCAGCAGAGAGTAGGCCTCCTGTGGATTCGACGGCGATACCACGGTCAGGCCTGGGGTGTGTGCGTAGTAGGCCTCAGAAGAATCGCAGTGATGCTCCACCCCGCCGATTCCCCCACCAAATGGAATACGGATCACCATCGGCAGACGCAAACCGCCCTTCGTGCGGTTGCCCATCTTTGCGACATGGCTTACCATCTGCTCAAACGCTGGGTAGGCGAAGGCGTCGAACTGCATCTCCACAACAGGGCGCAACCCATTCATCGCCATACCAACTGCGGTGCCGATGATGCCAGACTCAGCGAGTGGGGTATCAAAGCAGCGATCCTCGCCGAAGCGCTCGTTCAACCCATCAGTAATGCGGAACACGCCACCAAGTGCACCCACATCCTCACCGAAGATCAACATGCTTGGGTCAGCTTCGAGACTGTCGGCAAGCGCGAGGTTCAGTGCAGCCGCCATAGTCATCGTGGGAAGAGCATTCACTGCGTCGCTCATGCTGATGCCTCCGTTCGTGCGATCTCATCTTGCAGGGTTGCCCACTGACCCGCGAGCGTTGCTGGTTGAGCAGCGAATACGTGTGCGAAGAGATCTGCCGGATCGACTTCAACCTCACGGTTCATCGCGGCACGCAACTCAGTAGCGATGCTTTCGGCATGCTCAGCGAAACGGTTCTCCGTTTCGTCATCGAGCACGCCTGCTTCGCGCAGATAGGTACGCATACGGCTAAGAGGATCGCGCGCGATCCAGCTGCTCACTTCTTCTCGTTCGCGGTATCTGGTGTCGTCATCGGCGTTGGTGTGAGCCTGCATGCGATACGTGTGCGCCTCTACCAGGCTCGGACCTTGACCAGCACGGGCACGGGCAACGGCCTCCCCGAGAACCGCAAACACCGCTGCCATATCGTTGCCGTCGACACGCTGGCCAGGCATTCCGTAACCGATTGCCTTATGGGCAAGCGATACCGCGGCAGTCTGCCTGGAAAGCGGCACCGAGATTGCAAATTCATTGTTCTGCACAAAGAACACGACAGGCAGGTGGAATACTGCCGCGAAGTTCATAGCCTCGTGAAAATCACCCTCGCTCGTCGCTCCGTCGCCGCACATTGCAAGCACGACTGTGCTCTCGCCGCGAAGTTTCGCCGCATGGGCAAACCCCACCGCGTGCAGTAGCTGCGTCGCGAGCGGGGTAGCTTGCGGCGCAACGCGGTGCGCCTGGGAGTCATAGCCAGAATGCCAGTCTCCCCGCAGCAGGACCATAGTGTCTTCAGGCGCGACACCGCGCATCATCACCGAGACCGAGTCACGATATGTCGGAAAGAGCCAGTCGTTCTCTTCCAGCACCAGTGCTGCTGCAACTTGGCAGGCTTCCTGCCCATGCGAAGACGGATACACCGCAAGGCGCCCCTGACGCACGAGCGCGTTGCACTGCTCATTGATTCGACGACCGTTAACGAGTGCTGCATAGCCTTCGAGAAGCTTCTCATTGCTGGGTGCAACATACCCGTTTTGGGCGACGCCGACACCATGCTCATCTATGAGTTGCACCGGCCTCTCACTGGGCAGTTGTGCAGCGTCATCGGCGCGCATGGTTCCTCCTCGAATCCGGTACCGTTCCTTCTGCCAATACTGGCCGTAATCATCCAATCGTCCAATCGATACCTCAGGACTCAAGACAAACCATACAAATATCGCATATTTGTCAAACAAACATCCAACCCAAGTTTACAGGTCGATCTCTGATGAGACGAGAACCCAAGGGCGCAACAGCTGAAGGAGATGTATACACAAAAGCGGCGGTTCGTGTTCCTAGAAACTAGGAGTCACGAACCGCCGCTGAGTGGCCAACGAGTTATGCCGCCGGGGCGGCATAACTCACGGCGCGGTGTGTAGCTGCTTTATTCAGCGAGCACGGAAGCACAGTCAACGGTCTGCCCCATAACCTCGACGCTAGTCGCACCATTCATGCAGGCTTCAGCCGCTTCCAGAGCGGTGCCACCGAGCGCAGCCATGCTGCTAACAAAAACGATCGTGCTGATAATGCCGATGATCAGCAACACAACTGAAATGATGACCGACGCCAGCGCGAGGCCATTCTTCTGTCCGACTTTCTTCGACTGCACCATCGCAATGATGCCGAGAATGAGGCCAATAAGTGGCATAAGGAACGCCAAGATGATGGCTGCAATGCTCAGGCCCTTGCCCGGCGCTGCAGCGGCAGGCTGAGGTGCAGCCTGGTACGGCGCTGCCTGCGGGGTGGGGTTCTGTGGAGTCTCAGGAATGCTCATGATCGTAGGGATCCTTTCGGGTCGCGGAACGCTCACATGAGACGCTCAGGATAAGCTTACGCAAGCTTCTTAGAGTTTGAATGAATTATTCGCCCGCGTGTCAGGATAAATTGGTGAGAAACCACAAACAATCATGACTTGCACGGTAGATACGCACTCGCGTGCACGCCTCGCTTCAGGGAGACGTTTAACGACTAAATCGCGAGCCGGTCTTTCACCACAGCCGCAAGATCATTTGCTAGCTGCAGTGCTTGATCTTCGTGCGCAGCCTCAACCATCACGCGGACTACCGGCTCAGTGCCAGAAGGACGCAACAGCACTCGACCGTCACCACCAAGCACCAGCTCAGCCTGTACTACGGCTTGCTGCAACACCTCGTCACCGGCCACACGGGTACGGTCTACCCCACGGACGTTGACCAGCACCTGCGGATACACCGTCATGCACTCTGCCAGCTCCTCAAGCGAACGACCGCTGCGCTTCATCTCAGCGGCGATATGCAGGCCTGTGAGAATTCCATCACCGGTGGTCGCATACTCGCTCATGATGACGTGACCAGACTGTTCACCTCCGAGCGAATAGCCATCGGCGTTCAACCGTTCCAACACATAACGGTCGCCCACACCGGTCTCGACCACGTCGATACCATTGTTGGCCATAGCTAGTTTGAGGCCCAGGTTACTCATCACGGTCGCGACGAGCGTATTCTCGGCCAGCTTGCCGCGGGCTGCCATTGAGAGGGCAAGGATCGCCATGATCTTGTCGCCGTCAACCATATTTCCGGCCGCATCTACTGCGAGACAGCGATCAGCGTCACCGTCGTGTGCGATACCCAGGTCGGCACCGGTCTCAATGACTGCCGCCATGAGTGGTTCCAGGTGAGTCGACCCAACACCGTCATTGATGTTGAAGCCATCTGGTGCATTGCCGATAACCGTAACCTTCGCGCCTGCATCAGTGAAGACGTCTGGCGAAATCCCTGCCGCAGCGCCGTGAGCGCAGTCGAGCACGACGTGAAGTCCGTCAAGACGGAGACCTTCGAGCGTGCCCAACAAGTGCACGAGATAGCGATCCTCGGCATCAGCGAATCGGCGAATCCGGCCAACTTCGCGGCCGGTATTGCCCGCGAGTGGCTTCTTCATTGCCGCTTCAAGCTCATCTTCGATGTGGTCAGGCAGCTTCAGCCCGCCCTTGGCAAAGAACTTGATGCCGTTATCGGGAGCAGGGTTGTGCGATGCCGAAACCATCACACCGAAGTCAGCTTCAATATCAGCGACGAGGTATGCGGCAGCCGGGGTCGGAATCACACCAGCCTCGTAAACGTCCACTCCCGCTGAGGCGAGGCCTGCCGCAACTGCAGCCGAGATGAACTCTCCGGAGACCCGAGGATCTCGCGCAACCACCGCAACAGCTCGGCGACTCTCCGCGCGAGCATTGCGTCCGAGCACAAAGGCTGCAGACTGAGCGAGGCCCAGGGCCAGCTCGGCGGTGACATCCACCCCAGCCAGACCCCGGACCCCGTCGGTGCCAAATAGGCGACCCATATGAGTACCCGCGCTGCTTAGCGCTTCGAGTACTGAGGCGCCTTGCGGGCCTTCTTCAGACCAGCCTTCTTGCGCTCAATAACGCGTGCGTCGCGGCTCAGGAAGCCAGCCTTCTTCAGCGTCGGACGGTTGTGCTCGGCGTCAATCTCGTTGAGCGCACGTGCGATCGCGAGGCGAAGCGCACCAGCCTGACCTGAGGGGCCACCGCCCTTGATGAGGGCAATGATGTCGTACGAGCCGTTCAGGTCGAGGACGGTGAACGGATCGGTGATCAGCTGCTGGTGCAGCTTGTTCGGGAAGTACTCGGTGAGCTCACGACCGTTAACGGTCATGGTGCCGCTGCCGGGGATGAGACGCACGCGGGCGATTGCCTGCTTGCGACGACCCACTGCTGCGCCGGGAACGGTGAGTGCGGGGCGGGGAGCCTTTTCGGGCGCCTGCGACGCCGGGGTCTCAGTGGTGTAGCTCTCGACGGCCACGTTCTCTTCAGTCACTTTGAAAGTCCTTTTCTAAAGTCTGCGCGCGTTACTGCGCGACCTGGCCGATGGTGTACGTGGTGGGCTGCTGAGCGGCGTGCGGGTGCGAAGCACCTGCGTACACCTTCAACTTACGGAACTGGTCGCGACCGAGCGAGTTCTTCGGCAGCATGCCGCGGATCGCACGCTCGACAACACGCTCGGGCTTGCTACCCAGCATGTCTTCAAAGCTCGTGGTGCGGAGGCCACCGGGGTAACCCGAGTGATCGTAGTACTTCTTCTTCGACGCCTTGTTGGCGGTAAGAACGATCTTTTCGGCGTTGATAATGATCACGTGATCGCCCATGTCCATGTGAGGAGCAAAGGTGGTCTTGTGCTTGCCGCGCAGAAGCGCAGCGGCCTGGGTTGCGAGGCGGCCGAGCACGACGTCAGTGGCGTCAATGATGAGCCAATCGTGCTTCTGCTCAGCGGCCTTCGGCGAATATGTGCGAGTCACAGTGTGCTGCTTTCGTTCGAAATGGAGTGGTTCGTGGATCCCTCCCCTGCCGAGTCTCCTGCCACAATTGGAACAAGAGTGCATCAGCCCTGGGGGGCTCACATTCGGGTACTTACGCACCAAGGGTCTACTTTAGCACGGACCAAGGCACTTCGTGCAAAGCATCGCTTTGCGTGCCGTATGTCCCTCAGCCACCCTCGGCTGAGGGCGTGGTCGGCGCTCGAAGCGGAGGGTGCTGCAAGTTTCACTGGACCCAGGCGTTTAGTGCAATGCATCGCTTGGTACTTCACGTCGAGCACGAGTATGTTCTGCACGGGCTGCGAGTTCCTCGTCGGGAGGGTAGACGATCTCTTCGAGCGACAATCCGTGTGCCGGCATCACAGTGAAGCGGCTGGTTCGTTCTCGCGCGTCACGCAGTTGCACGAGATCGCCATGGCTGATCCTCGAACCACCCACCGCAACTATTGAGCCCACGAGCGCGCGAACCATCGAATGGCAGAATGCATCAGCCTCAATTGAGGCCACCAGCACCCCCTCGTCAGTGCGCCACCAGTCGAAACACAACAGCTCGCGCACCGCCGTCGATCCCTCACGCGCCTTGCAGAACGTCGTGAAATCTTGGAGACCGAGCAAGTCATCACTGGCGCGAATCATCGAGTCAAGATCAAGCTCGCGAGGCACATCCGCGGTGAAGCGTGCGGTCAGCGGGTCACGACGCACGTTCTCGTCCCGGAGCCGATACTCGTACCTGCGGCGCAACGCACCAAAACGCGCATCAAACGCTTCGGGCACCTGACGAACCGCATGCACGACGACGTCAGCCGAGCGCCGCCGAGCAAGCACTCCGTTCACCCGCCTGGGCGTGATCCTCGACACCATCTCATCTGGCACATCAAGGTGCGCCACCTGGCCTCTCGCGTGCACCCCGGCATCAGTTCGACCGCCTACGGTAAGCCTCGGCAACTGGGCGCCTGGTTCGGTTCGGAGCAGCACCGCAAGCGAAGCCTCAATCTCTTCCTGCACAGTGCGTAGGCCAGGCTGTGTCGCCCACCCATGAAAGTCGGTGCCGTCGTATCCGATGTCGAGGCGCAGTCGCATGGGCTTAGACTATACAGGTTACGCGCGCGCGTCTTCTCGCCGCTGCGCCGGGCACAATCGCCCAGGCCACACACAACGGCCCCGCCTACTCCACGACCCCTACGCATGACTACAAGCTCCACCCTGGCTTCTGCCAACGCACCCGCCGCGTCTACACGCCTCGGGGGGGCTCGATGGACTCCGCGCGATCGCGGTCGGTCTGGTCGTTGTGTATCACCTCTTCCCGGAGACACTGCCCGGCGGCTTCCTTGGCGTCGATATTTTCTTTGTCATCAGTGGCTTCTTGATCACCACACTGCTGCTCTCCGAGCACCGCCAGACCGGCCGCATCGCACTCGCAAGCTTCTGGCGGCGACGCGCACGACGACTGCTGCCCGCGCTTGCACTTGTGCTGCTTGTGAGTGCCAGCGCCGCTTTGCTCACTGGCAAGGATTTGCTGATCAATATCGGTGCGCAAATTGCGGGCGCCTCACTGTTTGTCGCAAACTGGGTCTATATCGCGCTGGGCACCGATTACTTTGCGCAGGACAACCCTGAGTTGTTCCGCAATACTTGGTCGCTGGCGATCGAAGAGCAGTTCTACGTGTTGCTGCCGCTGGTCTTACTTCTCGCGCTGCGCATGCGTTCAGCCGCCACGCGAGTACTTTTCTTTGCTCTCGTTGGGCTCGCTTCGGCCGCCTGGATGAGCACGCTCTTCGCGCAGGGTGTGCCAGCAACCCGAGTCTATTTCGGCACCGATACGCACGTATTCGGACTGTTGCTTGGCGTCGCGCTTGCTTGCGCACTCAAGCCACTTGCGTTCAGCCGACCCGCCTCGGAGTTCAGGTCAGTATCGGGACTGTCGCGCTCCGATCGCGCTCTCGCTTTCTGGCAGCAAATCGGCCTCATTCTGCTTGGCCTAGGTGGTTTCGGGACGATTGCCTGGCTCACTGTAACGCTGCGCGAGGGTAGCCCCGAAAGCTTTATGGGCGGCTTCCAGATCGCTACGGGCGCCACTCTTGTAGTTGTGTGGGCAGCAACCCGGCCAGGAGCCTGGCTAGGGCGCGCACTTGATGTACAACCGTGCCGCTGGATAGGTGAGCGTTCGTACGGCATCTACCTTTGGCACTGGCCAATCCTGCTGATCGTCGCCGCACTCGGCGAAAAGTACCATTTCACAAACTGGTGGGTCGTCCCAGCAATCGCGCTCGCGGTCACCCTGCTGTTTTCGGCTCTCTCATTTCACTATGTCGAGCAGCCCGTGCGCCGCATAGGTTTGCGCCGCTCTATCGCGCAGCTTCTCCGTCCCATCCGGTTGCAGGGTCGAAGCCTGGCGGTTGGCATCTCAATGCTCGTGGTCCTTCTCGTCACGGTGCCCACGACCGGCTTTGCGATCGCAAATGCTCCGGAAGCAAGCGACTCTTCCGCTGTGGTCGCACGCGGTCAGGCAGCTCTTGAAGCCCAGGGCAGCGGGTCAGTTCGGTCGCCGTCAGGTAGCGGTAGTGAGCAGGCAACGGTCCCGGACAACGAATCAACCGTTGAGTCTGGCGATGGGTCTTTCGGCCCTTCAGGCTTTGGCTCTGAATGGACGGTGGCACCCCACTTTGAGCCGCCGAAACCCGAACCAATCCAAGGCTGGGAGGTCTTCGCCGTAGGCGACTCGGTCATGCTCGCGAGTTTCCCCGAACTCACGGCTTCGTTTCCCGATATTTGGGTTGATGCCGCGGTCTCACGCGGCCTGGGCATGGGCGTCAGCATTACATCCGAACTTGCTGCTCAGGGGCAGCTTCGACCTGTACTCGTAGTCGGCCTCGGAACTAACGGACCCGTCGATCAAGCCGATCTCGAAGCACTGTTGCGCGTTGCCGACGGTCGCGGCATCGTGCTCGTCAACGCGTACGCTGACCGTTGGTGGATTCCCGAAGTGAATCAGCAGCTCAGTGCCTTTGCTGAAGCAAACCGCGGAGTCACGCTGGCCGACTGGGCTGCCGCTATTCCCCTCGTGCCTGGCGGGCTTGCTGGTGATGATATTCACCCCAATCCGAGCGGCGGCGAGGCATACGCGGCCACGGTGCGGGTCGCACTCGATGCTCTGCTCGAAAAGGATGAGCAGCCACTGCCCGTCAAAGGCCAGAAAGCTTCGACGCACCGCTAGCAGACCGGGCTACCGAGGTACCGAGACACTTCAGATCTCGCCTCTCAACCTTCTTACCTAACGTCACCGAGGGCAGCCCAACCAACACGCTGTGCGGCCACAATCAAGCGCGCCCAGATGCAGTACACCCGCAACGGAACACGCCAGCGCACAGCGCGCCCGCAAACGCAGAACACCCCACCCCGCCGAAGCGCTATGGGGTGTTCTCAGTGTTGCGAGGAGAGTTACTTCTCTTCTGCAGCCTCGTCAGCAGCCTCAGCTGCGTCCTCGGTAGCCTCAGCTACCCCTTCAGCGGCTTCCTCAGCGGCGTCAGCGACAGCCTCCGCTGCCTCTTCTGCCTCTGCAACTGCCGCCTCGATGGCCTCTTCTTCAACCTCAACCGGGCCCGCAGCAGGAGCTTCGTCCTTCTTGGCGCGCTTGGGCTTGGGGTTTACGGGCTCGATAACCAGCTCGATGATTGCCATGGGAGCGTTGTCGCCCTTGCGGTAACCGGTCTTGATGAGGTGCGGGTGTAGCTGCCTTTGCGGTTCTCAACTAGGGGGTGCGATCTCTGCGAAGAGCTCGTGAACTACCGACTTGTCGAGGATCTGACGATCACGCGGCGGCGTGCGTGCAGGTCTCCGCGCTTTGCGAAGTTTACGAGACGCTCAGCAACCGGGCGCAGGCGCTTGGCCTTGGTCTCGGTGGTCTGGATGCGCTTGTGCTCGAAGAGCTGCGCAGCCATCTGGTTCAGCAGCAGGCGCTCGTGTGCGGGGCCGCCTCCGAGGCGGGGGCCCTTATTGGGCTTGGGCATTATGTACTCCGTTGTATGAAAATGCAGGCCGAAATGGCCGCGAGAAACTAGTTAGCGTCTTCTTCGTAGCTGTAGAACTGTGCACCGTCGAAACCGGGCACTGCGTCCTTCAGTGAAAGACCCATCTCGGTGAGCTTGTCGCGCACCTCGAAAACCGACTTCTGGCCGAAGTTGCGGATGTTCATCAGCTGGGCCTCGCTGAGCGCTACGAGCTCGCTTACCGTGTTGATTCCCTCGCGCTTCAGGCAGTTGTAGCTGCGAACCGAAAGGTCGAGATCCTCGAGCGGCATCCAGTGCGCGCCATCAACGACGACCTCCACAGGAGCCGGTCCGATCTCGACGCCCTCAGCGGCAGTGTTCAGCTCGCGTGCCAGTCCGAACAGCTCAACCAGGGTCGAGCCAGCCGAAGCGATTGCATCGTGGGGGCTGATTGCGGGCTTGGACTCAACGTCAACTACCAAGCGGTCGAAGTCAGTACGCTCACCGGCACCAGTTGCCTCGACGCGGTAAGTCACCTTGAGAACTGGCGAGTAGATCGAGTCGACCGGAATACGGCCGACCTCTGCGTCGTCGTTGCGGTTCGGTGCTGCCGAAACGTAGCCACGGCCACGCTCAATGGTGAGCTCGAAGCTCAAACTCAGCTGAGTCGCCGAGCGTCGCAATAACGAGTTCGGGGTTGTACACCTCAACACCAGCCGGTGCCGAAATATCAGCAGCCGTTACCTCGCCTGCACCAGTCTTGCGCAGGTAGGCAGTGATGGGCTCGTCGTGCTCGCTCGAGACCACGAGGTCCTTGATGTTCAGGATGATCTCGGTGACGCTCTTCCGACACACCGGGGATCGTGGGGGACCCACGAGCGACACCCTCGAAGTGAACGCTGGTAACAGCGGCGCTGGGGATCGAGGAGAGCAGGGTACGACGCAGCGAGTTGCCGAGTGTGTATCCGAAGCCTGGCTCGAGGGGCTCAATAACAAAACGTGAGCGGTACTCGGAGATTGATTCTTCAGTCAGAGTGGGGTGCTGTGCGATGAGCACTGTGTTGGTTCCTTTCGCTGGAGTCCGCTATATGACTCATGCGGTGTGTTGAAATAAAGGAAATCGCTTGGACGCTGGCCCTCCAGCTACCGCCGTATGGGTTGCAACTGGAGGTCGCCGGCGTTTGCCGTGCTACACGCGGCAAAGCCATAAGCTCAGACGCGGCGGCGCTTGGGGGGGTGGCAGCCGTTGTGGGTCTGCGGGGTTACGTCGGTGATCGACCCAACCTCGAGGCCAGCAGCCTGCAGTGAACGGATTGCGGTCTCGCGCCCCGAACCTGGACCCTTCACGAAGATGTCTACCTTCTTCATGCTGTGCTCCTGCGCCTTGCGGGCAGCGCTCTCAGCAGCAAGCTGAGCGGCGAACGTAGTCGACTTACGCGAACCCTTGAAGCTGACGCCACCTGAAGAGGCCCAGCTGATCACAGCACCGGTGGTGTCAGTGATCGAAACGATTGTGTTATTGAAAGTCGACTTGATGTGAGCCTGGCCCACGACGACGTTCTTCTTATCCTTGCGACGCGGCTTGCGCACCGCGGCCTTTGTCGCAGCCATTAAGCATTCTTCTGAAAGCTATGTTTGAGCTGACCGGGTTACTTCTTCTTACCGGCGACGGTGCGCTTCGGGCCCTTGCGGGTGCGAGCGTTCGTCTTAGTACGCTGACCGTGCACGGGGAAGACCCTCGCGGTGGTGTAGACCCTGGTAGCTTCCGGTCTCAACCTTGTGGCGGATATCGGCTGCAACCTCGGCGAAGGTCACCCTCTACCTTTAAGTTCGCGTCGATGTAATCGCGAAAGCAGAATGAGCTGATTCGTCCGAAAGATCCTTCACGCGGATGCTTTCGTCGATGCCGGTGTCGGCGAGGGTCTTTACGGCGCTAGTGCGTCCAACTCCGTAAATGTAGGTGAGTGCAATCACCACGCGCTTATCACGTGGGATGTCTACTCCTGCGAGACGTGCCATGTTGGCTCTCCTTGAGGTGTTGTGGAGGTGTGGAGCACATCAGGGATTTTTTTCGGGACCCTAGCCCGAGGTGTCTCTTGACCCTGTCGGATCAAGTTCTTAGATGCACTTGTTTATTTTTTAGTTTTGCTTTGAGCGAGACACCCCAAAAGGCCGGGGCTTAGCCCTGGCGCTGTTTGTGACGTGGGTTGCTCTTGCAGATCACCATGACGTGGCCGTGGCGGCGGATCACTTTGCAGTGATCGCAGATCGGCTTGACACTGGGGTTGACCTTCATTGCGGTTCCTAACTCGCTGTCCTCGTACTCGCAGAATGCCGTGAGCCGTTACTTTTCAGTAGCTCTACTTGTAGCGGTAGACGATACGACCGCGGGTCAAATCGTAGGGAGTCAGCTCCACGATTACGTGGTCCTCAGGAAGGATGCGAATGTAGTGCTGACGGATCCCGCCCGGAATGTGGGCGAGCACCTTGCGCCCGTTGGTCAGCTCAACACGAAACATCGCGTTGGGAAGAGCCTCGACAACCTGGCCCTCGATCTCGATGACGCCGTCTTTTTTGGCCATATCCTCTGTATCGCTTAAGAAACTGACGATCATGCGCAGTGTCAGCTCTGCCAAACGCGGGAACGCGAAAACAGGCGCAAAGCACCAAAAGTCAATACTATACTCGTCCCACGCAATTATTCAAGTGCGTGTTGCGAGCGTGTCGCGTCGCTCTTGCCGAGGCACTGCGCGTAGGCTCAACTCATGCCTACCTTTGCTCGCGCGCTGTATTCTTAATCTTCTACCAACCTTGCGGGTTCAGTAGCACGAAATGTTGGTGCGAGGATCCGAGAACTCCGCGAGCAAGGCGTCCAGATCGCCGACAGCAAAGTCAAGCCTTGCAGACGTCGTGACCGCCGCAGACCGCGAGGCAGAGGCGCTCATCACGCAGGCCCTCCGGAAGGCTCGCCCGAACCACGGACTGCTCGGCGAAGAGGGCGCAAGCGTCGAAGGCACGACCGGCATTACGTGGGCTATATCGATCCCATCGATGGCACCTCACACCTCGATGACCTGCCCGTCGTATGCGGTGAGTATCGCAGCAACGGGTCGCGGACGACGGCCCGGTACCACATTCGACGGGCGCCGTGAAGTCGCTGGCGCGGTCTACGTACCAGCACTTGACGAACTATTTGAAGCCCACGAATTCGGTGGGCACGTCTAAACGGCCAGACGATCCACGCTTCACAAGCAAAAGAACTCGTCACTCGCACTCGTGGCGACGGGATCTAGGCACATGCGAGTGCGCCGCACGGAACAGGCTCTAGTGGCGAGTTGGAGCCGACCCCTAGGTCCGCGATATTCGCCGCATGGGTGCGGCAGCCGTCGACCTCTGCAACCTCGCAGCTGGGCGGCTCGATGCCTATTACGAGCGCGGTCTGCAGCCCTGGGATTACGCCGCCGGGGTCCTGATTGCTAAGGAGGCAGGGGCAGCGATCCTCGCCCTCGAAGAAGATGGGTTACCCGGCGAACCAATGATGATCGCTGGCCCGCCAGTTCTCGCGGGAAACTTACGGGCCGCGATCCTCGACGCATATTCAACCCGGAACCGCACCCGCTGTCGGCCACCGCAATGTCCGAAATCCGCGTGCATGAGGCAAGTCGCTAGTCCAGTATTGAGGCATGACCACCTTGTTCGCCCCGCAGCACCCGGCCTCATTGCAGCTCGATTTTGACGCCTGCTATCGGGCGATCTCGGCTGCGACACCCGCTGGGATGGCTGTGTGTACCTTGGCGTCTCCAGCACGGGTATCTATTGCCGGCCGTCGAGCAATACGTAATCTATGAGTAGGTTACATAAAAAAAAAA